>CALJMB010000069.1 GCA_937982515.1 uncultured Balneolaceae bacterium
TACCTCCATTTTCAGGGAACGTGCGAAGAAGCGCTAAACAACTACAAAGAGATACTTGGTGGAACTGTTGAGATTCAGGAACGATATGATAACCCTGCAATGAATGCACCGGATGATTATAAAGACAAAGTGCTCCACGCAAGTTTCAGTTTTGGCCAAAACACCATTATGGCCAGCGATGTATTTCCCGGACAATCCGCAGACAAGGGCACGGGCGATGCCTCATTATCCATAAGCGTGGACGATCCCGACCAGGGCAAAAAAATATTTGATGCTCTGGCTGAAGGCGGAAAAGTCGGCATAGCCTACGAAAAGCAATTTTGGGGCGCGTGGCACGGAAACCTCACCGATCGGTTCGGTGTGCGCTGGATGGTTAACTGCGAGTAAGCAAAACGGACTTGCCGTACCATCGATTCCGGTTCATGCTGTCCGCAGCTCTGTCCATATTCCGAGCGCCTTCAGTGGCCCTCCCCCGCAGCAGGCAGTGCTGCTGCATTCTGTCTCGCCTTGTTTACTGATCTGATCACTCCAAGTGATCGGATCAGTGAGGGCATGGCCAGTTCACTGGACCGCCTGGAAGAACATCTGACACAAGTCACGACTGGTAATTAACACTTTAATACCATTATGAAAGCTAAGATTCTATCCACCGCAAGCCTGCTTTTTGGATTAATATTCATTAACGCGGGATTAAATAAATTTTTTAATTATATGCCTGTTCCGGAAGACCTTCCGGAACAGGTTGTAAAAATGTCCACCGCCCTCATGGAGGTCGGCTGGCTGATGCCGCTTGTTGCAATAGCCGAAATGGCCGGAGGTGTGCTATTTATTACAAAAAAGTACAGAGCTCTTGGTGCAATAATCATTTTCCCTGTTATGGCAGGCATTATTTTAACTCATATTCTGGTAGCGCCATCCGGTCTGCCCATAGCTCTTGTGTTACTGGCTATTCTGGTTTGGGTTATAGCTGAGAACCGGGAAAAATATCGGCCAATGTTCAAGTAACAAAAATAAAAAACAGATATATATGGCTAAGGCAAACAGTATTAACACCGGTACGACCGACCGGGAAATCCTTCAAACCCGGGAATTCGATGCTCCGCGGGAACTCGTATTCGAGGCATGGACAGCACCCGAAAAAATCGGCCAGTGGTGGGGACCCAATGGCTTTACCACAACTACGGATAAGATGGAGTTCAAACCCAATGGAGATTGGAAGTTTACGATGCATGGACCAGACGGGACGGATTACCCTAACCACATTGTCTATACCCGCATAGAGGAACCGGAATTACTGAAGTATGACCACTATGGCCACAGAGATGAGGAAGGCGATCCGCCACATTTCAAAGTAACAGTAATCTTTGAAGATCTGGGCGGTAGAACCAGACTAACCATGCGCATGCTCTTCCCTTCCGCTCAGGCTCGCAATGAAGCCGCTGAATTTGGAGCCATTGAAGGAGGCCAGCAAACTCTGAACCGTCTGGCTCACTTTCTGTCCAATAATCCTGGCGCCACGTCAAGGGAGGAGTTTCGGATATATAATACAGATCCCATTTCTTGATGCCGGAATTAATTGCCCCGGCTTTTAAGCCGGGGAGAGTCATGAACCATAAAAAGGCAGAGCTTTAGCCCTTTCGCACTGGGTAAAGGGCTGAAGCTCTTCCGGTTCAGAGTCTTCCCTTATTTTGTGCCTTCGTGTTTTACTCGTTATACAATCCGGACTGACGGTTAAGATGTGCTGTTTTACCAACTCCGGCTATTTCAACAGATGCCCTGGCTATTTCGGTAATTTTCCTGAAGTCCTTTTGTTGGACCAGCTTCCCGGGCGTCAGCCACGAACCGCCTGCGGCCAGAACGCTCCTGCACGTGAGATAATCTTTCAGATTCCCGGTATGTACTCCACCCATAGGTATGAATTGAACACCCGTGTGGGCATAAGGACCTTCCATGCTCCTGATGAATTCAACACCACCGATCTGTTTTACAGGAAATACTTTCAGGAGCTTGCAACCCTGCTCCAGCGCCTGCTCTATTTCTGATGGAGTCATAACTCCGGGTATAAACGGAAAATCATGTTTCTGCGCCGTCTGAATAATGTTCTTGTTAAGGCCGGGAGCCAGCCCGAACCGCGCACCTGCTTCCATAGCATCTGTTATTTGGCCAGGTGAAATAATGGTTCCGGCTCCAACTGTCAATTCCGGAAATTCTTCTGTTATTTTTTTTATCGAGGCCGCTGCGGCGCCGGTACGGAACGTAACCTCCAGAACGGTTATTCCCCCTTTTAACAACGCCTCGGCAAGCGAACAAGCCAAATCGGGACTGCTTAATGTAACAGCCGGCAGAACTTTCTGTTTAAAATAGTTTCTCATTGCTGATAGATGAACATGGTTTTTTACGGAAATGCGGCACAGAGCTTTCTATTATGTGCAACCGCATGAATTTCTGATGATAAGTTTCGTAACCACTTCAATATTTTCAATGGGCTCATCAGGATCTTCGATAACCTTGATAAGCTTTTCCGCGCCTTTTTTTCCCACTTCATAGGCCGGCTGCCGAATGGTCGTCAACGGACACTCCAACAAGCCGGCACGTATATCGTCAGTAAAACCTACAATCGCTATATCATCAGGAATAGACAACCCGTATTCTTTTATGGCTTCAATGGCGCCAAATGCAGAGGGATCGTTTATTGTAGCAACAGCCTGTGGACGGCTACTCTCAGGCAAGTCCAGAAGCTGCTTCATAGCTTCATAGCCTTGTTGTTCCCGGAAACCACCCTCCACAATCAATTTGTCATCGACAGGTATATCATGGGCCTCTAAAGCCTCTAAATAACCCCCAAGCCGCTCCTTCCCTACCGCAACTTTCTGTGGGCCGCTGATATAGGCAATTTTCTTGTATCCATGATCGATTAAGTGCTGGGTAATCTGCCGGGAGCTAGTCCGGTCGTTAACACTTACACAGCTGGCGCCTATATTTTCAATGCACCGGTCAAAAAATACAACAGGCATTCCTGAATCGATCGTTTGTTTGTAAAAGCTGTAATCTTCTACAGTCTGCGATGTAGAAATCAATATTCCATCCACCCTTTTGGATCTCAGTGTATTGATGGCAACCTTTTCCCGTTCGAATTGTTCAGCGGCATGGGTGAGAATAAGCTGATAGTTCGTCTTATAGGTAACCTCTTCAATGCCCCGTACTACTTCAGGAAAAAAGGCGTGAGAGATGGCCGGTATTACAACACCTATGGTGTAGGTTTTGTTTGACACTAAACTCTTTGCTATATGGTTCGGCGTATAACCCATGCTCCTGGCTTTTTCCAGGACCCTCTGCTTAGTCTTTGCATCTACATTATCCCTATTATTAAGTGCTCTTGAGACTGTCATGGCTGATACGCCCAGCGCTTCTGCAATCTGTTTTAAAGTTACTTGAGAACTCACGCTAAATGTATTTGTTATAGTTAGTTTACCGGTTACATTATACTAATAATACACGATATCTGTAATTTTTTATTAACCAGATTGGGGGAAGATTCAGAACCCCATGTCCTTTATCTGCATGAAGCCTATCGCCAATCTCTGCCTTCCGGCTTCTAAAAGAAAACCCTTACTTTTGGCCTCCATTTTTCGTACCATACGCGGCTCTGTATTTTGGCGATAGCATAAAACCTCCGTCACCTTGATTTCCTTTCTGCAATCACACAAAAATAATTTCTTTAGAGAGGCGGGAATAACACTCAAAATTGGTATTCCGGTAATCATAGCCCAACTACTGCAAACGTCGATGAGCTTTGTCGATACCGTTATGGCCGGAAGTTTGTCGGCGGAAGCGCTTGCGGCTATTGCAGTGGGCGGGGCTATATTCGTTCCCCTGACGATGCTCGCTTCAGGTATTCTCATGGCTGTAACCCCCGTTATAGCTCAGTTGCTCGGGGCGCGCAATTTCAAAGAAATGGGCGTCTATGCCCGACAGGGATTGTGGGTGAGTCAGTTGCTGGCTGTGCCTATCTTCTTTGCACTCAGAAATCTGGGCATAGTTATGGATTTAATGGATGTGGCCCCATCTGTCGTTCCTATTGCCCTGGGTTATCTGGATGCCATCTCCTGGGGTATTTTTCCTTTACTTGCTTACGTAGCGTTTCGTGCTTTCAATGAAGGGATGGCTGTTACACGACCCGCTATGTATTTTGCATTCCTTGGTGTGCTGGTTAATATTCCCGGCAATTATATCTTCATGCATGGAGTACTTGGCGCTCCCCGGCTTGGAGCTGTCGGCTGCGGATATGCCTCCGCGATTGTCAGCTTTATCATGTTTTCAGGAATGCTTGTATTTACCATGGCCCATAAGCCTTATAAAAGATTCCGTATTTTTTCATCCTTTAGAAAACCCGAATGGAGGTATGTTAGCGAAATACTCAGAATCGGGGTGCCCATCGGCCTGAGCTCTACAATGGAAGTAACTATGTTTGCTGTTGTCAGCCTGCTGATGGGTTCAATGGGCGCTATAATCTTAGCGGGGCATCAGGTGGCCATAAATTTTGCTGCTATGACGTTCATGGTGCCTTTTGGCCTGTCCATCGCCATTACCGCCCGCGTAGGTAATGCAGCCGGCAAAGGCCAGATACTTGAAGCCCGCAGACGTGGATTTACAGGTGTTGTACTTGCAACCTTCTTTATGTCTGCTACAGCACTTATTATGTACACTGTACCCGATGTAATTACCGGTATCTACACACAAGATACGGCTGTGCGAGAGGTGGCTATCAGCTTACTATACATGGCTGCTATTTTCCAAATATCGGATGGGCTGCAGGTAAGCGGATATGGAGCCCTGCGTGGATTGAAAGACACTAAAATTCCTATGTTTGTAAATTTAATCGCTTATTGGGGTGCTGGACTTCCGCTGGGATACTATCTCGGCATTGTGCGTGGATTCGGCCCCCAGGGCTTGTGGATGGGGCTTATAGCCGGGCTCACTATTGCTGCTATCCTCCATAATTTTCGTTTCTTTTATCAGACCAGAGAGCACGCCGCCATTCCTGCGGAATAAAGAGAGAAAATGGTACCATTGGTTAGTGGTTATCTGGAACCAGCTCTACCCTGCGTACAGAGTCTCCCCTCC
>CALJMB010000070.1 GCA_937982515.1 uncultured Balneolaceae bacterium
TTTCTACTTTCTACTTTCTACTTTCTACTTTCTACTTTCTACTTTCTACTCAAGATTCAAGACTCACAACCGATCTTCTAACATTTAAACCAACAGCCATACAGTCTGGAACGGACTCAGCCGCAGCGTTCCGCGTCGGGCAACGTTAGTTTCGCTTATGATATCATAATACCCCTCATCCTTTTTCTCGAGAATGTGAATAAGGCTTTGTTCCACAATAATGGCTCTTCTGGTAATATTGCTGATTACCAGTATGCGTTCGTTTCCATCAGCGGAAGTCCGGCGGAAGGCAAAAAGATTGTTGCCCAGATCAAATACTTCCTGGCTTGCCCGGGGAGAAAAGGCCCGGTGGCTTTTGCGCTTTTCTAACAGGTCTTTGTATTGGTCCAGTACCTGACGCGTCACCGATTCAGGATCTTCTAACAGCTCTTTAAGTTCCTGGTAAGCCCATTGCTTCCGGTTTATTTCACGGCGGTGGCCTGTTGCAAGCACACCTTCTACATAATTAGAAGTAGCTGTAAGATTATGGAAATAAATACCCGGTACCCCCTGCAGGCTGAGCATGATGGTTTGGGAACACATGTATCGTTGCATCTGCAGCTCGGTCTCTCCCTTACCGCGCTCCTTAAATGCATCATAATAAGTTATATTCAGCTCATACGGACTCTTTGTACCGTTGGGGTTCTGTTTGTAGGAGATAAACCCTCCCCGCTCCTTTGTACTTCTCTCCAGATAATCAAACTCATCGGCGGGTATGAGTCCCTCCAGAGGACGAACGCCTATACCATCGTGTGATGCGGTGAAATTGAAATACATGGCCCCATTTGGCGGATCGGGCAGGCTGGAAGCCCAATCGGTAAGATAGTAACTGTTCTCGGTTAGAATAGCATGAAGCAACAGAGGTGGAAGGCTAAACTGATAGATCATATGTGCTTCATCACCATTGCCAAAATAACTGACATTCTCGTAAAAAGGCACATTGGTTTCGGTAATCAAGGTAACATGGGGAGCAAACTGATCGACAATGTCGCGGAATAGTTTTACCACCTCGTGAGTCTGATCCAAATGTATAGAGTACGTACCCGGCTTTTTCCACAGGTAAGCAATTGCATCGAGCCGTATAACCTCTATGCCCCGGGATATGTAGAACAAGAAAATATCTAAAAACTCGAACAGTACGTCCGGATTGGTAAAATCCAGATCGATTTGATCGTCGCTGAAGGTAGTCCAAAGATGTTTTAATCCGTTGGTTGTATGCACTGCCGTGAGCAGCGGAGAGCTGCGCGGCCTGGTTACTGCAGACAGATCCCAATCCGGGCTGACCTCAATGAAATAATCCTTGCCTTCTCCTTCCTGCCGCACGTAATTTTTGAACCAGATACTATCTCGGGAGGTATGGTTAATTACAAGATCGCCCATCAGGCGATAATCTTCTGCAAACTGCCGTATATCATCCCAGCTTCCGAGATCTTCGCGTACCTTTCTATAATCGATCACAGAAAATCCGGAATCTGATGAACTGGGGAAAAAAGGTAAGATATGAACAGTGCTAACCGCCTCGCCGATATATTTCCTGACAAACTTCCTTAGCGTTTGTAGTTTCGGCTCGTTGTCGGTTTCCTTATATACTGTATCCCCATATGTAATGAGGATGGCATCCTTTTCACTCCAGCGGCTGCAAGAACAGGTTTTTTCCGGATCGTGTCCCTCAAGCCGGTACTTTTGGAGTAATCTGGTCAGTCTTTTTTCTGCTTTTTCAGCTTCTGCTGCTCCATACAAGTTTTCAAAACGGCAAAAAAATAGTTCCTCAAAATTCATTGCCTGGCGTCGTCCCCAAAATGTTTCTGTTTTTTTAGTAAATAGTATTAAAATAACCTTTACTTGATAAATACAAAGCCCTTTTCCCTCTTTTTAATTATTTTAATGAATGGTTTAAATGAAAGTTCTGTTCTATCAGGCCGATGGCTTTTGGATAGTGCAAGGTTATGTATCTACCTAATGTTTTGTTACCTTTGGAGTTAAAATTTATCAGGGTTTGAGAACTTATTTAGTTATTAAAGATGTGCTTGAAACGGATGACAGATAAATATTTAAATATTATATGCCATGTATTTGCCTTGTTTCTGCAGATGTTGTACACACGAGGGTTATAATTAGTCCATTTGTCAACTAACAAAAGGTCATTAAAATACGAAAACCACGTAATAAATGGGTGTTTTTGTGTTTCCGTAGTTTCCCGGTGTACTATCTAAATTAACTGGCAACAACACTAGTATTATCTAAACCGGTATGGCAGGTAATTCCTAAACACACAAACAACAATTTTCAAATGGATCGTGAGGCATTTCAGGAACGTTTTGGACTCATTGGAGAGTCTGCTGCTCTCAGGCAGGTTATTGATAAGGTTGCCCAGGTAGCAGGGACCGATATTACCGTGCTGCTTCAGGGAGAAAGCGGGGTGGGAAAAGATGTCGTAGCACGCGCTATCCACGCCATTAGTGAGCGTAAGCACAATGACCTTGTCATAGTTAACTGCGGGGCCATACCGGAGGGCATCATCGAAAGTGAGTTGTTTGGCCATGAGAAAGGCGCCTTTACCGGTGCCCACGAGGCACGTGAAGGATACTTTGAGAAAGCCGATGGCGGAACCATCTTTCTGGATGAAATAGGCGACACTCCTAAAAACGTACAGGTAAAGCTGCTGCGGGTGCTGGAAACGGGTGAATACTTCCGCGTGGGTTCCAGCAAGCTGCAGAAAACAGATGTACGGGTAATAGCGGCGACAAACAAAGACCTCTGGCAACTGGTGCAGGAAGAATCTTTCCGCGAGGATCTCTATTACAGACTTGATACCGTGAAAATCAAGCTCCCCCCGCTGCGTGAACGTCCGGAGGATATCATTCCCATCTTTCGCCGGTTCGTTACCGAGTTTTCTGCCAGGTACGATTCTGTATTCAAAGGGTTTTCTGATGAAGCAAAGAATCTGCTGGTTTCCTACCGGTGGCCCGGCAATGTTAGGGAACTCAGAAATGTGGCTGAACAACTCGTGGTGCTTGAAAAATCCCAATTCATAAGTACCGACGTGTTGCAGAAGTATCTGAAAGGCAGGCAGCATACGGGGTCGGCAGATAATCTCCCGATGCTCTCCAAAAGCAGCCGTAATCAACAGTCTGAAGAAAGTAACTTCGGGAAGGGCGATCAGCAACTAGTGTATAAAGCATTAGTGGAGCTCAGAAATGACATCGGCGACCTTAAAAAAATGCTGGCCAGCTTCTTGTACTCTGCCTTTTCTGGCAAAAATATCAAAGCGCTTCCCCAAAATATACAAGACGAAGTACAGGATACCGATATCTCCGGTTACAATGTGGATATAGGTAATGCAGGAGGGCCCATCGGCGTTAATTCATTCTCTGAAGCCGACATCTCTGAAGAAGATAATGAGGAGGGAGAGGCCGGAATCACAGATTTATTTGAGGGCGATGAGGTTCCCTCCATTGAAAAAACCGAACAGTTTCTGATTGAACACGCTCTGAGAAAGTTTGATGGAAACCGGCGTAAGGCCTCAGAAGCATTGGGCATCAGCGAGCGAACTTTGTATCGTAAACTGGATCAGTATGGATTGCAATAAAAGAAACCGGTGCGCTAAACCGGCATTTATATGGACAAAATCAGTATTAGCGTTTCTGGTACTAATAAGTCTGAGCGGATGTTTCCGTTATAGTTTTACCGGCACTTCTATCCCCGCTGATGTAAAATCTATATTTATTCCTTTTTTTGCCGACCAATCCACAAGCGGTATCGGCGACTTGAGCGATCGGCTGAATCAGGCTCTGATCAACCGCTTTGTCAATCAAACCCGCCTGCAATTGGCAAATTCGAGGGATCAGGCAGATGCCGTACTGGAAGGGTCCATCGTCTCCTATAGAAACGCTCCCTTTAGTATTTCTGGAAACGAGCAGGCTGAACAAAATGAAGTAACCATTACCATCCGGGCAACCTTTCAGTATACCCGAGAAGAACAGCCGGAATGGACCTCGACATTCTCCGGCAAAGGCACCTACGACCCCATTGATAATCCTATCGAAGGGGAAACCAATGCGGCAGAGAGTGCCCTGACCCAGGTAGTCAACAACATGTTTAATGATGCCGTAAGCGGGTGGTGACTGGCCTGTTCACCAGTTGGTTTAATTACCCGCTCCGCAAATCGGCTACTTGACTCCTATCTCTTTATCTTTGTATAATAAAGCTCACTTTCTGCCGGGAATTTCATCAAATCTGATAGTGGTTAATTTACCATTCCATATACCTAAATCTTTAGCTTCATACGCAGAACAGTTCAATGAAGACCCTGAAAAAGCAGCTTCCCGTCTGAAATTACAGTTAAAAAAACGAGGCCCTGACGCGGTAGGCCATTTCCTATTATCCTGGTTTTATCATATCATGGACAGGAATGAAGATGCGCTCGAGTATGCCCTAAAAGCGAAAATTTATGCTCCGGGAAGCCCGTTTCTCGATAAGCTCCATTACTATCTGGCACATCCAAACAGATTCGATGCCTGGAAACCTCAAACACCCTCCTACCCTTATGACGCCCCTGCACCGGAAGATGTGAGCAGGCCCGAACCAGTACTGGAGGATCTCGACGCACTCATAGAAAAGCTCTCTAAAGTTGAATCACAGCGTATTAAAGTATCGCCGGAACTGCCCGGCGCCCCGTCCCCGGCTAAAGTAGACGTTGATGACAATGTAGATGACATCGCATCCGAGACACTGGCCGCAATACATGAAACACAAGGTAAAACCGAAGCGGCTATCCAGACTTATAAAAGGTTGAGAAAACTAAACGAAGAGAAAAAGGATTTTTATAAGCAGCAGATCACCAGGCTTAAAAAGCTGCGCGACCATCCGGGCAATCAGGATAGGGAAGAAGACTAAGGTGTATGATCTTAATAACGACTATGAGGTTGATCAATCAGAACAGCAAGAATTC
>CALJMB010000071.1 GCA_937982515.1 uncultured Balneolaceae bacterium
CCTGCAATCCTCTGTGGGCAGACACGCCTCTGTGGGCAGACACGCAGGTCTGCCCCTACGGGTTTCCGGTTTCCATCCATTCCATCCGTGCAGAACCTGTCCGCCTGCCGGCAGATCTGTGGCTAAGCCTACAGCGCGTTTTGGATTTTATCTACATAATCCAGTTTCTCCCAGGGGAACCCATCTCTCCCGAAATGGCCATAAGCGGCAGTTTCCCGATAGATGGGACGCTGCAAGTCGAACCGGCTTATAATTCCGGCGGGCGTACAGTCGAACGTGCGTTTGATGGCGTCAGCCAGTTCGACATCCTTCACCTTGCCCGTGCCGTAGGTGTTTACATTGATAGATACGGGCTCGGAGATACCGATGGCATAGGCCAGCTGAACCAGGCACTCGTCAGCCAGTTCCGCTGCAACAAGATTTTTGGCAATGTGGCGCGCTGCGTACGCCGCACTCCGGTCAACTTTGGATGGATCTTTACCTGAAAAAGCACCGCCTCCATGTCCGCCACGGCCACCGTAGGTATCCACAATAATTTTCCGCCCCGTTAGTCCTGTGTCTCCATGGGGCCCTCCGATTACAAACTTACCGGTTGGATTGACGTGCAGGATGGATTCAGCATCCATCAGTCCTTCCTGAATCACCTCGGGAATGAGGTGTTTTTTGATGTCTTCTTTGATTTGAGCCTGATCTACGCCTTCGTCGTGCTGGGTAGAGAGTACAATTGTATCGATCCGGGCGGGGCATCCTTTGTTGTCATATTCAACCGTAACCTGGCTTTTGCTGTCAGGGCCCAGGTAGGGCATAAGCGCCGTGTTTTTTCTGATATGAGCGAGCTTACACAGCAGGTCGTGTGCGTATTGCAGGGTCATGGGCATGTAGGTATCCGTTTCCCGGGTGGCGTAGCCGAACATCATTCCCTGGTCTCCGGCGCCCATTTTTTTTGATCCACTCTCATCCACTCCCCGGGCGATATCGGGGCTTTGCTGGTGGATCGTAGTCAGTACGCCACATGAATCGGCATCAAAGCGGTAGGTAGCTTTGGTGTAGCCGATATCCCGGATAACTTCCCGTACCAGATCCTGAACCTCTATGTAGGCTTTGGTGCGTACTTCTCCCGAAATAATAACCAGACCGGTTGTTACTAATGTTTCTACAGCTACCCTTGAGCCGGCGTCCTCAGCCAGCATAGCATCGAGAATAGCATCGGAAATCTGGTCGGCTACTTTATCGGGGTGGCCTTCAGATACCGATTCGGATGTGAAGAGATTTTTCATAGATATTGCGCTGTGATCCTGAACATTTGTTAATTACAGAGGCAGGGAAGCTAAGAAAAAATAAACACAGATTTATCTGATTTACCAGATTATACTAATTTTAATTTAGGCTGCTTCAGGATATATACTCTTCTCAACCCATCGGATGGCAAAACAAGCCACTCCTCGGGAGGACATAATTGGGCGCCAGTGTATGAAGAACTTAACAGCCCTGGGCATCCGGCGGAGACTTATCATCAGGAAAAGAGGTCGGGACTTTCCTTATCAGGATCAACCCCCAGGTAGTTAAATGCCTTTTTTGTAGCTATGCGTCCTTTCGGCGTGCGTTGCAGGTAGCCTTCCTTAATGAGATAGGGTTCATATACTTCTTCAATCGTACCCTTATCTTCGCCAACGGCAACGCTCAGGGTGCCGAGGCCGACGGGCCCGCCGGCATAATTCTCAATGATGGCACGCAGTATGCGGGTATCCATTTCATCAAAGCCATTTTGGTCAACGTCCAGCGCGTTGAGGGCTTTGTCGGCTATGGCCTCTGTGATGGTATCTTCGTTATCGACCTGGGCAAAGTCGCGGGTTCGGCGCAACAGCTTGTTTACAATGCGGGGGGTGCCCCTGCTGCGCCTGGCTATCTCATGGGCTCCGGAGTCGGTAATACCCATCTTCAGGATAGCGGCGGTGCGCAGAGCGATGCGCTGTAGCAGCTCCACGTCGTAATAGTCCAGCCGCATATCTATGCCGAACCGGGCTCTCAGCGGCGCGGTGAGCAGCCCCTTGCGGGTTGTGGCGCCAACCAGCGTAAAATGATTCAGCTCGATCTGGATACTCCGGGCGTTGGGGCCGGAGTCAATCACTATATCCAGCTTATAATCTTCCATGGCTGAATAGAGGTACTCTTCGATGATCGGGTTCAGCCGGTGAATTTCGTCGATGAAGAGAACATCTCCCTCCTCCAGATTGGTCAGCATGCCGGCCAGATCACCCGGTTTTTCCAGCACGGGACCTGTGGTAGGCTTCAGGTTCACCTCCATTTCATGGGCAATAATATGTGCCAGAGTTGTCTTGCCCAGGCCGGGAGGGCCTGAAAGGATGACGTGATCAAGCGCTTCTCTACGTTTTTTAGCCGCCTGGATAAACACGGAGAGGTTGCGGATCACTTTTTCCTGACCGATAAATTCTTCTATGCTGCCCGGGCGGACCGCCTGTTCATAAACTTCGTCGCTGTCGGATGGGTTGAGTAAAGGATTCTGCACAGTTGTGGCTGCTAATGCTAATGGGTGAATAGGCTACGGTTGTGGGAAATTAACTCATTATTAACAAAGATTCGATGTTTTATATTCCTTAGAGCTATTACGTAGGGAGTCATCTCTAAAACAGATACACAGTACATACTGTTTGCCCTCATTCTGTTCTTGAAGCCGGCTCTGTGCCAAGTTTTTCAAGTAGTTCTGAAGCGTGGTCTCTATATATTCCATCCATTGAGTATACCTGTTCAATCGCTTCCCGAGCTTTCTCAGGTTTGTTTAGCTGAAGGCGTGTTTGGGCCAAAAACCACTGGGTTTTTTCTTTAAAAAGAATGGCATCTTCTTCTATTTCGTCCAGCGCCCGGCTGAATGCGACCGAAGCCTCCATAAAATGTTCGCTGTTATAGTAAATGATGCCCATGTTGTAATAAGCCTGAGACACCGTGACTGTATGGCCTGTCTGGCTGGCAGTTATACGTTCGAAGATGTGTAAGGCGTTGTCTGGCTGGCCGGAAACAGCTGCTTTAAATCCTTCATAGAGCATGGCTTCGGCCTGAGACAGGTTCGGTTCAGCAGTTCGCGCAATATCCGGCGAGGCTAAATGTTCTGTTAGATTGATAGAAGGCCACGCCAGGGCCGCCGTATTAGCGCTGTCTCTAAGAAGGCTGAGGGAACCGGCTAGTATCCCTATAACTGCAGCTGCGGTAATCCATTTCCAGTATCTGGCCATATGATGCGTGGGTTTCACTTGCCTGCGCTGTTCAACGATTGCTTTAACGTGGAGTTCGGTTTCCAGCAGATCGATATAGTGCGGCTTTTCCAGCAGTTCTGTCCATAGCACGTCGGTTTCTTTTTCTGTGAGATGGCCTTTCAGATATAAATCTATCTGTTTTTCCAATCGAATATCTCTTGAGTTATCACTCATAATTATAACTTCGGTTGGTTAATATGTATAACAAATAAGGGAGCCAGCTCTTTACCTTATAATTTGCTTTTTTTCTCATAACACTTGTTCAGGAGCGTCAATATGCGGTGTTTGCGTGTCCAGACATTGCTTTCACTTATGCCAAAATGGTTTGCGACCGATTTAGCCTGTGATCCCGGAAGCTTAAACCAATACTCCATAAATTCTCTGTGTTTTCTCTTCAGTTTATTAAAACACCAATACAAAATCCGGTTTTTCTCTTCATCCAGCAACCGGGTAAGCTGAAATGGATTATGGTAATGGTCGTGGAAGGGATTTTCAAAAGTATACTCTCGGTTATGTTTATGCATATCGAGATAAAGATTTTTGCAGGTTGTCATCAGGTAGGAAAACACACGTTCCGGATTTTTCAACGATCCGTTTTCTATAGCATTAAGGCAAATAAGCACGGCTTCCTGTGCACAATCTTCTGCATCTGCTTCGGAAGCATTCATCCGAATCCGCAGAAAACTAATAAGCCTCGGGCGTAAGGACTTTATGAGTGTATCCGTCTTAGAAGAATCTTTTTCCACTATGGCTTGTACCAGACCAGAATACTCCATGGAAATACCATTTAAGCAACTGTTAACTTTCAACTTGAAAGGTATGAAATAAAAGAAAAAATTGAAGGGGTTTTAATGAAGTGCCAAGGCCGTTATTAAAACAGATAAATATTTCTTTATTTTAGCAAAGAAATGTAACACTACCGGGCTGCCGGCTACCGATAACTGTTAATTAGAATTGATGTACAGGGTTCAACTAGAGAATTTTGAAGGCCCCCTTGATCTGCTCCTCTTCTTCATCAAGAGGGATGAGCTGGATATTTACGATATCCCGATTTCCTATATCACCGAGCAGTTTCTGGAATACATCCGGCTGATGGAAGAGCTGGATCTTGACGTAGCCAGTGAATTCATCTTAATGGCCAGCATGCTGATGTCTATCAAGGCCAAAATGATGCTGCCCAAAGAGGAGTCTGATGAAGAAGAGCTGGACGAGAGCGACCCCCGGTATGAACTGGTACAACGCCTGCTGGAATACAAGCGGTATAAAGAGATGGCCGCTAAGATGTCTGACATTGAAGCAGAAGCACAGAAAAAATACTACCGGGGATACCGCGAGGCAGACAGTGTAGAAAAGCAGGCGTCGGGAGAAGCACTTAAAGACGTCACCATGTTTGACTTGATGACTGCATTCAAGAAAGTGCTTATGGACATCAAACGCCAAAACACTGTCCACCACATTGAAAAAGTACAAGTTACAATTGAGCAGCAATCCGAGTATATTATGAGCCATTTGCAAAAAAGGGGCCGTTCCTCATTCCGAAAAATTTGCAGTGGTTTTAAAAGCCGAACCAAAATTGTGGTTACATTCCTGGCTGTATTGGAAATGCTAAAAGAACAACAACTCAAACTCTATGTAGAGAACGATGACCCAACCGATTTTTATTTGGATTTAAAACCGGTGGATGAGATTATTGGAAGTGAGGTCTCGGCCTAGAGTTACTACCAGTTAATTCGCATGACCTATCAGGAGGCCATGAAAACACAAAAACTCTAAATTATTTTTAGTTTTTGTGTTTTAGTGGCAACAAGCACACACTGCTTTTTTACCGGTATTGGCATTACATCCTAACAAGTATATGATCAGTTATAACCTAAAAATAGTGACTATGAAAATTAAACTGTTAACCATTGCAGGACTTTTATTTTTGTCGGGCTGCGGTGGCTCAAAAGATGCTGCACGGCAGAAACCTGTTATAGACACCGATGCGTTACTGAGTTACCAGAGCGAAATCACTACCGATTATCTGAGAACACATTTGTCTGTAATTGCTGCCGACTCTATGGAAGGCCGGGATACCGGATCACAGGGTCTGGAGAAGGCGGCCACATACCTGGCGCAACAATACCGTGAGATGGGTCTGAGACCTCTGGGTGATAACCAGACGTATTATCAGCATTTCGATCTAAAAGCCAGTGTGACAGATAGCATTGTATTCGAACTCTTTGCGGTTGAAGATGGCCACAAAGCACCTGTAGAGCGCTCGGTGGCCAGCCAGAAGAGTATAGCCAATTTCATCCGTGGGTTTGGCGGTACCGATACCCTTTCAGGAGAGATCGTATTTGCAGGGTTCGGTTTAAATGATCCTTCTAATGAAGTTTCCCATTTAGGAGATATGGATTTAAAGGGTAAATGGGTGATGGTATTCGAAGAAATTCCCTACGTTATTGACGGTGATACGCTCGTAAATCCGGCTATTTCACCTCAAAGCCGCCTTCGATCCGTGGTTATTCAGGGTGGCGCTGAAGGATTATTGCTAATCCCTTCTGCCACGGCCCGCGAATTTGAACAGCTCGCTGCACAGAGCAAGGCAGGTTTTGGACAGCCCGCCGGTATGCGATTACCCTACCTGAAAGGCAGGTCGGGCGGTTTTGCTAAGGGATATAATATTATCAATCCTGCTCTAGCTGCTCAGATTCTGGGCCTGGAAGACGGGATTAAGGGGCTGAATAACCTGCGCAGGTCCCTGACCGAAGAGATAACGGGGTTCACCCCGACCTCAACCGGTCATGTATTGGTGCACACGCCGTATTTGAATGAAGTGACCATAGAGACCAAAAATGTTCTGGCACTGCTCGAAGGAGCTGATGCTAAACTGAAAGACGAAGTGGTTATACTTACCTCGCACTACGATCATGTGGGCATCGGCCGGCCTGACTCAACGGGAGACAATATCTACAACGGTGCAGATGATGACGGAAGCGGTACCGTTGGTCTTTTGAATATAGCACATGCCCTGGCCGGGGCGCGAGACAACGGCGTAGCCCCCCGTCGGAGCATCCTGTTTCTACACGTTTCTGCCGAAGAGAAAGGGCTGCTCGGTTCCCGATACTATTCCGATCACCCCGTTTTACCGATAGAGAAAACCGTTGCCAATATTAATATCGACATGATTGGGCGGATTGACCAGGAACATGAAGAAAAAGGCATTGAAGATTATGCCTATATCATTGGAAGTGAGATTATTTCTTCCCAGATGGACAGTATGCTCACAGTGGCCAACAACCGTTCAGGGAATATTATTCTGGATAAAAAGTATAACGACCTGAATGACCCTAACCAGTTTTATCGTCGGAGTGACCACTGGAATTTCGGGAGGTTGGGCGTTCCGTTTGTATTCTTCTTTACGGGGGTACATGAAGATTACCACCAGCCCGGTGATGAAGTAGAGAAAATACTATTCGATAAGATGGCTAAGATTGTTCGAACCATTTATGCTACATCCGTAATAGTAGCCAATAACGAGAACCCGCCCGAGGTAGATAACCAGGCGTTTATCAATATCACAAAGGGGATTTAGTTGAATAGATAAGCGGGGGCGGGTACACAGATCCGTCCCCACCCTTGTTCCCCAGTCAGTTGCCGATAAGAATAAATGGTGCCCAGTAGTATGGATGGGCAAAAGTCCTATTACGGATCAATTCTTTCTTAGCTTCCTGTAGTGCAGTGGTCTTATCTTTGTTATGTATAAGCTCGCGGTAAAACCCAACCATCAGTTTGGCAGAAGACCGGTCTTCCACTTTCCACAGCGAAACCAGAAGATTACCTGCCCCCGCAAACTGGAATGCACGGCTCAGGCTCATGATGCCTTCCCCTCTTACCACCGATCCGGTACCGGTTTCACAGGCGCTCAGTACCACAAGGTCGGCTTTTATAGATAAATTGAATATCTCATGAGCGAAAAGAATGCCGTCTTCACTGCGGGACATATCCGGATATAAAACAATACCGCTTAGTTCCGATTGGTCATTAGAAATGAAGGCGTGGGTAGCCATATGAATGTAACGGGCATCCAGGCTCGTGCTTTTCAGGGCGGACTCTGAAGCATTTTCATTAAGGAATAACCGGGTCCGTTTTGTTCCGAACAGATGCTCCCAGAATCTCGTGTTCTTTTTAAAGAGAGCAGCGATGTTGGTAACTTCCAGTCTGGAAAATGGAAGTGCGTTCCATTCAGAACGATTGATGAAACCGGTTTGGTCTTTCCATACGGGAGCACCAGTATCAAATCCGGGTGCAAGGGCCAAAAATTCTGTTTCGTAAGACTGATTTTGTTCCGCCAGTAAAGCTGTGCTAAGAGCTAATGAGGGAGCGTAAGCCATGCTATAATCCCAAAGCAGATAAGGGAATTTTCTATAGTTTGAGCTGCCTGCTGTAACGTTCCGGGTTAACAGAGCCTCGAACGGAAGCAGAGCCATTACCCCATCGGGAATGATAAGCAGTTTAGAGGAAGAAGAAATGAATGTTTCTATCGGCTTAATCAGAGTATTATACAGGCTTACCCCGAGGACGTAATAAGAAGAGTCGGCCCGCTGCGTGACGGCGCGGGCAAAAGCATGAATGGCATCGGAAAGGCCCGGATCAAAAGCGAGTTTTTTAACGGTTAGATTATCTTCTGTAATAACAATTACGAACAGGGAACGTGTACCCAGAAAATATTCCACGGCGGTGAATCTACTATTCGCCAGCCGGTCCTGAATGACATCTACGGAAGGGATCCGGCTGTCAAACTTGAAAGTATAATAGCCTGGAAAGTCCCGGCTTAGCGAATTTCTGAATTGAGCCAGCTGCCTGTTTAGCAAGATCAGCGAATCACGCAGGGCAGAAAGCCTCTGCTTTTCGACAGAAGCGCTGGCAATAAAAAAATCCATCTCATCCCATAAGGCATTCACGCGCTCTTTGAGAGATTGTTCATAAGCTATGACAGAATCGGGCACGCCTGAATACGCGTGTGTGTGGTGTTGGGCAACAGACTCCAGTAATACGCGGGCTTTGCTCTTCTCCGCAAAGAAAAAAACCTGTTTCAGGTAGACGGGGTCTTTAGTCTGTTGATATAAGTCGTACGCAGTTTGTATGGCGTGTTCATAGATTTTATGACTTTTTCTACCTATAGTCAGCTTAGACCGTTCATTTACATATCCGGTTTGCATGTCATCCAGCAGACGCGACAGTATTTGAAATGTAGAAAGTGAAGCTTCCAGGAGGGTAAGCTCGCCTTTGTAGTGAAAAGCGGCGTTAAGCATACGGGCTTTATCAAAGAGAATATCGACTGCGTACACCGGATATCGAAACGCCCCTATGCCTAAATCCGGTGACACAGCCATGGAATCGGCGTCATTTACCAATATACCCAAGGCCTTGTGATAAAAAGCGTCAGCTTTCTCGTACTGGCTCATCGATTCATAGGCCTTGGCCATAGCAGCGTATGTGTTTACCAAAACAGGATGACGCGGATTCAGGCTGGAAAGCACCAGGTTCTTTGCCCTGGCCAGGTAATAAAGCGCACTATCAGGTTGATGTTGATCGGCAAAGTAGGTGCCTGTTAAATTATAGGTATCTATGAGTTTGGGATGGTGGCCTCCCAGGCTTTTATACTGGATATTAAGCGCCCGCTTACTGTAGCTCAGAGCCTGGCGGATATTTCCTTTTCTGGAATAGGCTTCGCTGATGTTTTTAAAAGTATAAGCAAGGTCGGGGTGGCCGGGGGGCAAAGCTCGTTTTTTAATTTCAGTGGCACGGTTCAGCTTAGCAATCGCATGCTCATAATCTCCCATTTCGATATGACACAGAGCGATATTTTCAAGGCTGATATAAGTTATCTGGTGCTCCTCCCCGTAAGCAATCATCGAAATTTCAAGGGCTTTTTGAAAGTGTAAAAGGGCCTGACCGTAATCACCGCGCCGGTAATGGCTGGCGCCGAGATTGACATGGGCAATGGCAATGGCCGGATGCGTTTCAGATTTAACCTGCAGCTGGAACTCTAATTCTTTTTTGAAAAACTCCATGGCCCGGGTGTAGAAGCCCTTATTCTTATAAGTGAATCCTATATTATTGTAGAGCTTAGCCATTCTTCCTTTTGGAGGATTGGCCATTTTAGCAAGGATATCCAGCGATTTTTCATAGTATAACAGCGCTTCATCGTAAGCCCCTAAATCGTCATACAGATATCCGAGGCTTCCCAGTACGTTGCTTTTCAGATAGGGACTAACTCCGGAGCTGTCGGTCAGGTCATAGGCTTTTTGCAGCAATTCCAATGAATTATTATACCGGGCGTGAGTAGCCTCAATCATACCAAGGTTTACGTAAGCCCTGATTTTTTCCTGAACCTGTTCAGGGTAGGCTGCAGTGAGTTCCAGAGCTATATGGGCGTATACTCTAGCTGAATCATTTTTATCCGCTACGCGCCAATTGGAGCTGATATAGTTATAACAGTGTGCAGCCCTGACAGGATATCCCGATTGTTTGAATATGGCCGCAGCCTTTTGTAAGTAGCCGTTGGATTTTTTAAAACTATCATTATTCCGTAGCTCAAGACCGCGAGCCAGAAGCTGTTCGCCACGCAAACTATCTGAAATGACAGGAGCAGGCTGCCCAAATAGCAATAAGGGAGTTGCCAGTAAGCATATTAGCAATGATCCTGTTATAATACAATAAAGCCGCTCCCTCCCCGATTGTGAAAAATTCAGCAAGGCCATTTGTGTAAGAAGGCAAAGTAGGTAGTAGTAGTACACGAAGTGCACTGTTGCATATCATTGCCTATACACTAGTATAATTTCACTAAAAAGGAAACAGAAAAAATGCTAGGATTCTTCTGCAAACAGGGAGTTGACAAAAAGTGTGCGGTCAAAGACCTGCAGATCTTCAATTTGTTCACCTACCCCAATGTATTTTACAGGGACATCCAGTTCATTGGATACACCGATCACAATACCCCCTTTAGCGGTGCCATCCAGTTTTGTTAATACAAGTCCTGTAATATCTACAAAAGAAGTAAAGGCCTGAGCCTGTTGCATGGCGTTCTGCCCGGTAGAAGCGTCAAGCACCAGCAGCACTTCGTGAGGAGCTCCCTCCACCACTTTACCCATTACACGCTTAATTTTAGCAAGTTCATCCATAAGTGCTTTTTTGTTGTGAAGGCGCCCGGCTGTATCGACTAATGCAACATCGGCTCCTCTTGCCCGGGCGGCTTCAATGGTGTCGTAGGCAACTGCTGCGGGGTCGGCGTTTTGCCCTTGCTGAACGAGAGAAACACCGGCGCGTTCGCTCCAGATCTTGAGCTGGTCTACGGCTGCGGCGCGAAATGTATCGGCGGCTCCCAGTATGACTTCTTTTCCGGCGGCCTTGTACAGGTGCGCCAGCTTACCGATCGTTGTGGTTTTCCCAACCCCGTTGACGCCGACGATAAGAATAACATGGGGTTGCTGTGGAAACACCGTATCGAAATCGGCCGGGATGTCGGAGGAGTGATCCCTCAACAGAGCAATTATCTCTTCCCTGAGAATGGTTTGAAGTTCATTGCTGTTCAGGTACTTATCTCTGGCAACGCGCTGCTCAATCCGATCGATGATTTCCAGTGTTGTTTTCACACCTACATCGGAAGTGATCAGGACTTCCTCCAGGTCATCCAGCACTTCTGCGTCAACCGTATCTTTACCGGCAATAGCTTTTCCAAGCTTTTCCATCAAGCCGATACGGCTTTTTTCTACGCCTTTTTCGACCTTTTCTTTTTTCTTTAGCCCTATTCTTTCAAGTAAACTCATAGTGTATCTAGTTAAAGTCTAGTCCTTTGCGGATTTGGTTAAAGCGGTGAAAGTAATCAAAGAAGGAGAATATCATAAGCACGAGTGAACACCCCATGAAAAAATGCTGAAAACCTGTAGCGCCTGGAAAAAAGAAAACGCTGATCCAGTAGGCTGCCAGTGCGTTTACGCTTACTTTTCCAGACATTATCGCCATGGCAACTTTACCTTTTGTTTGTTGGATGTATGCCGATCCTCCCAATATCAATGCATCACGTACTACACCAACAACGAAAAACCATAGAGGGATCCATCCGATATAAACAGTGTACGCAAACAGGAAGAAGGCCGTAACCTTATCCGCTATAGGATCAAGCGCCTTTCCCCATTCTGTCACGTTATTCGTTTTCCTGGCTACATATCCATCTAGGTAGTCAGAGAGCACTCCGTATATAATCAATATAGTAATAGGCAGAGTAATCCTGTGACCATTGGTGTAATGCATGTAAATTACAGGTGCGGCAATAAATATTCTGGTCAGCGAGATAAAGTTGGACCATGTAAAAGTTAAGTCTTTTACCTGAACCTTTTCTTTGTTGATATTAGACTGGCCGATCAATAGTATGTCAACTGTTTTAGTTCTACTTTATGGCTTAAATCTGCACCTTTTGATCTGTTAAGATAACATAGTTAAACGATTGTTCCCATGCGTGATTCACACGAACTGATTGAACAGAGCTTAACATCCCAGGATGTATTTGATGGAAAATTGCTGCATGTGTACGTAGACGAGGTTCGCTTGCCCGACGGATCGTCTTCAACAAGAGAATGGATTAAACATCCCGGGGCTTCGGCTGTACTGCCCGTGTTTAATAACGGTGATGTTATGATGGTGAAACAGTTTCGCTATCCGGTAAAGCAGATTTTTTATGAAGTGCCGGCAGGAAAGATCGATCCGGGTGAAACCCCTGACAGTACCGCCGTTCGGGAGCTCAGGGAAGAAGCTGGCCTGGTTTGCAGCGAGTATGAATATATAGGGCATTTTTATCCCAGTATTGGCTACACCAATGAAGTTATCCACCTTTATGTTGCGTGGAGTATTGAGTCATTCCCTCAAAATGCTGATGATGACGAGTTTCTCATTAAAGAGAGGATTCCATTTTATAAGGCTGTGGAAATGGTGCATTCGGGTGAAATATCTGATGGGAAGACAATGATAACCGTTTTAAAAGCTTGGCACTGGTGGCAAAATAACGGTCCGTTTGATATTTAGTAAGAAGCGAAAAAGCAGAAGGGGCGGACTCAAAAGGGTAATTGTTCTCGCCTCAGCCTTTTCGTCATGATGAAATGATACCCTCTCTGACGGCAAGGTCGTAGAGTGATTGAT
Organism: uncultured Balneolaceae bacterium; assembly: GCA_937982515.1. Classification (GTDB taxonomy): domain Bacteria; phylum Bacteroidota; class Rhodothermia; order Balneolales; family Balneolaceae; genus CALJMB01. Next base: position 12,450 of record CALJMB010000071.1, read on the forward strand.
GCAAATCTGCATCGGTAATTTCATTGCGATTGATCAGTTCTTCAACTTCGTCACCCTGAAGCATAAATATGCATCCCATGCTATTTAATACTTCATCAAATCTGCGGGGATCGGCCATTGACAGTTTTTCCAGATCAATTCCATTGGGGCTTTTTTTCAGGTTCACCAGGCAGTAGAAATTATCTTCCTGCTTATCTCCAAACCCAAATATTTCCAGCTTCGTATGGTCTTTCTTCAGCATATTTAAATGAGATTGTAATTCTATAATTATTTTTGCCTCTCTAAAAAATCCCGTGCTTTAACCAGCTCGACAATTTCGTCGGTCTGCCGGTCCACAACGGTTACCTGAAACAGGCTGATAATAGCCTGGTTTTCAATGCATGCTATTGTTTCTTCAATTGTATCACACTCTTCCTGCTCGCTCACCAAATCGTTAATTCCCTTTACAATATACTTGTAACGGTTATTTGTGTTGCTTTTTTTAGGGGCCGCGATTTTTTCCGGTTCATTAAAGTACTCCCACAGGGCTTCTTCCGTAACATACCATTGCACACCAAGTTTGCGGGCACGGATCCGGCCTTCTCTAAGGTAAGCCCTGATAGTCATTTTGCTGAGGCCCAGTTTTTCGTGCAGATCATCAACAGAGTATAGAGTTAAGTTTCCGATTTTTTTGGACATGATGCACAGATTCTGATATTTATTTATAATTTCACTTGAAATTGTAGGGGTGAATATATGAAATCACTTCTCAATAACATAACACCATTAACTAATACAAGTACATTGATCATATATTAGCCATACACATACATTTTTTCTTGTTCAGTATAGGTCCCGGGCCTTATATTGGTGATAGTTATTCAAAAATAAAGCCTGCAACCGCAAGGCTTTTTTCATTTATGGTATCGCCTTTCTGCATTCGTCGCTTCGATTAAACCTTTCCCTAAAACGAAGACCGCACGACTATTCCACCCAATTGTAAAAATGGCACGTAGTTTCAACGATATAAAATAAATAATACAAACGCGCCTTTTGCTTGATAACGGGTAATTACTACCTTTCCTAACAATACAGTTGTATAATTGTGTTGAATATGAGCAGGCAACATAACTATGAAAGACGAAATTATACGTTTTATCAGGCACGCCCGTCTGGGGTATATTGTGTTCACATCCTTTCTTATTCTTGGGTTTGTTTTTGGTGGATTTGAAATCGTGCAGGAGGTATTACTCAAAGATGTTGATCCACAGACATTGAGATGGCTTCATTTTAGCCGTGGTATGCTTGTTTCGTTTTTTCTCGTTATCTGGGCAACGTGGACCGTATATAATTACCGTGAAATCTATCAGGAGCAATTGGCAGTTACCGAAGGAAGATATCGCAACATCATTGAACATTCCGCCGACGCCATTCTCTCTTTCAGCAATAATGGATATATAACCTCATGGAACCGCGGGGCCGAGCAAATAATGGGCTGGGATCGCACAGAAATTATGGGGAAACCTGTAAATGTTCTGGTTCCCCAAGAACTTGTGAGCCGGCGGGAGCCTGAGTATATAGAAAATGAAATGCGGGCCAGAGGATATGTTAAAAATTACGAGACGGAACGGCTGACTAAACAAGGCAGCCGCGTATTGGTGGCGCTCACCGAATCTTTTATCCGGAATGAAAAGGGAGAAGTGGTAGGGCGGTCACAAATTTTACGGGATTTGACCGATCTGAAACTTCAGGAAGAGCAGATTCAGCATTCCGAACGTTTAGCCACTCTGGGGCACATGGCAGCTGGCGTTGCTCATGAGGTTGGAAATCCACTGGCATCTATATCATCGCTTGTACAGGTATGCCAGCGTAAAACCGACGATCCATTCATTCAGGAGCAACTTAAGAAAGTACGCGATCACATCCGGCGAATTACGAAAATTGTTCGGGATCTGGTCGATTTTTCACGCCCCTCCGGCACTCATCATGAGGTGATGCAGCTTAACAAAGTTATCAGTGATTCAGTGGGGTTGCTCAAGCATGATGCCCGCTGCCGCTACGTAGATTTTCAGTTGCAGCTGGATCCTGAATTGCCCAGGGTAGAAGGTGTACCTGACCATCTGCATCAGGTTATGGTGAATCTCTTGATGAATGCTGTAGATGCAATGGATGAGGTTGATGAGCCTAAAGTAGTAGTAGAAACAAAAAATATGAATTCGCTGAATTATGTGATGATCCGGGACAACGGAAAGGGTATCAAAGAAGAATATATGTCCAGGATATTCGAACCTTTTTTTACCACCAAGGAAGTAGGAAACGGTACCGGATTGGGTTTGTCTGTCAGCCACGGTATCATCACAAAAATGGGTGGAACGATCAGTGCCAAAACCGAACTCGATAAAGGTACTACTTTCACGATAACCTTACCTATACAGAATAACACTGCATGACCGGATCTATATTGATTGCCGACGATGAATCTGAAATTCGCGAATCCCTTTCTATGGTTCTAGAAGATGAGGGACACATCTGCACAACTGTTGAAGATGGAGCTGCGGCTATCCAGGTGCTCAAAGAGCATACATTCGATATCCTCATTACAGACTTGAAAATGCCTAAAGCTGATGGCATCGAGGTACTGGAACAGGCTCTGAAATACGCATCACAGACATTGCCCATTGTTATCACGGCTTATGCTACTGTAGAGACCGCCATTCAGGCATTGCGAAAAGGCGCGGCAGACTATATTCTAAAGCCTTTGGACTTTGATGAGGTGCTTATTCGTATAGAGAATTTACTGGAACACCGGAGTTTGATTCAGGAGAACAAATATCTGAGAGAGCGTATAGATCAGGAGTTTAACTTCAATCACATTATAGGGGAAAGCCCGGCGATGAAGAAAGTATACCAAATGGTAGAGCGGGTCAGCCAGGCCATCAGCAATGTATTGATTACCGGGCCAAGCGGAACAGGTAAAGAACTGGTAGCCCGGGCTATCCACTTTAACAGCGATCGTAGTAAAAAGCCTTTCATTGCTATCAATTGCGGAGCTATATCCGAGAGTCTGGTTGAGTCGGAACTTTTCGGACATGTAAAAGGGGCGTTTACCGGTGCTATATCCAGTAAAGAAGGTGTGTTTGTAGCCGCCAACAAGGGGACCGTGTTTTTGGATGAAATAGGGGAAATTCCGCTGAATCTACAGGTTAATCTGTTGCGGGTACTACAGGAAAGAGAAGTCAGACCGGTAGGCTCTAACCAGGTTGTTAATTTTGATACACGGATCATTGCGGCAACCAATAAAGATTTGCTACAGGAGGTAAAGGAGGGCAGGTTCAGAGAAGATTTGTACTACCGCCTGAATGTAGTAGAGATTAAGCTTCCCCCCCTTTCCGAACGGAAAGAGGATATTCCCCTGCTGGCTTATCATTTTCTAAAAAAATACAGTAAAGAGCTCAACCGTCCGGTGCAGGGAGTAGCCGGGGAAGCCATGGCGGCTTTGCTCTCTTATGAATGGAAAGGCCAGGTAAGAGAATTGGAAAATATAATTGAACGGGCAGTACTACTGGGTGATTCGGAGTTTATTACTCTGTCAGATCTCCCTGAGGGAATCATAAGCTCGGAGAGCGAGTATCATATGGATTCGGAGTCTCTGGAAGAAGCTGTTCAGGCCTTTGAAAGGCATTACATTCAAAGCGTACTCCGCCGCACTGAAGGGAATAAATCACAGGCTGCCCGCCTGCTTGATATTGATCCTTCCACCCTTTACAGGAAGATGGAGCGCATGGGGTTGTCAGGCTCCGAACGATAGTGTATGGTTTACGATTCCAAACGGACGGTTACATCAAAATGTACGGTTAGTGCGGGATCTGCTTTTATGAGTCCAAACAGTGCAGTTGGCGGCATGATATCAAACTCATACATATCCAACTGTTTAGCTCCCTTAACTCTGAAGCGGCGGGGACTCAGAAGTTTCCCCTGAATGGTGACCTCTGCCGTATCCTGTACGCCGGCAATTTCCAGAATGCCCAGGGTGTGAATATCCATCCATTCTGATTCTGCCTGCCCGGCAGCGTTTATTCCACCGGCCTCAAGCAGCTTATATCGGATATAAGGGTGTTCTTCCATTTTCAGCGCCTCATACATATCGCTATTCATCTTTCGCTTTCCACACTCAAGTGAGTGGACGGGTATCTTTACATTAACCGACACATTACCACGACCTTGTACATTTTGACGAGGATGCCGCGTATTTTCTATAGTACCGTTGCCCGACAGCTCCTTTGCTCTGCAAATGTAGTCAGCTACACTTGCAGAGCCTTCTATCCACAGCTGTCCGCCAGGTTCTATTATGATGGCGCCCGGAGCTGCAGATGGAGCATATTGAGCCAGCACCGGAAGAGGTATGATCATTATTAAGCAGATACATACCGCGAGCCACAAGTAAAGAAGCGTACTTGCGGCTGAAATGAATGTGGCTGATTGGTGTGATTCAGATTGTACCATTGCAAAGGTGTTACGGAGCCAGGGTTACCGAAAATATTATTTCGACCTCTTCGCCGGCGCGAACGGTTCCAAACATAGCACTGGGAGGATCTACTTCATAGTCTTTCATGTTAAGTTTGTACGATCCGTCAAACTGATATTGCTTGCTATCCAGAAGCTGTCCTTTAACCGGAAACGATACAGCACGGGTTATGCCAGCAATGATCAGATCCCCTTCTACATCCAGATCAAATGGTTCTCCTTTATTAATACCGGATGCCAGGCTGGCGTTGGTAACAGTGAATGAAATGGCGGGGTGAGTTTTTTCTTTCAACGCCTCATATGTCTTTTTATTCATAGCGCCTTTTCCGCATTCTATACTTTTTACCCATGCAACAAGGCTAAAGTGTTCAACCAGTGTTTCTCCGGATGTTGCATCTCCCCTGATCTGCGCCTGTGCTGTGAAATCATCAACGGTACACTCCCAGTCGTGCAGAGTTGAGGTTCCCCGGATGGTCAGGGCACTTTGATCGGTCAGCGTATAACCAACAGGTTGTGCATAACTATTTATTGTTGCCGGAATGATAAGGACTAAGAGCAATATGGCTGATTTTTTCATAATCACCTTTCTGTTAAGGGTAAGGATGGTTTGCTTATACTATATACAAGCTTCGTTCCAAACAGGCACGACCATAGATATTCAAGGCTGGAAATATTAAAAATGATGTCTGTTGCTTGCAGAGGGGCAATTGTAGAGAATGATGATTTAAATATTTCAGCCTAGAATTCCGGTCCTTCTTTTCAGGACCCTTCTTGTTGCGTTTATGCAATAGTTGCGCGGATTTTACCATGCATGGTTACAAGAGTATGTCCGCATCTGTGGGAGGAAGCGTGAAATAATAATCCTGATGAGGTGTAAAGTTCATATTTGTTCAACACATATGGGGATAAATATCAGGAATTGATAAAACTGGTATCAGAATTGCCTTACTAAGTTTAATTGTTGAACTGTTCTCAAAAGCTCTCGCCTTGCATACAGGAGATGAAACCAGGATCCAATACAACAAAATTTATTTTAATAGTAGTTGATGAAGAAGCTATCCGGGAATCATTAGCACTGATTTTAGAGGAAGAAGGATACCATTGTATTTCTGTGCCTGATGGAGAAGTAGCCGTAGAACAAGCCTTTTCCCGCACATTCAATCTGATTATCATAGACCCGTTCCTCTCTAAACGAAAAGGTCTCAAGCTCTTGGTAGAATTGAAAATGCGGCAACCCCATACCCCCATACTTATTCTCAGTTCCTATTATGATGTGGAAATGGCAAGTTATGCTCTAAACCAGGGAGCAACACAGTATTTCTTAAAACCAATAGATTTTGAGCAACTGATTACTGTTGTCCGCCAACTCTTGTCTGAAGTACCCTGCCGATAGGCACACAGCGCGAGAAAACAGACGCATTGGTACCAAAAGGGAGATCGGTTAATATGATAAAAGCAAGCTAAAAAATAAAAGTTTATTATTACATCATAATTTACATATATTTTTGGTGATTTATTAACATCAATGAAAACAAGGGGATATATGAATGCATTAACAAATAGCATAGCAAGAGCACTTTATGCACTGCCTTTTGGAGTATTTGGGATTCTTCACTTTATAAACGCCAGTGCTATGGCGGGAATGGTGCCGGTGCCAGGAGGCGCTTTTTGGGTGTACCTTACCGGACTAATTTTTCTGGCAGCTTGCGTGAGCATTCTTACGGAAAGGAAAACGTATCTTGCCGGACTGGTGTTGGGAATAACGTTACTTGTTTTTGTCTTGACTATACACCTTCCTGCCATCATTAACGCCGCTGATGCCATGGCTATGCAGAATTCATTAACTCAGCTGCTGAAGGATACTGCTCTTGCGGGTGGAGCTTTTTATATCGCCGGCAGATATCGCCATCATGAGCCATCTGCTGCGTCAACAGATCCTGCTATATAATTTGGATAATACAATTAACCAGAGCAAAGCCCGTCGAAAAAACTTCTAAGGGCTTTACTATGGGTAAAAGCGATACTACATGTCACTGTAGTATCGCTTAAGGGAGATTACGTGTGATAAAAACTAAAAGCTGATTACGGCCTCCAACATAACTCCGCTGAATTTTCCGTCTTCAAATATACTTCCGGTAGCAAATCCATCATACGCCTGTTGTACATATTCAAATTTGGCCAACACGTTTTTGGTAATAAACCAGCCTGCGCCAATATTGTACCGGCTAATATCAACATTGTTACCATCGGCCAGCTCTCCTGAAACCAGGTTGTAACGCCCACCCAGATAAACTTCTTCTTTGGCGCCAAAGCGATAGAGAAGCTCTGCCCCATATTGTTGGAAGGTACGGCTGTCAGGTTCAGTAACAGCCTTTCCGGAGGTCGTTTCAAATACCCCGTAAAACTCAAGCCCCTGATACTTGACGAATGGGTTAATCATGATGGCTGTGAGTTCATTGCTGAATTCCGGATTAAAACGTCCGGTCCGGAAATCACTACTGTTATCCGTCATTACATTGTAATAACGGGCTCCGGCACGGTCGCCTGAATAGAGGTATGTTCCGGCAGACTCGCCGGTAGTGTAGATAGAGCCGGTCAGGCGTACTCTCAGGTTGTCATTGATCTGAGAATCATAACCCAGTTTACCAACAATAGATGGTTTAGTGACGGGCGTTCCGGGCGTGGGTTGTACCACACTTTGATTCAGCTTACCATTGGTAACTCCAACCATAGCCAGCCATCCGTTGTTTTGGTAATAGAGCTCTCCCCCCACCTCTGTAGTGAAGGAGTCCATAATGTAATTACCTACAAACGGATTGTATATGGCCTGACCGTTATCGGTTCTTCGAAAGTGATTGTCTCCATAGTTAATTTCCATATGACCCACTTTAACCGTTACCTTGTCCATTAATCCCGAAAGCAGGCCTTCAGAAATGAAATCCAATCTGTCAATTTGAATATAGCCGCCTTTTACGTAAGGTTCTGGGTGATGACGAGATGAGAGGTAGGTTCGCAAATGCATTCGAAGCCCATCTTCCAGTTGTACATCAAAATCCAGGTTTGAAGTGGCCAGGTTAAAATTCGGTCCAATCTCATGCAACGGAACCATCCCGCTGTTTTCGTGATCAAAGGCCTGAAATTGCAATGTGTTCGCTCCGCCAATACGTACCTTAAGCCCTTCAAAGGCAATAGGTGTGGTTTTCGGTGTTTCAAAAACATTCAGCCCTCTCTGGTCCTGATATCTGAAATATTGCATTTCCCGGGATTGTTGCGCGTATGCACTTCCACCCATTACAAGTAGTATCAGAAAAAGCGTAAGCAGACTTTGTTTAATAAAGTTCATGGTGTAACCCCATATATTTTTAATTGTCTTAAATTAACGTAGTGTGATTTTGACAGGACTGATCAGGTTTACGGTTATAACTGTCGGTCCTGAAAGTGTTTGTTCAAGCTTAGGATCTTCATTCAGGATAATTACAATTACCGTTCCAGCTTTGACGGGGAAGGCTAAAATAAATGCCTTCTGTGCAGGAAGTTTATTTAAGAGGAGCAGAAAGCGTTTTTATGCAAAGAAGCAGATGGGAAGAAAGGCTAATTATTTATACGGATGGAATAAAATCAATTTATTATGCAGTGTTGCAATAGGCAGATATAAGGTTTGTTGCAACACTGCATAGCTCGCATGATTGGCTGGAAATGTGCAGGGCCTGAAGGGGCTCGAAATCTTACTTGTATAGGAGTTCTGAAATTAGTGTTTGCTACGTTTTTGCAGCTGGGGTAATCCGACCGGGAATGAACGACCAGTTCTTTGCTCGTACTTTTTCAAGGAGCGCATCGGCCGAGACGTATACAACAGGTATAAATACCAGGGTTATCATGGTAGATGCCAACAGGCCGCCAACAACGACACGCGCCAAAGAAGCTTGTATCTCGGCGCCTGTTCCCAATCCAAACGACAAGGGGAGCAATCCCAGAACCGTAGTAAGGGTAGTCATAAGAATAGGCCGGAGCCGAAGTCTGCCAGACTCAACTACAGCTTTTCTTACATCCATTCCTTTTTCCCGGCGCAAGAGGTTAATATAGTCTACAAGCACAATAGCATTGTTAACCACAATACCAATTAACATGACAAGTCCCATAAGGCTTTGCATATTAATAGTTGTACCCGTAAGTAACAGTGTGGGGACAACACCAACCACAGCCAGTGGCACGGAAAACATTACGATAAGGGGGTCTACAAAACGCTCGAACTGTGCAGCCATAACCATGTAAATGAGAATAATAGCCATTATTATCGACAGCTGGAAATCAGCCGCCGCTTCTTGCTGTTCCTCATACTGACCTCCATATACGATAGAAAAACCGGCCGGCAGTTCAAGTGATGACAGCTTATTCTGTATACTGGAGATAGCCTCGCTCAGGGGAACCCCTCTTTCAAGAGTGGCTGTTATATATGAAACACGTTGGCTGTTGATACGGTTAATGTTTGTTGGCCCGCGACCCGGGTCTTCCTTAACTACGGCTGAAACCGGCAATACTTGTCCAGAAGGTGTACGTATAGAGATATTTTTCAAGTCATTTGTACCCAGCCTGTCTTTGGGCTGGAGTCGGGTAATAATAGGATACTCATCACCTCCCACCCTGAATACACCGGCTCTGCTACCGCCGACATTAGTTTGAATGACCCGGGCTACCTCGGTAACCGTCAGGCCAAGATCAGCTATTTTCTCCCTGTCAAAAATAATATTTTGTTCAGGGCGCCCTTCCCGCCGGTCAATCCGGACACCAGAAACCATGGGCAGTTCTTCAATCAGCAGTTGTATAGTCCGAGATAGTTTCGTTGCCTGATCGAGATCGTAGCCTCGCAGCTGCACTTCTATGTCTTCTCCGCCACCCGAACCAAACAGCCTGTTAAGGATCCAAAGCCCCGACTGGGCCTCGATGCGGAAGTCACCACCCGGTATAGTACCGACAATCTTTTCACGCAACTGTTCGGCAAGTTCAGATGTACTGATAGAACGTTTCGATGCTTCAACCATTTTTACTTCCACTTCTGCTCGCCCATCCCGTACGTCTGTGGTCAGGTGCTCTACATTTTCCATAGGTAGATTGGCACGGACAACCTTTTCTACTTCAGCGAGAAATTCATTTTGTACGGCAATATTTGTGCCTTCAGCCATTAGAAAGTCTACATCAATTTCATCGGCATCGGTTTGTGGAGCCAACTCCATTGGAATGAGAGGCGCAAAAAGGAAACTGGCTACAACCAATACGGAGGTGACGCCGAAAACAAGAGGCTTGTGATTGAGTACTTTTTCAATAAGGCCGGTATACTTGTCTTCCAGCTTATTAAAGAAACGCTGAAACCAGCCTTTCTTTTTGGCCTCTTTAGACTCATTGGGTTTTACCGTCAAAAACTTGCTACAGAGCATCGGTACCAGCGTAAGTGCCACAAACAGGGAACAGATAAGAGAAAATACAACAACCAGAGCCAATTCCTGGAAAATAAGTCCGGTGATTGTCTGCATAAAGACTACCGGCAGGAAAATCACGCATGTGGTAATGGTAGACGCGAAAATGGCTCCACCCACTTGTTTGGTTCCCACGAGCGCGCTTGTTTTCAGATCCTCGCCTTCGTCCTCCCGTAAACGGATAATATTTTCGAGTACCACAATGGCATTATCGACAATAAGGCCCACACCCAATGCGAGGCCTCCAAAGCTCATTTGGTTTAAGGTGAGATCATTAAAATAAAGCA
>CALJMB010000072.1 GCA_937982515.1 uncultured Balneolaceae bacterium
CTACTTTCTACTTCTTTAATCTAACGATAAATACTGAACTGGCGTTTGTAGAAATCCAGGTTCAGGCAAATAGCGAGCATTAGCGTATTGGTAATGAGTGCAGAACCCCCGTAGCTGATAAAGGGGAGCGGCAGCCCGATAACAGGCAAGAGAGCTGTGGCGCTGCCCACATTGATGAAGAAGTGTATGAAAAAAACGGTGGTAACCCCCACAATGACCAGCTGCGCAAACGGGTGCTTATGTCCGCCTGCACTGCTAAGCAGGCGCAGCACAAGCCCCATAAACAGAAGCAGTACAAAACTTGCGCCTATAAATCCAAACTCCTCACCGATAACGCAGTAGATGAAGTCGGTCCATTGTTCTGGCAGGAAACGAAGCTGTGTTTGGGTGCCTTCCATGAACCCCTTCCCATAAATACCGCCGGATCCAATGGCTGTTTTGGCCTGTATCACATTCCACCCCGCGCCCTGAGGATCAAAAGCAGGGTTGGTAAAGGCTTCGATGCGTGCCCTTTGGTGTGGCTGCAGTACCTGGAACAGAGCTACATGAACACCAATAATAACGAGAATACCGCAAACGAAAGAGGCGAATGTCATCCATGTGCGGCGCTGTACAATGAAGATAAGAAGGGTTAGTATCACCGCTGCCACAAGGCCCCAATACCAGCCAATTATGCTTAAATATCCAATAATAACGGGCGAAATCATAAAGAGAGACACGCCGTAAGGCAGTCCCGACCAGAACAGTAAAACGGGAATAAGCGCTAAAAATACAATAGCTGTTCCGGTGTCATTTTGCATGACGACCAGCCCTGTGGGAATGATAATCAACAGAACCGCTACAAGGGCATAGCGCAGGTTTTCGGTGGTTATGTTCCTCCGGCTGGTCAGGTAGTTGGCTACGGCCAGTATAGTAGCCACTTTCATCAATTCACTGGTCTGGAAATTCAGCGGCCCCAAAACCAACCAGCTTTTGGAGCCGTTTACCTCTCTGCCGACAAGCAGCGTCAGAACCATAAGTATCAGGCCTAACACATAAAACACATAGGAACCTTCCTGAAAGGTACGGGGAGCGATAAATTGTACTCCAATTACAATGAGTATGGAAATACCGAAGGCTATGAGCTGTTTAAGGAAGTTTATCTGTATATAATCAGCCAGAAATTGCGAAACGGGTCCCTGGGTAGCGCTATAAATAGCTACCAAGCCGACTGTGATCAGGCCAATCCAGAATATAAGAAGCAGCCAGTTAAATTCGCGTAAGCTACTGTTTATCAATGTTAACCACCTCCTGCCTGTTGAGTGGTTTCCGGACGGGGCTTGAAATTTTTAACATAGTCATATACATAGGGCCGGTTAATTTCACCTGTCAGATACTGTTCTATAAGCAGAGAAGCAACCGGGGCGGCGGATGTAGAAGCAAAGCCGGCATTTTCCAGGAATACAACCACTGCTATCTCCGGATCATTGAGCGGAGCAAAGGAGATAAACCAGGCATGATCCCGTCCATGTGGGTTTTGTGCGGTGCCTGTTTTCCCGGCTACTTCAATACTATCCAAATTGGCATAATAGCGGCCGCTGCCATTGGTTACCACTCTCCGCATTCCTTCCCTGACGACGGCCAGCTCACGCCGGTCAATCCAGTCGATTTTTTTCTTAACGGGCGTTGTCATGAGCACCGTGCCATCGCTTTGCCTGATGGATTGAACCAGGTGTGGCTGAACAAAGTGTCCGCCATTTGCTATAACAGAAGTTGCCACTGCCATTTGTAACGGAGAAGTTGACAGAAACCCCTGGCCCACACCCAGGCTCATAAGATCTCCGAGTCCCCATTTGTTCTTGCCCAGAACCCTGTTAAGATAGGTACTGTCGGGAAGTATTCCCCTGGTTTCATACGGCAGGTCGATATCAACGGATCGGCCCAGACCGAAATCCAATGCCAGATTGTACCACCTGTTAATGCCGTGTTTAGTGGAAATTTGATCCATCAGCCAGAAAAAGAACGTGTTGCTGGATTTCTCCAGGGCTTTGGTGACATTATATATACCCGGATCGGCCAGATCATTATACCTGCGGCCGCGATAGTAATAACCCGGATTGTTAATTTCAGTATGGGGGGTTATGAGTCCCATCTCCAGCCCCATCAGGGCCATAACGGGCTTAAAGGTGGAACCCGGAGGCTGCCTTCCGGAAATAGCGCGATTGTACAGGGGTTTGGTAGAGTCTACATTAATAGATTGCCAGTATTCCAGGTCGATCCGTCCAGACAGACGGCGGATATCGTACTGGGGGGCGCTGACCAAAGATAAGATGGAACCATCGGAGGGATCCATAGCTATGACGGCTCCACTTTTTCCTTCCATAAGGTCTTCTGCCAGGAGCTGCAGGTCTGTGTCAAATGTGGTATAGAGGTCACTTCCTTTAACGGGAGCTTCATCTATGGCACCGTTGTTATACGGGCCGAGAGACTGGCCCAGGGCATTAACTTTAATATATTCTGTCCCCGCTTTGCCGCGGAGATGATTCTCGTACACCATTTCAAGGCCGCTTTTCCCAATTCTGTCGCCAAGATGATAGTTTTCCAGTTCCCGGTATTCTGTCTCCGAAACTTCTCTGAGGTAGCCAAGGGCATGGGAGGCCTTCATGCCTTCTATCGGGTAGTGCCGTTTGCTTTCAACCTGATGGCTGATGCCGGGCAGTTGCCAGATGTTTTCCTGAATAACGGAAAATGTATTAAAATTGACTTCTGTAAACAGGCGGGAAGTCCGGTACCATGAATATTGCTGTGCTTCCTTTATCCGTTTTTCTACCAGCTCAAGCGGCAGATCCATCAGCCTGGCTAGTAAAGGAGTATTTTTGTTATCATAACTGGCCGGGGTGATGGTGATAGTATAGATCGGTTCGTTGTCAACGATAAGCCGGCCATTTCTGTCATAAATAAGCCCTCTTGCGGGATTAACTACTTCCTGTCTGATTGAATTTTCGCGGCTCATCGGGATGTACTTCTCGTACTCAACTATTTGAAGCTGAAACAACCGTCCCAGAATAAGCAAGCCAAGCCCGATCATGCTGATTTGCAGTACCCTGATAGAAATCTGCGCACGTTTGTCCGTTCTGTGCCTCATACAGTGTTAAGTTATGTTCGAAAAAGCTGTATAAAGGTGGCAACGAGGGCTGTATATATACTATTGCCTATTAACTGACGCCAAAATAAGAATTCTGCTGAATAATTTTCAACGACGCTGCTTAGCCCTAGAAAAATGAGATTGTGAACAATCGATGTAACCAAAACGGTAATAAAGACCTGCCCCAATATTCGCCGTATCTCTGCGTGATCAGGAAGGAAGTTATATCCTGCAAAAACAATAAATATTTTAGAGAACATATTGAGGCCCCACAAATCCAATATAGCGTCCTGAATAAAACCAAGTGCGGCTGCCATGACAATAGCTGACGACCGATCTCTGTGCATCATGTACCAAATCAAAAAAATCAATACAAGGTCTGCCTGCATGCTGTACACTTCCAGATGCCTGAATAAGACAACCTGAAGCACAACAAAGCCAAACCCTATGCCAAAATCTTTAAGACGGTCACCTGTCATTCAAATAAATTTTTATATGTTTCATCCAGCCTTTGTATAGTCGTATCAGGTGTGAATTTGACAACGAAGCCCTCTGCAACGGTATGCAGATGGGTAAAAGGTTGTACATAAACATTTTGGGTTTCTCTACCCTGCTGGGGTTCTGTCCGGGTAACTTTGCCAATGGGTATATCAGGAGGGAACTGATTGCTGTACCCGGATGTAACTACAACCTCGCCGGTATCTACAGGGATGGTCTGAGGTACGTGCTCCAGTTTTAATTCATGAATGCTTTCCCCGTCCCAGGAAATAATTCCATAGGCATTTGATTTTTGTAGCTTGGCACTGACCCGAAATAACGTATTGTAATAAGGCATAACCTGTGAATACCCCGGCGCAGATAGTATAACCGTGCCTATCAGCCCCTCGGCAGAAACCACCGGCATGCCCTCCGTGACGCCTGCGTTTGATCCTGCGTCGATTGTCAGGGAGTTATTTACCTGATCCAGTTTCTTACCGACAATGCGGGCAGGGTACAAGCTCAATGTAGATCCTCTGCTGAACTGAAGCAGCTGCCTGAGCCTTTCATTTTCCTGTTCCGCGGCTCTCAGGCGGCTTAGTTCATCCAGGATTAATACATTTTGTTTGCGAAGATATGTGTTGGTTCTGAGGGCTTGCCTGTAAACTCTGATATTAGACAGCGGCTCTTCCAGATAACTGAAGAGCGTGATAGAAGCTTTGCGAAGCGTATCAAATCCGCCTTGATAACGTCCGGCCATAAACACGAGGGCAACGACCAACAAAACTGCAGCAAGCAGGTGGTCTTTGGCATCAGTTATTCGCGGTAATCGAAATCGCATTCACTTTTATCTCCTTAGTTAAGCAACAACTGTTCTGTAATAATCCAGATTTTCCAGGATGGCCCCGGTACCCCGAACCACAGCAGTTAAAGGATCTTCGGCAATGTGAACCGGCAGATCCGTAGTTTCCATAATAAGCCTATCCAGTCCCTTAAGGAGTGCCCCGCCGCCGGTAAGCATAATACCGCGGTCCAGAATATCTGCGGAAAGTTCAGGTGGCGTCTGTTCCAGTGATTTCGTGACGGATTCAACAATATTATTTATTGATTCGGAGATAGCGTCGCGTACGTCTTTGGAGGTAACATGCCGGGTACGCGGCACCCCGTTTACAAGATCCCGGCCCTTGGTAATCATATCGAGCTCTTCGTCCAGCGGAGCCGCTGAGCCGATTTCACACTTGATGTTTTCTGCCGTTCGCTCGCCAATCAATAAGTTGTGGTTCCGCCTGAAATAGTTGATAATATCTTCATTCAGCTCATCACCGCCCAGCCGTACCGATTGTGCATACACGATACCCGATAGCGCAATTACAGCAATTTCTGTTGTACCGCCTCCGATGTCGACAATCATATTGCCAATCGGTTCATGAACATTAAGGCCTATACCGATCGCCGCTGCCATGGGTTCATCCACCAGGTAAACCTCCTTGGCGCCGGCATGCTCGGCGCTGTCGCGAACAGCACGCCGTTCCACTTCGGTAATACCGCTGGGCACACAAACTACCATCTGGCGCGTGCTCGCATACCAGTTTACTTTAACTTTCTTAATCATTCCCCGAATCATCTGTTCGGCAACTTCGAAATCAGCTATAACGCCATCACGAAGGGGACGGACGGTACGGATATTTTTATGTGTTTTCTCATGCATCAGCCGCGCTTCATGACCGACAGCCACCGGTTCATTCTCCAGATTCAACGCTACGATGGAAGGCTCATTCAAAACGACGCCTTCGTTGCGGGAATAGATAAGAGTATTGGCTGTTCCAAGGTCAATGGCAATATCGGTATATAACCAATCAAAAAAGCCTGATTTAGGATGCCCCTGTTTATTACTTTTTACTTTCTTTTTATTGTTCTCCATGAGCTGTTGTGACATAGGTGTGCTAATGAGTACGTTTTCATTACCTGCAAATTTTTGAAGAAAGAAAATACAATATTGTCAGTCTATTTGCGAATAAAAGCTCTGTTAGTTATCGGTTATTAGTTATTAGTTGTTGGCGGGAGGCCCCTAATAACCAATAACTAATAACTAGTAACCAAAACAACAAAACTAGTGCCGGAAGTGACGTTTCCCGGTAAAAACCATAGCCATACCCTGTCGGTTTGCAGCATCTATCACCTCCTGGTCCCGGATACTGCCACCCGGTTGAATGACAGATGTAGCCCCGGCTTTGGCGGCCGCTTCTATTCCATCAGCGAAGGGAAAAAATGCGTCTGAGGCAATGGCTGTACCTAATAACGATAAATCTTCTTGTTTAGCCTTTGCAATAGCAACTTCTGATGATTCTATTCGGCTGGTTTGTCCTGTGCCTATGCCGATAGTCTGTTCATCTCTGGCAAAAACAATGGCATTGGACTTTACATGCTTTACTACTTTCCAGGAAAATATAAGGTCCCGAACTTCTTTTTCAGTAGGCTTGCGTTCCGTGACAACTTCAAAATCCCTATAATCAATAGTAGCAAAATTTGCACTCTGGCTCAAGGCCCCCCCGAATATAGACCGGTACTGCCGGGCGTCCTTATCTTTTACCGATCTCTTTTGCTGAACAAGGCGCCGGTTTTTCTTTTCTTGCAGCAGAGTGCGGGCGTCTTCATCAAACGAAGGAGCAATAATGATCTCTGTAAAAATTTCGTCTATGGCTTTGGCTGTTTCCAGATCCAACGGCCGGTTTACCACGACAATTCCGCCAAAAGGAGACACGGTATCGGTCTGGAAAGCTTTATGCCAGGCTTCGCTTAAGTTGTTACCGGTGGCTACTCCACAGGGTACGGTGTGTTTGAATATGGCGCACGTCGGTTCAGAATCTTCAAAGTCGGCGATCAGGTTCAGAGCTGCATCCACGTCCAAGAGGTTATTGTAACTCAGTTGCTTGCCATGGAAGCAGTCTATGTAATCGCTCTGGTTGCCGTATACAGCTGCCTGCTGGTGAGGGTTCTCGCCATAGCGAAGCTCACGGGATCTGGGCAGTGAAATGTTGAGCTGGAACGGATTGTCTTCGCCCGACAGCTTGTTAAAGTAATCAGCGATGTGGCTGTCATAATTGGCTGTATGATTGAACGCCTGCCGCGCCAGCTCCTGCCGCTGTTCAAAGCCGATGGTACCGTTCTTTTTAATCTCTTCTATAAAGCCGGAATACTGTACAGGCGACGTAAGTACGCAAACATGGGCAAAGTTTTTAGCAGCGGCACGTATCATGGTAGGTCCGCCGATATCGATATGTTCAGTAGCAATAGCGGGCGTGCAGCCGGGCCTGGCTATGGTTTCTTTGAAGGGATAAAGATTAACTACCACAAGCTCAATAGGATCAATACCCAGCCTGTTTAATTCGTCTACATCCGGCTGATAACTGGTGCGCGCCAGCAACCCGCCATGCACAGAGGGGTGGAGGGTCTTGACACGGCCATCCAGGCATTCTTCAAATCCGGTAACTTCAGAAATGTCTGTTACCGGGATATTTTCTTCGCGCAGCTGCCGGGCTGTTCCCCCCGTAGAAATGATTTCAATCCCGGCTTCATGGAGTGTCCGGGCCAAAAGGAGCAGATCGGTTTTGTCGGAGACGGAGAGCAGGGCACGCTTAATTGTTAAGGGTTGCTTAGGTAATTCTGAAAGGGGTTGTACAGCCACGTTATAAAAATTTAAGTTTCAAGGTTCATTTTATCGATCATTTCTTCAACAACTTTAGGCAGCAGCAGGTGCTCTTGTTCCAGTACACGCCTGGCCAGGGTTTGCGCATCGTCGGTAGCGTAGACAGGAACCTTTTTCTGAGCCAGAACAGGGCCTTCATCATAATTTTCTGTGACGATATGAACGGTACAGCCGGAGCAGGACTCACCATTATCGAGGACCGCCTGATGGACATTACTTCCGTAATATCCTTTGCCGCCGTATTTGGGAAGCAGAGAAGGATGGATGTTTATAATCCGGCCCGGATATGCATTAATGACGGCGTCGGGAATTTTAAGCAGATAGCCTGCCAGAATAATCAGATCCGTTTTCCACTGTGCCAGAGTTGTTAGCAGCGCCTCATGGTATTGTTCCGGACGTTGATAATCTGCCGGACGAATGACTTTTGCATCTATGCCATGCACCCTGGCCCTTTCATGGGCCTTGTTATCCGGTCTGTTGGAGATGAGCCCGCGTATACGGGCCTTAATTTGTCCCGACTCTACAGCATCGATAACCGCCTGAAAGTTTGTGCCTGATCCCGATGCAAAAACAACAATATGTTTCAATTAGAATACAGCTTGTAATTTGCTAAACGTTTAGGTGCAAATATACTAAAAAAGGACCACAGATTAAGCTGATTTCCGGATTTTGCTGATTTGTTTTTGAGCAGGTACATGTTTAGCGGTATGGACATGAGGCGGTTCTGTTTTTTAGGGCAGGGTTAAAGGCTGTCATTGCGGTACCATCCATCTCTCCCTCAACAGAGGCAGAATTGTCTTGCACCGGCTCTTTATTCACAGTTAAATACGTACGCACTCAAAAATCAGCGAAATACGGAAATAATCTCAATCTCTAAATCTCTCAATCTAGAGTCCTTGCCCTGAACACATGGTAGTTGTTAAGGCTCCAGCTGATCTGGTTAATGGTAATTTTGACGATAGTGGCAATGGGAATGGCAACTAACATACCCAGGATACCCGCGGTCTCGGCGCCGATTAAAATAATAAACAAAATAGCCACCGGATGCAGGTCGGCCGACCGGGAAAATATCAGGGGCTGAAACAGTACGTTATCCAGTATCTGAACAAACAGTACGGCCAGCACGCACGGAAGCACCAGTGAAAAATCTCCCACTTCAATAATGGAGACAATAATGGAAAGGATGTAACCTATAACCGGCCCAAAGTAAGGGATGGTATTGGCCAGGCCTATAGCTATACCCACCGAGAGGGCGTTATTCAGCCCTGCTATAGTAAGTGCCAGCCAGGATGAAAACGCTACCAGTATACTTTGCAGCAATACGCTCCTGAAGTACACGCCCAGGCGGGTCTCAATTTTATCGATAAGACTGAGCGTGGTTTCAAAATATTTGTTGGGAACAAGCCGAAGAGCATCTCTTCGAATTTTGCTGCCGTCTTTAAGAAAAAAGAAAGTGGCGAAGGGTATAACCAGGAAAGCGGAGAAAATATTCGTGAATATCCCGATAATATTGCTGATGGCATTGGGAAGCTGGCCCACATCCAGCAACTCTTCTGTAATTTTGGTTAGGTTCTCGCGGAGAAACCCATCCGGCAGAAAAGTAAAACTCTGTATCAGCCTGCGCTCGATCCTAGCCGCTACATTCTGGATGTTTTGAATATTCAGCTGGCCGGCGAGTTCTACCATCTGAGTGGCAACGATCGGTATGATGTTGGTAGAGATCCAGATCAGGATCAGAATGAGGGCCGACAGAGTGATTGTGATGCTGAGGGTACGGTTCAGCCCGGCTGACTGCATCCGGTTGACTACGGGATCCAGAATATAACTCAGAACCATGGCTATGATGGCATAGCCAATCAGCGTACCGAAGTTGTAGAGTAACAGGGAGAGTATAGCAATTCCCGCCAACCCTATTACGGTCTTTACAACCTTTTCCAGCGTGATATTTTTCATTCAGAAATTGCCTCCGTCAATTCATCCAGGTATTTGAACACTGTTTCCGGCTTGTATCCCCTGCGGCATAAATAATCCAGGATTTTCTTTTTCCGTTTTAAAGGATCTTCTTCCCGCAAAAATCGTCTTTTCTTCTTTAAAACCAAATTTAAAAAGGTTTCTTTCAACTCCAAATGTTCAAAGGCCCGGTCGATACTCCGGGAAATATCATGATTGCTTATGCCTTTACGTACAAGATGAGACCGTATTTTGACGGGCCCCCACTTGTTCAGGGTGCTTTTGTCAACTGCAAACTTTTCAGCGAATTGCCGGTCGTTGATAAACCCCTTCTGTTCGAGTTCATCCAGCACGTCCTCAATGATTTCCGGAGGGTAGTCCTTTCTTTTGGCCTTGTCCAGTAATTCCTGGCGGGCATGATCGCGCCGTCCCAGAAGCATGAACAGGTACGACTTGACGGCATGGCGCCCTTCCGCACGCTGAAGTTTCTTAAAAAGCGAAGGCGTCATCACGACGCCTTTTGCCAATCCGAAGTTGAGTAGCGTGGAGTCGGATACCCCTATTAAAAATACTTCATCAACAAAGACAGAGTACCGCTCTTTGTTCTTCTTTTGCGGAGTGATGGAGGTAATAACTCCCGGAAGATTATGAGCAGGGTCTGTCTTCAATGTTATTCGCCGTCTTCGTCATCCGGCGTTCCGTTATTTTGGGCTTTGGCGGCTTTTTTCCCGTCCGGTTCTGCGGCATCCGGTTGCATCTCCATGCGTATGCGCTCTTCGATACTTTTGGTCAGCTCCGGATCAGCCTCCAGAAACTCGATAGCATTGTCGCTGCCCTGTCCGATGGGTTCACCATCATAGCGGTACCAGCTTCCCCGCTTTTGAATGATGTCGAATTCAACGGCCAGATCCAGAATTTCCGCGATGCGCGATATTCCTTTTCCGTACAATATGTTAAACTCAACGATCTTAAAAGGAGGAGCTACTTTATTCTTTACCACCTTTACTTTGGTACGGTTGCCAACCACCTCATCGCCTTGTTTCAGAGAGCCTATGCGGCGGATATCCATCCGTACCGAGGAGTAGAACTTCAATGCGCGTCCCCCTGAAGTGGTTTCGGGATTGCCGAACATGACACCGATTTTTTCCCGGATCTGGTTTATAAAAATACAGCACGTGCGGGTTTTACTGACGATACCGGTAATCTTTCTCATAGCCTGCGACATCAGCCGGGCCTGAAGGCCCACATGCGAATCGCCCATTTCACCCTCCAGCTCGGCACGGGGTACCAGTGCCGCCACAGAGTCGATCACGATAACATCCAGGGCCGCAGAGCGAATCAGAGTCTCCGTAATCTCAAGCGCCTGCTCTCCGCTGTCGGGCTGCGAAATAAGCAACTCGTCGGTATTGATGCCCAGGTTCTTGGCATAAGCCGGATCGAAGGCGTGCTCAGCATCGACAAAGGCGGCATAGCCTCCGGCTTTTTGAGCCTCTGCAATGACATGCATAGCCAGTGTAGTCTTACCACTGGCTTCAGGGCCGTAAATTTCTGTGATCCGGCCTCTCGGCACACCGCCCACACCCAGGGCGTGGTCAACCATGATAGAGCCGGTAGAGATAGCGGCCACATTATTGACCACGCCATCCCCGAGACGCATAATCGTGCCTTTACCGTGTTGTTTTTCAATTTGACCAATGGCAAGGTCTAGCGCCTTGCTGCGATCTTTATTATCAGACATATCTGTATATGTTAAGTAAGTATTCTATTGAATATTTGAGGGAATATACCCATTTGTGCTGACAGCAGTGTGTCACACTCTCTCTTAGTATTAAAAGACAAATTACAAGTAACAAATGACAAACACTATCTAATTTATAACGCGTTTTATGCCTTGTTTTAAAAGAATAACATTGAAATTTATTAATAAACCCAGTTTGTAGTTTTCAAGTCTTAAATAAGTAAGAAGCTGGGCAACATGCACATCCGTGAAAGCCTCTACAGTCTTAATTTCAATCACTATCTTTTCTTCAACGAGTAAATCTAAGCGATAGCCATGATTCAGATGTCTTTCTTTATATACAATAGGCATAGGAATTTCTTCTCTGACTGAGAGACCCTGTTGAAGCAGTTCGTATAATAAGCATTTTTTATAAGCCGACTCTAAAAGTCCTGGTCCCAGCTTATCATGAACTTCGATAGCCGCTCCAATTATCTTTTGTGTGATATCATTTAGTTTCATTTTGTCTCTGTGAAACTCTGAGTTGCTCTGTGTAACAGCTATGCCACTGAGAAACACAGAGAAGGCACAGAGTTACACTGAGGTTGTATATATAAAGACGACCTCAGACACCATTCCTTACAAACTTTTTTCGATTTTTTTTATGCAGGCAGCCAGATGCTCCATTGCCTGTTCTATCTGGCTGCCGGTGATGTAAGGGGCGGGGCCGATACGGAGTACATCGCCCCGGGCGTCGGTCAGGACGCCACGCCTGAGCAGCCCGGCCTGAAGCTCTCTTGCATAAGGCGATTGCAGGGCGAGGAATCCGCCATTCTCCTCTGGCGGACGGTCATGCCTTAACCGGATGGTGGCGGGATTGAAATCGTGCTGCAGGAATAACTCTTTAAGCAGCGCTACCTGGCCCCGGTACTGTTGTTGAAGCACTTCGGGAGTGAGTTTTTGGTCCCGGAAAAACTCTACTACTCTGGCCGCCCTGTATTGCGAGGCGGGATCGTAGGTTCCAGTAGCAAAACGCTGATTACCCTTATCATAGTGTACCGGTGTATCACTCCCGGGTTGATTTAATGTGCTGAATGAAGCAAACCAGCCGGTTATCGCCGGACGCAGGTCACTGTCTTTGGGAAAGCGCAGAAAGCAATTTCCTTCTCCCCACTGCAGATATTTATATCCGCCGGTTAACAGATAACAGTCTTCGAGGTTCTCCTCGCGAAGGGAAACCGGCACTACATTCGTTCCATGGTAATCATCCATAAGAAAGGGGATATTCTTCCGCCGCGCCAGCCTGGCAATTTCAGGAATATGCCGGTTAATCAGGCCGCTTTTAAAGTACACGCGAGACATCATGATGGCGCAGGTTTTATCATCGGCCAGACGCTCTGCTTCTTCGGCCATGGTTTCCGATTCCGCGTCAATCATATGCACTTCCAGGCCCTCTTCCTCCAGCCGCCTCAACTGACGGGACATAGAATGAAACTCTCCGGTGGTGGTAATAACTTTAGGCTTATTCCGAATATCGAGGGCCGAAAGCCAGGCAACCAATAAAAGGTGTGTGTTCTCTGCCAGGCAGTAGTATCCATCCGGGTCATCATAATAATCTCTGAGATAAGATCTCAGAACTTCCGCCTTCTCAAAAGCCATTTCCCATTTGTTGCCTGCCTGTTTGGCTGCAACAGCATAGGATTCTTTTAGGCCCTCAAGAGCAACATCCGGCCAAGCCTGATGAGAATGACCGGTAAAGAGCAACCGGCCGGATACGTTGAAGTGAGAATAGTGCGGTGCTAACCTGTTGGCCAGCTGATCGATAGAAGACATGGTAATTGAGTTAAATGGCAAGTGAATCGCGGATTGAGCGGATTTGCCTGATCACACTGATTTTATCGAAGCAGCGCTTCGAGCCTGCCTCTCCTTTCACG
This sequence comes from uncultured Balneolaceae bacterium, assembly GCA_937982515.1. Classification (GTDB taxonomy): domain Bacteria; phylum Bacteroidota; class Rhodothermia; order Balneolales; family Balneolaceae; genus CALJMB01. Next base: position 12,909 of record CALJMB010000072.1, read on the forward strand.
AGTTGGGCACCGAAGCAGAGCCATGCCTTCGCGCAAGGCTACGGCAGGCAAGCTTTGACACCAGATAAATCAGCGCCATCAGAGAAATCCACCCAATCCGCGATCATATTTTTGACCTTATTTCCCACAGGTCGGGGAAGATGCGCTGGTGTAATGTTCCCCGGAGATAGGTCACCCCGTCTGAACCTCCGGTTCCCTTTTTTGTGCCGATGGTTCGTTCCACCATTTTAACGTGCCTGTATCTCCACTCCTGCAGCCCCTCGTCGAAATCAACAAAGGCTTCGCACAACAGGGCCGTTTCCGGATCGTTGTTCATAATTTCTATGAGTACTTGCTGGGTTCCGGGCGAAGGGTCGTAGACCAAACCATTCTCGTTTTTACGTTCTGGTTGTGCAACAGGGTAGCCCTGCTTTTGCAGGAGAGTGCAAAATTTTTCCCAGAGAGTAGGCTCGGCCATGCGGGCCTCCAGGCGTTCCACGTATCGGGGCTGGCCTTCATGTGCTTTCAGCATACGGGGGGAACGAAGTCCGCACAGGATTTCAATTTCCCGAAACTGAACAGACTGAAATCCGCTGGCCTCATCCAGAAATCCCCGGAAGCTGTTGAACTCCAGCGGGGTCATGGTTTCCAGAATATCTATCTGGGCTACCATAGTTTTCAAAATAGTCAAAACCCTTCGCATGGTTTTCAGGGAAGTCCACGTCTGGCCTTTTTCAAGCTCATTGCGCAGCTTGTCGAACTCATGCAATATTTGTCTGAACCATAATTCATACGTCTGATGAATGATGATAAAGAGCATCTCGTCATGTTCGGCAGGTTCAGACTTTAACTGCTGCAGCCCGAGAAGTTCGTCAATTTTGAGGTAGTTATTGTAGGTTAATTTCATCGTTAAGTCTTTATTTTTTATGTGTTGGGGCCACTAAAGCACAAAAGCGCTAAAGTGTATTGTGTCAATGGTGCTGATTAGGAAATGAATGTCCGTATTTCAGAACCGAACACCAGAAGGAGTGGTATGGCTTATAATCTCCCCCTTCGTTAAGGGGAAGATTTAGAACCAAGCCCATATTTCAGGTCCAGGCATCATTCCTAACTCCCTGACACCCTAATTAACTGATTACCTCAAAGACACCTCAAATAACCTGACATATTATAGGCAGAATTTTGCTTATACTCTATGCAGATCAAATTTTTGCAGGATGTGTGCAAAATTTCTTAGATTTGGTGCCAATATTAATGAAAGGAATTGAATGAGTATATTAATTGCCGACAGCGGAGCGACTAAAACAGAGTGGTGTTTAGTTAAATCGAAAGACGATACCCGGATTATCCCTACGGAGGGGCTGAATCCGTATTACCATACAACGGAAAGCATCTATAACGTGGTATCCCAAGAGCTCACTCCCAAAATTGATCTTGCTGAAGTACGCCAGGTATATTTCTATGGAGCCGGATGTGACAGTGAAGTTAAAAGCCGGGAAGTGTACGATGCATTGATACGGGCCATCCCCGATGCCGAGATTAACGTCTATCACGATCTTTTAGCCGCCGCACGGGCCTGCTTTTTTGATGAGCCCGGAATCGCCTGCATACTGGGTACCGGATGTAACTCCTGCCTGTACGACGGAGAAGAGATCGTCGAGCATATTCCTTCTCTGGCATTTATTTTAGGAGATGAGGGAAGCGCCGGTTATTTCGGCAAGAAGCTGATCAACATGTATTTTCGGTTCGAACTGCCCGACGATTTAAAAGAAGCCCTGGAAAAGGATTACAATATGTCGCTGGACCATATCACCAGGGGCGTCTACGACAACCCCCAGCAAAGCCGGTTTGTAGCTTCTTACGCATCATTTCTTGGAGAACATGCCGATCATCCCTTCGTAAAAAAAATATTGTATGACGGGTTCCATAACTTTATCACCCGCATTGTAATGAACTATACAGATGCCCGGAAGTACGAGGTCCGGTTTATCGGCTCCGTGGGCTATGCACACCAGGAAATAATTTCTCAGATTTTAGCCGACAATGATATGAAAGCGGGGCTGTTTCTGCGGAAGCCTATGCAACGGCTGGTGGAGTTTCATACGGAAATAAAGGCTTAGTAATAAGTAACAAGTAGTAAGTAGTGAGTAACGAGGCTATCTTTACCCGTTACTCATTAATTAACGTGCATTCGAGATAAGCAACAGGTTGTGCAAGCTCTCAACGCCGGCACCCGGTCCAACGCGAGGCGGGGCCGTCACCTTCTGTTTGGTCGTATCCGAATGTGCGTCCGCGTTCTTTCGGTCCATCCCCCTGCCCCCTTCTCCAAGGGGTAATAATGCCAGGGCACAATCATCTCCCCCTTAAAAAAGGGGGATTAAGGGGGTTGTCCGGCAAGGGACATGGGCCTGAGGGCCCTTGCAGGCAGAACGGAACAGCCTTCCCCGCGAGGGGAGAGAGTTCCACACTTTTACGTAACATCTTTCTCTCGAATGTTCATTAAAATAATCCAAGTTGCCAGTTAAAACATTCATACGTAGTTCCGGCTGCCGGTTCACCCCTAAATCCCCTAAAGGGGACTTCCGGCTTCCCCCTTTAGGGTAGGGCTGCCCAGTTCTTCCAGGTTATAGCGCGAACGTCCGTTCGTGCTCCTGGCCGAAGGGGCACAAGCTTGTGCACCCCTAAATCTCCTAAAGGGGACTTATTCTTCCCCTTTTAGGGGGACCGAGGGGGTAAACGGGCTGATGGCCCATAACCAGCAACTTGAGTTAAAACAACTATACTCACCCGTGCTCATTGACACCCATTGCCATATTTATTTAGAGCCATTTCAGGAAGACCTGTCCGAAGTACTGCAACGCGCGGCAGAAGCGGGTGTAGCCCATATCTTTATGCCGGCTATCAACTTTGGTTCGCTTGGCCAGATGGATCGGCTGAGGCATGACCGCATCCGGTTTCATAAGATGGCGGGCATTCATCCCACCGAGCTCAATAAAGGAGTAACAACTACCGAAGAGGAACTGGCCGGCTACTGCAGCAACCCCGATATCATAGCCGTTGGGGAGACAGGGTTGGATTACTATTGGAGCGATGAACACAAAGAGGCCCAGAAGAAAAGCCTCCGCATACACTGCCGGATTGCCAAACAGCTGAATAAACCTATTATTTTACATAACAGGGAAAGTACCGAAGATCTGTTGCAAATTGTAGAGGAAGAGCAGGATGGAAGCCTTTCGGGCATCTGGCACTGTTTTAACGGAACCCTGAAAGAAGGAGAGAGAGCTATAGATCTGGGACTTCATCTGGGAATAGGAGGTGTGTTAACCTTTAAAAATGCCGGCGTTGACAGAACAGTTGCACAGCTTCCCCTGGAACGAATGATACTTGAGACCGATGCTCCCTATCTGGCGCCGGTACCCAAACGCGGCAAAAGAAACGAACCCTCATTTATAAAACATACCGCCGAAAGGCTCGCCGGAGTGATGAACCTGTCTTTACAACAGATTGAAGAGCAGACCTCCCAAACAGCGCTACAGTTGTTCGGAATCGATGGCTGAGCTTGTAGTAAGCTCAGGATCCCGCCCGGGATCCCATAGTTGCAGTAATAAAAGCCGGTTCCACACCACCTATACCGCCAGCCGCGGTGTGATTGGAATATAAGGTTATTCTGTTTTTCCAGTTTGCCTGTCTGTTATATCTATTCCATTTCACGATGTCAGATAATGGCCCCGGCTTAAAAGCTGCAGGGCTGTTACGTTCTCCACAATTTGGCTTTTTCGATAGCACGGCTCCTTCGCATAAAGGCGCCAGCTCCGGTACAACCCTGACAGGGTTCGAAACCCTGTCAGGGTTGTACCGGAGACACAGGCTAAATCCAGACAGAACTTAACATGCCTGCCCTTAAGGGGGAGATCTAAGGTATAGCGCGAACAGCCTGCCCGCCTGCCGGCTGATTCGTTTGTGCTCCTGCCTGAAGGGGCACGAGCGGACGCTCGCGCCATTGAATAATTACCCCGGCTTTTAAGCCGGGGCCATTGAGGTGTTACACCGGGGCTATGAGAAATAAGGCCTGGTACCTTTATCAGGATGTCATATATGAGCTTTGCCATGATACCTGTTCAGTGCAATGATGCTTAGGCCCGGGCAATTATCCCGCCTCATGAAACAAGAATACATGGTAAATGATAATTTAAAGTATAATATTCAAGAATAGGTACATGTCAGGGCGCTATACACCCCGCGGCACGCCCATATCGTCCCTACACCAGTTTCTGGGCAACTCCGTATCAACTCCGTATAGTCTCCGTATGAACTCCGTATCAACACCGTATATAAGCGGAGTTGATACGGTACCGATATGGAATTGAACCGGATTTATACAGGTGATGAGGCGTAGGAGATATGGGGCCGATACAAATCAGGCGCGACGGGGGGATGGCGTAAATAGTGTTAATATTATCATTGATTTTATCATAAAAAAAGCCCCGGTTTATTGTGCAAAGCCGGGGCTTTCTTATACCAAGTTACAATCGTTAGCTGCCGCCGTTAACATCCCAGAAAAGGGGCGTTGTCAGTTCATCTCCGCCTATGGCGTTGGCGGCCTCCTGCCAACTTGCCTGGTTGAAGTTTTGCTCGTTAATCGGGTAAGTATAACGGGTGGGAACCTGATCGACGGCGGCATCGGGCGGCGCCTGCAGGTCGGGGGTATCCAGCCGCCGGTATTCGGTCCATGCCTGGAACCCTTGTGTAAACAGGGCGAACCATTTCTGCAAGCCTATTTGCTCTCTGAAGTCTCCTCCCGCATCATAGGCTACTTCCGGCTGGGCTATATAGGCATCTATATCTCCCTGGGGCACTTCCCAAAATTGCATATCGGCCTCGATGGCGGCTGTGTAATGCTCTTCGGTAGTTCCGTCTACTCCGTAGCCACGGGCCGCGGCTTCGGCGAGGATGAATTCTACTTCGGAATATCCCAGAAGCAGGCCGGGCCGGTCTGGTAGTTCGAATATCTCACTGAAATGTGAATACTGAGTATAATCATTGACAACGCCATAAATGCCTCCCACATATTCTCCGTTAAACTGAGTGAAGAACACTTCCCGCCGGGGATCTTCCAGCTCATTCATGCGGTCGACCAGCGGAGCGGCGGGCAGATAATCATCCCTTCCGCTTTCTACCAGCGCTTCCCAGACGGGATTGGTGTTGGGGGGAGTGGAAGTGAACGGAATCAGAGCGTTTTCTTCATTTGAACTGATGGCGTTTGGCGCGGCTTCCACAATAGCGGTTTCTGCTGCCGAAGGGTTGACATCGGCGATAGTAATAGCCATGCGGAGTTTTAGTGAATTGGCAAACCTGATCCAGCTTTCAATGGGATCTGCCGCGCTACCGTAGTAGATATCAGCGGTGCCGAAGCCGGCAGATTCCGGATCGAACATGCCTATCGCCGTATCCAGGCGAGACATCAGGTCCATATATACGGTTTCTGCGTCGTCATAGGTCGGTTGTGTATTTTCAGAGTCGAGGGCATCGGTGTAAGGGATGTCTCCGAAGAGATTAACCAGCATGGAATAGGCCATCACGGTGATCACTTCTACGCTTGCCAGCTGATTTTGCTTTACTCCCTCTTCCAGGCCTTCGTCTTCTTCGATTTTAGTTCGGGCCGCCTGTAAATCGTTGAGAATATCCCGGTAAAATATCGTCCATACGTTACTGGGGATGGTCCGGCTGTCTACTTCATACCGTGGTTCAGCTGTGTAGGTTGTCGTAGTCCAGTGCTGCGCCAAGAGCTTGAATATGTTGAAGTTGACGTTAGAGTCGTGGATAAATGTACCAAGCTCTACCTGGGCATTTGTAAACAGCGGATCTGCCGGAACATCGGCCGGGGCTTTTTTGTCTTCGTTTAAGTCTGACACGTCTGTCACGTCGCAGGAGGCTAATATCATGCAGAGCGTGAATAAAGACAGCATTAGTTTCTTCATTTTCTTAACTCCTAAAAGTTCAATTGTAAATTGAAAGATACGTTTCTGATCGAGGGCATATTTCCACCCTGGTAACCGGTGATGCTGGCATCGCCAATGCTTTGTTCCGGATCGGCATAGGGAATGTTTTTATGAATAATCCACAGGTTACGTCCGATCAGAGAGAGGGATGCACTGCGAAGTACGCCGATATCACTGAGCAGGCTTTGCGGCAGGCGATACGTGAGGCCTACCTCCCGCAGCTTCACGTAACTGCCGTCGTAGATGTAGTAGGCGAGGGGATTTTGTACGTATCCGTACGCCCCGACGTAGTTAACTTCTGCATAGATATCGTTAGGCGTACCGTCTGCTTTCACGCCCTCCAACAGTACTCCGCCTCCTTCAGCTACGGGATCTCGTTTGGGGTTTCCTTTGTCATTCAGGCCCGCTGTAATGGGATACAGGCCGGTGCCTTGCCCATACCACTGGTCAAGTGAGAAGATATCGCCTCCCCAGCGAACATCGACCAGAACATCCAGGCTCCAGTTTCTATAGCTGAACCGGTTGGTGAGGCCTCCTTCCCAGTCGGGATTCATATTGCCGACAATGATATTGGAGTTGCTGGTGGTTTCGTAGAATCCGTCTTCACCTATCAAGGGATCCCCTCCGGCTATACTCAGCGGTTCGCCATCAACATTGATGAAGTCTGAGCCCCGGATTACTCCGAATGGGTCACCTACGGCAGCGCCAATACTTACACCACCCTGGGGTGCGGCGATTTCGAAGTAATCGACACCCGGAGCCAGCTCATGAACTTTGCTGAGATTTCGGGTCCAGTTGGCTATTACAGACCAACTGAAATCGCTTACGGTGAGGGGCCTCGCTGTCAGGCTTAACTCAACTCCGCGGTTCCCCACATCGCCGGCATTAACAAATCGCTGTGTATAGCCGGTGGCAGATGATATGTTTACAGGGAATATCTGGTCGATGGTATGCTCATCGTAATAGGTAACGTCCAGAAAGTACCGGTCTGAGAAAATACCCAGTTGCAGGCCTACCTCCCAGCTATTGGTGCGTTCCGGTTTAAGCTCCGGATTGTTTTTTACATCGGGCAAGGTGTAAAGGCCTGCCGCTCCAAAGTTGGAGGGGCGCTCGTAGGTATCGAGCAGGCTGAAAGGAGGCGCTGTATTACCGACAGAGGCCCAGCTGGCGCGTACTTTACCAAAGCTCAGCCAGTCATTGCTGATAAACTCGCTGAAGGTGAATCCCACCGACGCGGAAGGGTAATAGTACACATTTTCGTCTTCCGGCAGGCTGGATGCTTTATCCCTGCGCCCGGTTAATGCAATGTTCAGGTACTCGTTATAGTTGAGGTTAAAGCTGGCGAAAATTCCATTGACGCCTAACCTCTGGTCTGTCTCTTCGGGGTATAAAATGGCATTTGCAGAGTTGTTCAATGAGTAGAGGTCTTCAACGATCAATCCGCCGTTTGTTTCGGCATTGACTCCGCGTACATACTGGCGGCGGATATTTACCCCTACAAGCCCGTCAATGCCGATGGACTCTGAGAAGCGCGTGTTGTAGTTGGCCAGAACATCGAAGTTCAGTTCCTGGTAGTCCTGGGTTCTTCGCTCATACTCAGAGACGCCCACACTACCTACATTAATGCGTTCTTCGATAAGCTGATTGTAGCTGTCTGAAGACACGCGTCCGGAGAGGTTTAGCCAGTCTGTAAGATCGTATTCGACTTCGGCGAAGCCTGTATAGCGATTGCGGTCGTCACTTGAGAAGTTTTCATAGCGATCCCAGTAAATATTATTCCAGTAAAAGGGGCCGGTTTGATCTGCCGTCAGGTTCCAGGTTTCGTTATTTGTAACACCTTCGGGTTTGCTTCTGAAATAGGCATCTTTCTGCTCTTCGATATCCACATTTGTTTGCCACCATTGCCGGAATTCGCTCATTATGGTGCTATATCCCTGGGCCGGCCGTCCGACACCCTCGGTTCTGGTATAATTGACAGAGGCGGCTACCCGGAGGTCGTCGCTAATGTGATAGCCTCCTGAGAAGCTGAGTTTGTAGTCGTCCAGGCTGCTGTTTGGCAATACGCCCCTGGTGTTATTCTGCGTGTAACCGACGGAGTAATATCCTCCATCCTGAATACCGCCGTTGACCAGAATGCTGTTTCTGGCATTGGTGCCAGTTTCAAAAAAATCGATGGGCAGATTATCGGGAGCTACCCAGGGCTTGGGCTGGCCGTAGTTCGGGTTATCCGGAAAGAAGGCATCCCATTGGTAAACCATAAGGCCGGGATCGAAGGCGGGGCCGTACGATGCGTCATCGGTGTATCTGGCTACCGTCATTTGATCGTTTGGATCTTCGGTAAAAATATTATCCTGAATGAAGAATGAAGGCACATAACCTGCGCCATATTCGGTTTGATACTCAGGGAATGTTTCCGCATCTACCCTGCTGACGCCTACACTGGAGTTAAAGGATACATTGACTCGTTCCTGCCCCGGAGCGCCTGTTTTCGTTTCTATGACTATGGCGCCGTTTGATGCCCGCGAGCCATATAGTGCAGAGGCTGCGGGGCCTTTTAAGACCGTCATTGACTCAATGCTTTGTGGATTGATATCCACGCCGGTATTTCCGTAATCATAACCGGCAAAGCCTTGTTCAAGATCTTCGGTATTGAACCGTTCATTTGCATAGGGTATCCCATCAACTACGAACAGCACCTGGTTATTTCCGGTAAGAGAGTTGGCGCCACGCATAATGATATTGGTTGAGCCCCCCATTCCGCTTGAGGTCTCTACTTTCATACCGGCTACGCGGCCGCTGAGAGCACTCATGAAATTTTCGTTTCCGGATCGGGTTACCTCTTCTACATCCATCTTCTGAGCAGAGTAGGGCAGTTCATTTACCTGCCTCTCAACGCCAAAAGCGGTTACCACTACATCTTCGAGTCCCCTTATGGAAGATGCGAGCTGGGCATTTACCGTCACTGTTGCGCTATTGACCTCGACCGGTATTGTTCGGGGTTCGTATCCTACGTAGCTGAATCGTACCTGATAGGTGCCAAACGGAACGTCTTCTATGATAAACTCACCATCGGCGTTTGCTGCTGTACCTCGGCTCAGTTTCTCTATGAAAACGTTAGCGCCCGGGAGGACTTCTTTTGACTGGCTGTCGGTAATGGTCCCCTGGATGGTGCCGGTTTGTTGTGCTGAGGCTGCAGTAAAGGCAAAGGCCAGTACTGCAATCGATGACAACACCGTCTTTAGTATCCTGTTAGTCATGATAACTCCTCTTTAAAGCTTATTGTTCTCTATTTATGTGAGGGGGGGTAATACACTCAAAAGACAGTTGGTATAGTGTGCTTTAAAGTGTTTATAAACATATCCATACCACCTGGATTCATACCTGTATATGTTCTTTTAATAGTTATTCATACAATAAGTTTCAATTTTTAAATATTTAATATGATGCGCATAAAAATATTTATTAAAGTATGTGATATACAGATATATGCCGATAGTTGATACAGAATCCACTTAAATATGTCTGGATGGGGAACCACGGAAACACGAAAGGCACGGAGGGTAGAGGCGTATGGCCCTACGCCTCTGCTGGTTGATTGGGAAATTTGGTATAGGGTATATGGGTTGTTCTGTGCCGGGATACCCCCTAAATCCCCTGAAGGAGACTTGATGGGTCTGTGCTGGTTCAGCAGTATGAGCGCGTCCGGATGTAGTACGTATTTAGTGGTTAACCCCTCAGACGCTCGCAGGACGGGGCAACCACCGACGCTGCGAGGTCATCGCTCCACCTTCAAGCGTTCCGCCAGCCGGCGGATCCTTGAAGCGTGGACGAAGAGGCTATAGAATAGATCAGACGCTA
>CALJMB010000073.1 GCA_937982515.1 uncultured Balneolaceae bacterium
AATGGCGCGAGCGTCCGCTCGTGCCACTTCGGGAAAGAGCACGAACGGAATCCCGACTGCGGTCGGGACAGGCTGTTCGCGCTATAACCTGGAAGAACCCAACAGCCCCGCCGGCAGCAGGGGAGGATGAGTCCCACAGAGATGTAGAGACGAAGACGATATACGCTATGCTTTTTTATAGATCCTAAAGGCACAGAGCCGATAACAGATCAACCCTTTGACAGATCAATTTTGTTTAGATAAATGAGACATGTTAGTTTGTTTAAGTTGCAAAAAAAGTTTAAAAAGAGCACAATGGGTAGTTAGGGATAGTGGCCGGTTAACGAGCGGTGAGAAATTTTAACTCAAAGAACACATACACAATATGAGCCGTCAACAGCAAGGGAATGAATACTTCTCCTCAAAATTAGGCTTGATACTCAGCGTATTGGGTATTGCCGTAGGAACGGGAAACATCTGGCGATTTCCCCGGATTGTGGCGCAAAACGGGGGAGAGGATGGCGCCGGTGCCTTCCTCGTGGCCTGGGTTGTTTGCCTTTTTCTCTTTTCCATTCCCCTAATAATCGCGGAATATGGCATTGGCCGCCACGGACGCAAAGGCGTCATCGGTTCATTCATCCGGCTGGTAGGGCAAAAGTACACCTGGATGGGCAGCTTCATCGGCTTTGTAGCTACCGCCATTATGTTTTACTACAGCGTGGTAACCGGATGGGCCTTATACTATCTAATCGAATCTGTCGTTTCAGGCCTGCCTTCTACTATCGGGCAGGCAACGATGGTGTGGGATGAGTTCCAGTCTTCCCTATGGCCCTCCGTATTCCATGCACTGATGATGGCGGCCGGGGGATACGTGGTGGTGAAGGGAATTTCATCTATAGAGCGTATTAACAAGGTATTGATCCCCTCTCTGCTGCTTGTAATTGTCATTTCAATGATACGGGCACTGATGCTTCCGGGAAGCTTTCAGGGTATCGAATATCTGTTTACACCGGACTGGCCTACACTGGCCAACCCGCAGGTCTGGCTGGAGGCGCTCACGCAGAATGCCTGGGATACCGGTGCCGGCTGGGGACTAATCATCACCTACGCCGCTTACATGAGAAGCCGGGACAACATCACCATCAGCGCCTTCCAAACCGGTATTGGTAACAACACGGTATCACTGCTGGCGGCCATCACCATATTCTCCACGGTATTTGGCACACTGGGCAGCGGAATGAGCAACGCTGAAATACTGGAAGTGATGCGAACCTCAGGCCCGGCCTCTACGGGGTTGACCTTTATGTGGATGCCTCAGCTGTTCCATGAAATGGCCGGGGGACGGATCTTCGCCATTCTCTTTTTTCTGGGACTGACTTTCGCTGCTTTTAGTTCTCTCATCGCCATGATTGAACTGGCCAGCCGCGTGTTTATTGATATGGGCGCTGAACGCACAAAGGCAACCATAGCCATATGCATTGCCGGGTTTCTGCTGGGCATGCCCTCGGCCTTGTCACTAAATATATTCGCCAATCAGGATTTCGTGTGGGGGGTAGGCCTTATGGTATCCGGTGGATTCATATCCTTCGCCGTCATCAAATTCAGCCCCTCTGTATTTCGGAAGACGATCATTAATAACAGCAGCACCGGCTGGCAGCTGGGCCGCTGGTGGGAAGTGGTCATAAAATACGTACTTCCCATAGAGATCGTTTCCCTGCTGATCTGGTGGATCTACCTCAGTACGGTCGGAGCGGAGACCTGGTACGATCCCTTCAGTCCTTTCTCCGTTGCCACCGTATTGGTTCAGCTGGGCCTCGCCGCCGCGCTGTTCCGGATCTATAACGGAAAGATTGCCCGAATAACCAAAACCGAAACAACCGGAGAGGCGGCTAAAAGCCAGGTGTAGTACACTTCCCAAGTGCCCTGCACCTATAGAACATTTCTCAATTACCCGGCAGGTTGAGAATGGCCGCACCCCAAACGGCCCAAATCGGGATAATTTACCGCCTGTCATTCCCAAATCCGAATTTCCAGCCAATTAACGTAAGTCCGAGCTAAGCATGTTACATA
>CALJMB010000074.1 GCA_937982515.1 uncultured Balneolaceae bacterium
ACGCCAGCGGTCATATCTGTTTCTGTAATTCCCGGCCGCACTTCGTACACCAGAATGCCAAACTCAGCCAGCCTTACCGCCCAGATTTTACTATGCATGGCCAGCCCGGCTTTAGACATACAATACTCTCCCCTGTCGGGAGAAATGACCGTGGCCGATATGGACCCGATATTTATGATACATCCCTCATATTCGTGATGCGCTTTTTTCTGCTCCACCATCCAGCGGGCGGCAGCCTGAGTCAAAAAATAGGGTCCCTGAAGGTTGATGCGCATAACCCGTTCGAAACTCTCTTCTGTGGCTTCCAGGGGATCCAGCCGTTCTTTTGGCCCCACGCCGGCATTATTTACCAGTACGTTAAGGCGGCCAAAGGTGGATCGAACCTCTTCCAGAACACGCTTGCGATCATCGGGAGAGCTCACGTCGCCCCGGCAGTAGATTACCTCGGCGTCCGTGCCTGACCGGAGTTCTTCTAGCGTTTCTGATACCTGGCTTTCCTCCCGTACGCCATTTATAGCCACGTCATAGCCATTCGCGCATAACTGTTTTGTAATACCCAGGCCGATGCCTCTCGACCCTCCTGTGATCAATGCAACTGGTTTCATGATTTATTCGTGTTTTCAATTCCTGTGAAAAATGTATAATAAGGCGCATCCGCTACCATCCGGGACAGATACAGAGCCAGCTCCCGAAAATGGTAATCCCCCCACATACTTGATTCCCCACAAGGGATTTTCCGGCCTGCCGGTACATAATCCCACCCGTTCGGCCGGTGATAGACCGAATGAAGCAACAGCCCCTGATGGGATTCATCCGTACTCAGATACGGCTCAGCCAGCAATGTCTGCGCTACCGTTAGGCCTGCCTGCCAGTAGTAGCTGCCTTTTTCGTCCTCACCCTTCGCCTTCAGGTAATGCCCCAGCCGCAGCAGGCCTTGTGCCCCGATGGCAGCGGCAGAGCTATCCACGGGCTCATATTCGTTGTATGGATCCGCGGGAGATTGAGTATAATCTCCAAGTTCGTGCAGAGCGGGAGCTCCGGTGTCCCAATAGGGGATTCCATCCAGTGAGGTGTGCCCGATGTAGAAATCGCAGGTAGCCAGCGCGGCTTTCATCATCATAGATTCGACGGCCTCACGCCCGCCATAGGGCTCCAGTTCTTCATCCTCAAGCGTATCGAGGAACTCAAGCTGCTCCGGGTACCCGCACATGGCCCATGCCAGCCCGCGGGTCCACGTTGAGAAGGGAGAGTAACCCTGCTGAGAATTGGGGCAGCGAAACCGCCCGTCGGTCACGTTAAATACCGCTTCGTGGGCGGTCCGGCCGCGCACATCGTATGAGTCGCGGCCTTCTCCATAGTAAATGTTGTAGTTAGCAGTGGAGCGTGCGTGCCCGATAAGCCGCCCCAGCAGGGAGATCGGTTCATCGTGTTCTCCGAACAACACGTGTCCCAGCCGGTGACTGAGCGCAAGTGCACGCAGCGTCCTGACCGTGTCCACAAACAACGAGTGCGGGCCGTTGAATGAGTGAATAAACCCTTCTCCGTCTGCTGTGGGTGTCCACCGGGATGCCTGTACGGCCCCGGTACTCTTCAAAGCCAGTTCATAAAAGGTTTTTTCCCATTCACCCGAATCAAACCGGCCTTCCTCATGCAGGCGGCGCAATGCTCCATAGGTACTTACGTTGTTGAATCCATGGTCATGCACCCCTGTATGAGTGATGTGAGGTGCCATCAGCTGAACCGTTGCTTTCCGACCCATCTCCAGAAACTCGTATTCATCTGTAGCATCGAACTGGATAATTTCAGAGCCAAACTGAAAACCCTGGGTCCACTCGGTCCACCCGCGTGTGGTATATTTTCCGGCTTCCGTGAAAACGGGAGAGCCTTTAGAGGTATCGTATTCTTTTCGGATCAGATGAATCTTCCGGCCCGAGAGTTCCCAGAACTGCTGAAGCGGCCGTTCCAGATCTTTAACGGTAAGATCGTTCTGTATGTTCATTCGTTACTTGTTCCTTGTTTAAACTATTAACTGTTAATTGCCCGATTCGTCTTTACTTCTGTCCCTGTAATGAGTAACAAAGAAGAGGCACCGCACCCTAATCAACAGATTAACCAATCAGTCAATCAATACATGCAGCAGGCCGGAATGAGAGCCAATCGGCTTCTCACACTAATTCGGGTACATTAATCCACGCCCGTTTCTCCGAGGCTTCATATCCTATCTCCGCCAGCTGTACCCCTTTGGCAGCCTCAAGGAGGTTCCACCGAAAAGGTTCATCCTTAACCACATGCCGTAAAAATAACTCCCACTGTATCTTAAAAGCATTATCAAATTCCTGTTGGTCGGGTACTTTGATCCAATCTCTATGGAAATCGTGATCGGAGTCGACATCCGGATTCCAGACCGGTTTGGGAGTGGCGCCATACGGCTGGATCCAGGCTTCCCTCAGCCCCGCTACCGCGGAACCTTTGGTTCCGTCTACCTGAAAGGTGACCAAATCGTCCCGGCGTACGCGGGTAATCCAGGAAGAATTGAACTGGGCAACAATACCATTCTCCAGCTCGAAGATGGCGTAAGCCGCATCATCGGCTGTGGCCTGGTAAGAGGTACCATCATCCTCATAGCGCCTGTCCAGGTGAGTGGTCCCCAGGCAGGAAACAGATTTAACTTCTCCAAAAAGATTGTCGAGCACGTATCGCCAGTGACAAAACATGTCGAGGATGATACCTCCTCCGTCCTCTTTGCGATAGTTCCAGGATGGACGCTGTGGGGGTACAGTATCTCCTTCAAAAACCCAGTATCCGAAATCGGCTTTTACCGATAGGATCTTGCCGAAAAAACCCTGCTCTCTGAGATTCTGTAATTTCACCAGGCCGGGCAGCCAAAGCTTATCCTGCACCACGCCGTGTTTTACTCCCCCTTCCTCTGCAATGTGATGCAGCTTTACGGCATCTTCGGTAGTAAGCGCGGTCGGCTTTTCACAGTAAATATGTTTGCCTGCTGCAACAGCTTTTTTCACGCTTTCAAACCGCAGATCGGTTCGCTGTGCATCGAAATAGACAGAGTAGTCGTCGCTTCCGAGCACGGAATCCAGATCGGTGGTCCATTCTTCAATACCGGTTTGTCGGGAAAGCTTTTTGAGTTTCACAGGATTGCGGCCTACCAGAACGGGGACAGGCATAATCACTTCCCTGTCATTTATCTTTACTCCTCCCTGGCGCATGATCGGCACAATGGAACGCAGCAGATGCTGATTCGTCCCCATCCGCCCGGTTACCCCGTTCATAATGATGCCTACGGTATGTTTCGTTATTTGCTCACTCATCAGTTTCTTTAGCCTTGTAATGGTTATTAGTTACTTGTTACTAGTTATTTGTAGGATGCATACTCCCAATAACAAATAACTAATACCTAATCTGTGGCAGGCTCCGTACACTGCGGCCAGGCGCCTTCCGGCAGCGGCGGCACATCCACTCCGGCTTTGGGCAGAGTGCCATCCAGTTCCTGGCGCCAGTGCGCCACATCACCGGCGGGCCCGTAACAATAAATGAACTTCAGAGGGGTATCCCCGATATTAGTGAGTTGATGGAATACGCCTGACGGTATATACACAGTCTGGCCTTCCCGGAGTTCAGCCCGCTCCTCGCCCAAGCAGATCTCTCCGGTACCTTCCAGAATCAGGTAGATTTCTTCCTGAGGGTGATTGTGCCATGGCACCTGCCCGCCTTTGGCGTCAAGGGTAACCATGCCAAGTGAAAAATTATCGGCCTGTATGGGAGAGCTTCCCCCCGCTATATTTTTGGTAAGTCGCCGGGCGGGGAATCTCCGCCCTTCTGTCTTCGCCAGATCAGAAATGGTCATGTTTATATTAAAATGTCAATTACGATTGTAAATGAAATAAGTCCCATTAAGAATCTATCCCTCAACTATTTATAGAGACAGCACCGGCCTAAACCTACTTGATTAAAAATACATTGCATGAAAACACTCCCTCCCGGGCAGGGTATAGCCCGTGTAATATCAGCAGCTTATTCAGTTAAACGCAATGAATAGCAGACCCCTTCATTCCTCATGCTGCCATCGGCAGTACCTGTAAAAAGAATGACCGTGAAATAAGATGCGTCACAGCTGACCCACGGCCCAAAGTATGCCATTGGCAACGTTGTCCAGGAATACCTTTTCTTCAAAGACTTCATTATTATGGCCCAGAGTGGTGGCAAATACTTTGATTCCATTATTCTGGTGAGTCCAGATTACGGTATGGTATTTCTCAGTCTCTTTCCCATACGCCCGGGCAAGCGGTGTGATGTTTCCCCACACCTCTTCAATAATGTAAATTTCATCTACCGGAGCCATCCAAACCACCGGGAATCCTTCCATAACCGGATGATCCGGTGCTATGTTTTCCACTTCAAAGCGGCGCTGCCCTTCATGAGCCATTGACCGGAGTCCTGTAAATTCAAACCAGGGATCAGCCGGCTCGGCGTACCGGTAGCTATGTACGGATGCGTGAATTAGTACTGCAGGAGTACCTTTGTGATGTTTCACAAAATTTTCTACAAAGTCGGGATCGGTTACCCGACCAAATCCCGTATTGTGAATGACCACATCATAATCCTCAGCCCAGTTCTCTTTCTGCAATACAGATAGATGGTGATCGGGTTCTCCGTTCCCTTCATGGATGATAGTCCACTCGATCTGCTTTCCAAGCCGTTCATTTATTCCTTTAGTTAACAGCTCTTCCTGAGCTTCATAATCGTGCCATCCGCCACCGGTTAGTAACAGTGCCTTTATTGGGGGCTGTTTCACTGCTGAACACGAAATGAGCATCCATCCCGCTAAAAGAATGTGTAGCCTGAGCGCCAATAACAAATTCATCATATTGTAAACTGTCTGGGTGTGTGGACAATTAACGCGTGTCTTTAAATTTATTTCCAGGAGAGTCCTCCATGTTTTTTGAACGGGGATTGAAAAGAGCGCTTTGAATTATCAAGAACCTGTTCCTGAAACTCTGCCAAGGATAAGCCGGAAAGCAACAGTCCGTCTCCCCCCCCTAATTATTTCTGTGAACATCCCCTCAATCCGCGATATCTGCGTGCTAAAACAATATCAGAAAATGAGTACCCCTATCTCTGGCAGATGCATGGACCCGAATAAAGTATACTAAACCAAACCGTAATGGTGAAAAAAAATCTCTTTATTGCAATAGTACTAACACAGGCTTTGCTGTTTTATCAGATAAGATATTGCCCTTAATAACCGATCCTTTTTACGGCTTTTAATTTATATAGGGCTGTCAGTACAGCAAAAGAAAAGATAATCCACGGGTAGAAGTATGAACAACTTCAGAGTATATTGTCCCCCTCTGATACACATTAGCCTTACAGGCAGGTGTTATTAGATAGTAAATCTGGCCTTCTTTAAGCATTCTCCAATTGTTGTTTATGAATAAATATTTCTGGATTGTTTTTTTTTCTACTCTCTGCATGTTGATTTTATGGCTGTTTTTAAACCCTTCAGGTCATCACAGAAATACTTCCTCCCCACAGTTCCCCTTATATGCCGATGCGACTTTAGCTGAAGCTCATACCATGAGCAAAGATCTTAAAGCTCCGGACTATGATCGCTTTTCCAGCCTGAGAATACCTCCTCTCTCTCCGGAAAAAGCGCTGGAAACATTTAGCCTGGAAGAGGGATTTCGCATTGAAATTGTGGCCCATGAGCCACACATAGCAGATCCGATAGCTATGGACATCGATCCGGACGGGCGTTTATGGGTTGTTGAAATGACCTCTTTCATGCCTGTACACGACCAGGAGGAGGAGAAAACCACATTACTGGAACGGGTTCCCCGGAGCCGTATCGTTGTGCTCGAAGATACCACCGGGGATGGAAGGATGGATCACAGCTGGACCTTCATGGAAGGGCTGATCCTGCCCCGGTCGGTCAAAGTATTAGATGATGGCGTTCTTGTCGCTGAACCACCCAATGTTTGGTTCATACAAGATACAACAGGCGATGGGATAGGCGATACAAAAGAGATTATATATTCGTCCTATGGCGATACAGCCTCCTACAATGTAGAACACATGACCAATGGACTCATGTGGGGAATGGATAACAGAATCTACAGCGCCTACAGCGATGTCAGTCTGCAACGTATTGACAATGGATGGAAAACATACCCATTTGAGCCACTCGCCCAATGGGGAATAACTCAGGACAATTGGGGCAGGTTATATTCGGCACATAATACGCGCACGCTCAACACACATCTTTCCCCCTATGGATACAGCCACCGAAATCCTGAGTTTCCCCTTAAAAAAGGTATCTACCGGAATATTGCTGAGCGTGAGACCATGTGGCCGGCTCGTCCCACCGGCGTAAACCGTGGATACAGGGTAAACAGCGAGGTACGTGAAGATGGAACGTTGAAGCGTAGCACTGCCACAACAGGTCCGGTTATATACCGGGGCAGCCAATATGGAAAAGAATATCAGGGCAACGCATTTGTTCCGGAGCCTGCGGGAAATCTAATCAAACGTTTGATTAATCTTGATGAAGATCCAGGCGCCATAGAAGCTAAAGCCCGTTTCGCGTACGAAGGTCGTGAATTTTTAACCTCTACCGATGAACGGTTCCGCCCTGTTAATATGTATAATGCCCCTGATGGTTCGTTATACGTGGTAGATATGTACCGGGGGATTTTTCAGCATGCCAGGTATTTAACCGATTATCTGAGAAAATATGCCGTAGCGCATGATCTCCACCTGCCTGAGGAAAAGGGACAATTCGGCCGTATTTACAGAATTGTTCGGGAAGACCATCCTATAGACTACGATGCTCCAAAACTTAGTCAAAAGAAACCCAGGGAGTTGGTTCAGTTTCTGACTCATGAAAATGGCTGGATCCGTGATACCGCTCAGCAACTCCTCGTACAACGCTCGCCTGCCGAGGTAGTTCCGGAGCTTGTACAGTTGGTACTCGATATGCAGGCCCCTTATTATACGCGTCTCCAAGCCCTCTGGACGCTAGACGGTATGGAAAAGGCTCATCATAATACCTCACAGTTATATGAAGTAGCTATCTCTGCTCTGGATGATCCGCACCCACGCATACGTGCAGCAGCCCTTCGTATTTTGGAACCGGAGCTCAGAAGAAATTCAGCGCGTCTGATTACCCGCTTAAAACAGATGGCCAACCAGGAAACAGAACCTTTCCCTCTCCTTCAGTTGCTTGCTTCATTGGGTGAATCCGAACAACCTGAAGCCTTAGCACTTACGGCTCAAATATTAGATGATAATATACATAACGAATACTTTCATGAGATGACTTTGACCGGCGTCTACCAAAGAGAAGAAGCCCTGCTTTCCATTCTCCGGGAGAACTATGGATGGGTTGAGGGAGAAAGCCAGGGGAAAGATAGAATCTTAACATATCTGTCTGAAGCCAGTGAAAAGTCTGACGGTACAGATCCGGATTTGCGTGGCGGTGTTTTAAATCTCTACAATCTTGGTAAACAGCAATTTCAGACCTGCTCAACCTGTCATGGAAACCAGGGAGAAGGAATAGCAGATACTGCACCATCCCTTACAGACAACTACTGGGTCAATGGAAATCCGGAAGCATTAATTCGCATTGTATTGAATGGATACGAGGGCAGTGGAGATAAAGAGGCAAAGCTTTATCCGGGGGTAATGCCTGCTCATCACTTTATGACAGATAAGGAAGTTGCCGCCGTGCTTACATACATACGTCAATCCTGGGGCAATACTGCTTCCCCTATAGATTCTGCCAAAGTAGCTGCCATCCGAGAAGCAACCAAAGACCGAAACATAGAATGGAAAAGCAGTGAGCTACTCGAATTTGAATAGCTTACATTACATAAAAAGATGCTGTCTATAGTACAAGTAGACATGTTGGCTAGAAACAAAAAAGGCTCCTTCGTATAGAAGAAGCCTTTTCAGGGGAAAAAAAAGTTGAGGAGGCGGGGACCTACTCTCCCGCCTGC
>CALJMB010000075.1 GCA_937982515.1 uncultured Balneolaceae bacterium
GATGCATTCTCTTCGAGTTTTACCTATGATAATAACGGCAACCTGGTCAGCCAGAGCGGCAAGCTGACCGATGTGGCGTATGACCACCGCAACCTGCCGGTGCACTTCTGGCTGGAGGGCGGGGACGAGCTCATCGCCAACTACAACGCCGACGGGCAGCGTATCCTGAAAGAACTGAAAGGCGGGGCCTGGCAGTTTTACGTGCGCGACGGGGCCCAGACGCTGGCGGTGATTGACCAAAGCGGGTTCTCTCATTTTAACCTGATCGGCAATGAAGTGTTTGGCCGGTATGATGATTCCGGCAGCCGGCGATATTACCTGACCGATCACCTCGGCAGCACGCGGGCCGTGGTAGACGACGCAGGTACCGTTTTAGAAACCTTTGATTACTACCCCTTCGGGTTGCTCATGCCCAAGCGCAATACCGCTGGGGCGAATACGATGGAGAAATATACCGGACACAAACTCGACGAAGAGGCGGGGTTGAACGCTTACTATATGGTCAGCCGCTACTACGATCCGGCGACCGCACGATTCTGGAGCACCGATCCAATCCTTGGTGAGCGTCTGCCTTTGGAGCTGTTAGATCTCGAACCGCGATTGCTGGCAACCACACCATATGGGTATGTGTTCGGCAACCCCGTCAATCTGGTAGATTCGGACGGAAGAATGCCTAATTGTCCGAAATGTCCGGAACATCTAGCAGATTGGAAGACAAGTATTGAAGCAGCGTTTGGTCCAATTACTTCATTTATTTCCAATTTAATCTTGCCTGATGCATCTACCGCAAATGTCTCTGTAGAATTAGGTTATAATAATGCTTCAGTGGAACTTAGAGGAGAAACAACAGGGATAACTCAGTTTGATGTGAATGGGCTACCAACAGGTATTGAGCGTACTTCTGAAGGAATTGTGAAAGCAGGTGCTAATGCAGGGCCAGTAAGTGTTTCCACAGATGGTAAATCAACAATAACAAATATTGACGGTGGGAGAATTTCTGGTCAGTTACAGCTATCCAAGTCTGGTTTTGAAAAAGCAGGAGTTAATGTTGGAAGTAAATTTCTTAGGCCAGGTATTTCGGTAGATAAAAATGCAAGAGTAGGGTTAAATTACAAAGGAACATTCCAAGGCCAATTGGGCCCCATTCAAGCCAAGGTAAAATACCTTATAGAAAGTATTTGGAATCCATTCCGACCCTTTGAAAATGCAGCCAAAACATCTGTCGGCATAGAAAATAAACTTCGTCAATAGAATTATTAAGTGAGAAAAGTAACTTTAAAAACAATAGCAGGATTTGAGATATTGACGGGCTTAAGTATGTCCGTCAATATCCTTTTGTTTTTAGCAGGATCTAACTCATTCGAGGTAACACAGATAATTAAGCATTGTATATTCCTGCTTTTATATTTGAGTATTGCTTTTGTAGGAGTTTTGCTCTGGAGGAATAAAACACTAGGATTAACTTCTTCTATTGTAGTCCAGAGTTTACACCTGCCTACGTTAAACACTTCGGTTATTGGATATTTGTTTACTGGGGTAGTTGACTCTTTTGTTTATTTAAGATTTGAAGAGGGTTTAGGGCTAGGCTTTGATGGTTATGTGGGAGGAAGATATACTTTTAATATCCTTCAAGAGGTTACAGAGCTAACAGTTGGAATAAATATAGTTGCTCTTTTATTTCTCCTCATTTTGCTTAGAGCTCGAAAGAGCAAAGACATGGTGAGTACTGATCAAGATGCTTAGTTATATTCGTTTATTTTTAGTAGTAATAATAGGTGCATCATCATTTTACCTTTTAAACAATTTAAAATTTAAGAATTCGGATCTCTCAAATTTTAAAAGAATAAAGGGTGAAGTTAAGTATGTGGCTATAGAGGAATACATAGAAAGAGTTACAGAAGGGACATATATTGAGAAAGCAAAGCTGAACCTTTTTTTGAGTGATCGAAAAAAATCCATCGAATTAAAGGGAATTCCCCAAGATCAGTTAATACCCATAAAGACCAGCATCAATCGAGGTGAGTATATCGAAGTATTTTACCGGAAACAATCCCGCGGGTTTTTTAAAGAAAGTGATATAGATGTTGTTCAAATAAATGTAGATGACTCTGTTATTTATAGTTTAGAGGCATCTAAGAAGTTAACTATGCAGTCGATAATCCAATTCTTGGTAATTATAGCTGTAGCTCTAATCGGATTAATTGTTACCTATCGATCTTCAAAACTGAAAGAGTTGCTAAATACAAGTTCCCGATAAAACTGTATTTATACTTTTATGAGGCCAGCTCCTGCTTGAAGAAATCCTTCTGATCGATCCTGATGGGAAAGCCCCTCTTGACGATTATGGATTTGACATAGAAACGGGACAGCTATCTCTTATTAAAGAGACCGAGGATGATTTTGATGTTATTTATATCGGAACATTTAAAGAAGATGGAGCTTTTGAAAAGTATGGTGAGTCCATCGAAATAAGCAAGGGTACTTTGCAAGGAACATTCTTTAAAGACATTTCTGAGTCTGGTCTTGCCTTCAACAATTTATCGGAAGGGTTACAAACAATGAAATTTCTCTCGTTCAATTCTGAAATAGAATTTAGTGCATGGTCTTTTACAAATAGTACGGATGTAGGACTATCTGTTTCTCCATGGGTGGATAATTCATACAGGTCTAGTTTAGACTATTATGCTAAAAAAGATAGAGTTGGATACTTAGGTGAAAAAATGTTTTCTATACATACTCATCCTAGTACACGGCAAGGATATGGGTATGGGTGGCCAAGTCGTCCGGCAGATATTGAAGCAAGCAGACTTAACCCAACATACCCCCACTATATCCTATCTCGTCGTCAGGGTATTACCCGATACTATCCTAATGGAAGTACATTTTCCGTAACAGATTTAAATGGGTATTTTAAATGAGATTAATAAGAGTATATTATTTGTTCATGATATTCCTAATTGTCGGATGCAACTATGGTAATAATAATATTAGAGATGCTGTAAAAACATATATACATGAAACTGACAAGGAGAAGATATCTCATATTTCAGTACGAGAATCTGAATATCAACAACTAAAAGTTTATCGGATAGTGTCTGAAATTGTTTATAATGAAGGCAGATTACCATCTGACATAATTGAGATAAATGGATACTATGTTTTCATGTATCTTAAAAATAAACCTGAAATTAGCTATGATCAGATCCCACAGGAGATAATTCAAATTAAAGAAGAATACGACCGAGAAAGGGTTTCTGTTTTTTACACTCCTGATGAATGGATATTTACGGTATGTAACAAAACCAATCAATTTGAACTTATTAAACATACTGCGCATAAACCACTAAATGAGATCCAAGACCTTAAAGAGATTGAGTGTAAATAATCCATTTAAATTTGCGCCACTATCTAACCGACCACCTCGGCAGCACCCGGGCGGTGGTGGATGATGGCGGTACAGTTCTGGAGACCTTCGATTACTACCCGTTTGGGCTGCTCATGCCGAAGCGGAATACGGCCGGGGCGGGTACTATGGAGAAATTCACAGGTAAAGAACACGACGAAGCTATTGGGCTGGATTATTTTGGGGCGTGGTATTATGATGCAGCGATCAGTCGATGGTTAAGTAGAGATCCACTAGCCAATAAATATCCTTCACTGAGTTCCTACAATTATGTAGCTAACAATCCGGTCAATGCCTTTGACCCGGATGGACAGGATATTTGGTTCGTGCATGGGACGTTTTCGAATTCAGGAACGTGGAGCACTTATATGGATGCCATATCAGCTTGGGAAAATGTTCTTAGTGATCGGGTTTATGGACGTAATAACACAAATACACTGGCTTCAGCAGGTAACTTCCGATGGAGCGGCGAAAATAATATTGGGGCAAGAGGTGCAGCTGCAAGAAGGTTAGCCTCTCAGATTGCCGAGGCGAGAGAGCAGAATCCGGAAATGCTGGTTCAACTCGTCGGGCACAGCCACGGCGGAAACGTCTCCATTGAGACCGCCAATATCCTCAAGCAGGAGTATGGAATTACGGTGGACCGGCTCGTACTTTTAGGAACGCCTAATCGCTCGGATTATCAACTTGCCGATGGAGCTGTTACTGATTTAGTCAATGTGTATTCCAACCGGGATGAAGTACAGACTCATGGCGGGAACATCTCGTCGCTGGGCATGTCTTCTCGATTCCGAAAAGGAGCAACAAACATCAAGGCTGGAACTGTCTTGGTGAATAATGGCGATGGTTCGTTCTCGATCAAACACATAAGTAACCAGGGCCCGATTTCTTCCCATGTGACGATCCATAATACCCAGGAACTGATCGACTATATAAATCGCATTTTTAATGAAAATTAAGAAAACGATAGGGATAACTAAATGAAACGATCATGGAAGATTATTCTAATTGCGGTAACAATTTTAATGCTTTTTACTACGGCATGTATGAGAAGTGATCAATTCGAAAAGGTAGCTCAAGAAACCATTGATTCTACAACATTTGTAAAGTCCAATACCGCCATTAGTGCTTTCCGGGAAAACGGATATGAGCTAAAAGAAATAGATAATAAAATTAGGCTCGGTTACCAAAGCCATGATCAGACGTTCCCAAATGTGGTTTTTATAAAATATTTTGATGAAAACTATATTGGCTTGATTACAGGTTTGCCATCATTAGATGCAGGATGGAAGTATTTAATTTTTCCTACGTACTCTGATCTTGTAATACTAAGCAGGAATAATTTAGAGGTACTTTTTCGGAAGCGGATTTATGAATCGGTTTCCGACTTAAATTTGAAGGATAGATACATCTACTTTGAATATGGAGAATATCCTGATTTAAAGTACGGTCGGTTTCCCTTTCCCTTTCCTGAATAGATTTAAAAGCCAGGGTTGATACTCTGGATTTTTCAAATTACTCTTCTGACAGTGGGTGCATGGATTGATGACCTTAACTACAGCTGCCAGAGCGGGACCAGCCGGCTGGGCAGCATCACCGATGCAGTGGCAGGAACCTCCGACGACTGGGATGCCGAGGACGCCACGTTTGGCTACGATGTGGGTGGCAACCTGGCCTCCCAGAGCGGCAAGCTGACCGACATCGGCTACGACCACCGTAACCTACCGGTGCATTTCTGGCTGAGCAGCGGCGCCGAAGTGGTGGCGGGCTACAACGCCGGCGGCCGGCGCATCCTCAAAGAACTGAAAGACGGGGCCTGGCAGTTCTACGTGCAGGATGGGCAGCAAACCTTGGCTGTCATAGAACACAGCGGCTTCAGCCATTTTAACCTGGTGGGGAATAGCACCTTCGGCCGCTGGGAGCCGGGCGGGGCCCGCCGCTACTATATTACCGATCATC
>CALJMB010000076.1 GCA_937982515.1 uncultured Balneolaceae bacterium
CCCGGCGAGCAGGAGGCCAGTAAAAGTATACACAGAAAGGGAAGCAGGGTGTTAAGTATATATCGTATGTTCGATATGGTCATCAGGCTCAAATGAAATTCATATTGTTTAGCAAAGGTAATAAAATCAAACCACAGATAAGACGCACTTCCATTTTGAAGATCATCTCTATTGCTCTTATCTTCCTTGTGTAGTTAAACAACCCAAGGTTGGGGGTGCTTGTAGCAACGGGCTGAGATCATACCCTGAGAACCTGAACCGGCTAATACCGGCGTAGGGAAACCTGATGCATATCTTTTATGCGTATCAGCATGTATTACAAGTAACCCTCCTCTTAATAACCATTTAAGACGGAGGAACGTCATGTATTCCAAGTTAACTTTTGGCACATTTGTGCTGTTTATTCTGTTAAGCCTGTCACCGGGCGCGCTATACGCCCAGACCATCACCGGAACCGTTATCGCCGCCGACACCGGAGAGCCGCTGGCGGGGGCCAATATCATCCAGGAGGGAACCGGCAACGGGGTTTCTGCCGGGGCAGATGGTACATTCTCCCTTCCATTGAACGAAGGCGCGTCGACGCGGATCCGGATCACCTTTGTGGGATATACGGAGAAGACCATCGATACCAGCGGTGGGCGTGGTTCCGGGCTGGAGATTGTATTGCAGCCCAGAGCTATCATGAGCAACGAAGTATTCGTAAAAGCGTTGCGCGTGGATGAGGCCACCCCGATGGCGCATAGCAATATAAATCGCGATCAGATAAAAGAAAGAAATCTTGGCCGCGATATCCCGTACCTGGTCAGCCATACGCCTTCGGTAGTTACCACATCCGATGCCGGGGCGGGGGTAGGCTATACAGGTATCCGGATCCGGGGAGTGGATCCGACGCGTATCAATATGACCATCAACGGAGTGCCTCTGAATGATGCCGAGTCTCATGGCGTATTCTGGGTAAATACTCCGGATTTAGCCTCTTCGGTAGAAAACATTCAGATCCAGCGCGGCGTCGGCACATCGACAAACGGGGCCGGGGCGTTCGGAGCCACTATGAATCTTCAGACCTCTGAAATGCGTCCCGCCGCCTATGGCGAGTTGAATATGGGTGCAGGCTCGTTCAATACACGTAAACTCAATATGAAGCTCGGTTCCGGACTGATGGACAATGGCTGGCAGTTTGAGGGGAGGCTCTCTAAAATAGACTCGGACGGCTACATTGACCGCGCCTTTTCCGATCTCAAATCATTTTATCTGAGCGGATCCCGCCACGGCGCGCGCAGCCTGTTGCGGGCGGATGTGTTTTCAGGCGTTCAGACTACTTATCAGGCCTGGTATGGCGTACCGGAGGAGATGCTGAGCATTCGCCGCTCCTACAATCCCGCGGGTATGGAAAAGCCGGGTGATCCGTATGAGAATCAGACCGATAATTACCAGCAGGACCATTATCAGCTTCATTACTCATACCAGCTTACGGATAGCTGGGATGCCACGGCCTCGCTGCACTATACCTACGGCCGCGGATACTACGAAGAGTATAAAGCCGATCAATCCCTGGCGGAATACGAAATTGCTCCAATCAGCCTTCCGGAAACAACCATCACGCAAAGCGACCTGGTACGCCGCCTCTGGCTCGACAATCACTTCTACGGTGCGGTGTTCTCTACCGAGTATAAGCATGCGGACGCCTGGTCGCTCACGTTTGGAGGAGGGTATAACGAGTATGACGGAGATCACTTTGGAGAAGTGATCTGGGCACGGTTTGCCGGAGACAGTGAAATAGATGAGCAGTATTACTTTAACAATGCCTTCAAGACCGATCTAAACCTCTATGGTAAGGCACAGTACTTTTTTACTGATGCGCTGAGTGGTTACGGCGATATACAAGTAAGGCGTATCCGCTACGACTTTTTAGGCAAAGACAGACAGCCTCTGTCCGGCGGCGGGCAGCAGGTGGTTGATGTTCAGCAAAGCGACCGCCTCACCTTTCTGAACCCCAAAGCCGGCATTATATACCGCTTCGGGGGCGATCAGCGTGTCTTTGCTTCTTTCAGTGTGGGGAATAAGGAGCCGACCCGCGATGAGTATGTGGACTCGACCCCCGAGAGCCGTCCTAAGCACGAGACCCTCTACGACTGGGAGGCCGGATATCACGGAACGTTTAACTCTTTCTTTGCAGGAGTTAACCTGTACTATATGGATTACAAGAATCAACTTATCCTGACCGGAGAAATTAACGATGTGGGGGCATATGTCCGCCGGAACGTTCCAGACAGTTATCGCGCCGGAGTTGAGGTACAGGCCGGCGTGCGTATCCTTCCCGCTCTGGAATGGTCGGGTAACGTAACTTTCAGCCGCAATAAAATCGAGGAGTACACACAGTTCGTAGACAACTACGACAGCGGAGAGCAGCTGACGCGTACACTCACCGATACCGACATTGCCTTCTCTCCCTCCGTGACAGGTAACTCAATGTTCAGTTATACAAACAATAGTTTCTCTGCCGGGCTGATCACCAAATACGTTTCCAGGCAGTATATGGATAATACCCAGACCCGCAGCAGGTCACTCGATCCTTATCTGGTACACGACCTCCAGTTCGGATATGATTTTGCCGGAGTGGCCATGGTGAGGAATATTGCCCTGACAGTACAGATTAACAATGTGCTGAATGAGAAGTATGAGTCGAACGGATATACGTTCGGCTACATTAGCGGGGGAGAAGAACAGTATTTTAACCACTACTACCCACAGGCCGGAAGAAATATTCTGGCACAGGTGAAAGTGGAGTTTTAGTATAGAATAAAAGCCGGCTATAGCGATTCCATCGTCTGGGAGCGATGGAATCGCTTTTTGCCTTATGCAGAAGGAGATGCTGTATTCCAGGGTCATCAAGTTATAGTGCCAAAAATTGACAAGCAGGCCCTGCATGAAGAGTACGGCCTGTCAGCTCTCTCATCAACTAATCCCCCGGGCGTTTGACCCGTACCGGATCTGCAGGCTGGGGTAAGATTTCAACGGGGTTTTCTTTTAGGAGTTTAAGCGCTTCCTGTACGGCCCGTTCCAGCTGGGGATCCCGGCCTTTAATCACCTCTCCGGGAATCATTTCCACGTGTATATCGGGTGCAACTCCTACGTTCTCAACGGCCCATTCACCTTCCAGGTTATAAAATCCACCGCGGGGAGCGGTGATGTATCCTCCGTCGATGAGTGAAGGAGTATCCCAAATGCCAACCAGTCCGCCCCAGGTTTTTGTTCCAATCAGCGGACCGATATCCATCTTGCGGAACATGTAGGGCAGATAGTCGCCGCCGGATCCGGCCGATTCGTTAATAATCATCACCTTTGGGCCCCAGATGCCGGCGCCGGGAGAGGTGAATGGTGTGTGCTCTCCGATGGGGTTGTTGAAGAACCCGTGCAGCTCGCGGGACATGATATCCACCATATAGTCGGCAGCCGATCCTCCCCCGTTAAAACGTTCGTCGATAACGGCTCCCTGTTTATTCTGCTGGGCAAAATAGTAGCGATTGAAGTAAGTGTAACCGGCCCCGGCCGTATTTGGCAGCCACACGTAGGCCAGTTTTCCGTCCGACATTTCATCAACTTTGCGCCGGTTGTCTTCTACCCAGGCACGGGAGCGCAGTGCAGACTCATCGGCCACAGGGACAACGGTTACTTCCCGTGAACCATCCGGGGAGGGATCGTCATTCACGCGGAGTACCGTTTGCCGGTCGGCCATGCCTTCAAACAGGCTGTACGGATTCATTTCTGCAGTAAGTTCAATGCCATTTACGGCCAGTATATAGTCACCTTCAGAGATATTCAGTCCGGGAGCCCGAAGCGGTGCCCGCAGGTCCGGGTTCCAGTTCTCTCCGTCATAGATGCGCCTGATGCGGTACCGGCCATTGGCTGCTTCAAGGTCGGCCCCCAGCAGGCCTATGGAAACCTGTTCCACCTCGGGGTTGTCTCCACCGCCTGTAAACGAGTGGCCTACAGATACCTCTCCACCCAAAATATCCAGAATATAAGTCAGGTCAGACCGGTGGCGCACGTAGCCAACCCACGGCGCGTACTTTTTATAGACCTGGTCCCAGTCAGCTCCATGGAGATTCTCTACATACAGATAATCCCGCTGAAACCTCCAGGCTTCATCAAAGATTTGCCGCCATTCTTTTGCCGGTTCCAGACGCATACGAATATCGGTGTTGATCTTGCCGTCGCCGACTTTGGCCGGAGATTCTGTTCCAACCACGCCCCAGGTGTCATCGCTGCGGTAGAGAAGTTTTTTCCCATTGTGCGAGAGTGCATACGAGTGTAGCGGAGCCATGAATGATTCGGCCTTACGTTCTTCAAGATTGTACTTGTGCAGTGTGAAGCCTGGCTGGTTATCCACGACTTCTCCGTAAAACAGCTGCCCTTTTTCTCCCGTCTTCAGGTTTATGTAGTGGCGTTCGGGCACATCCAGCGAGAGGATCCGCTGATCGATATTTTGAAGATCAACGGAGACGGAGGGAGGGGCATCATCGTTTTCTTTATCAGGCTTTTCTTCTTTTGAATCTGTTTTTTCTTCATCGCTTTGAGGTAGTAACGGTGAAGGTTCATCCTCCTGCAAGACGGCAAAATAGATGCTGCGTTCAACAGGCCGATCGTACGAACTCATATCCAGCCAGCCGGTATTGAGCGCAAAATTGGTACTGGCCAGGAAGTACAGGTACTTTCCACTGGCATCCCAGGCGGGTGAGATGGCATCCGAAAGGCCATCGGTAACCTGATAGCTTTGATCCTGTTCCAGGTTGTAGATCTTTATGACATGAAACTGGTTCTTCAACCGCCTGGAGTATGCAATCCACCTGGAATCAGGAGACCATACCGGATCGAGAGTCCGCTCCGGGTGGGCATAGGTGTCTGTGTCAATTTTGGTAATCTCGCCGGATTCAACCTCAATATAATAGAGGTTGATGCCTTCATCTGTAAACAGGATTTTTTCTGAATCGGGCGACCAGGCCGTACGATAGAAAAAAGTCGGGTTTGGGATTTTGATCTCCCGGGGCTCTTCCAGCCCGTTCTGTGTTCCAATCATCAGGCTGTACTCTCCACTCTTATCAGAAAACCAGGCAATATGTTCACCGTCCGGCGACCACGCAGGATGCCGGTCAGCGGCTCCGGAGCTGTTGGTCAGGTTGCGGTAATTCCCTTTTTCGGTGGGGATGGTAAAAATATCACCCCGGGCCTGAACCACCACCCGAACGCCGGTGGGAGACAGGGAAGCATTGGCGATCTGTTCACCTACATCCTTCCAGTGAGGGCGGGCCCAGGGGAAGTCGCTTTTCACGGTTACAGGCACTTTTTGCGGATTGCCCGCCGCCGGGTCCAGTTTATGGATGTATCCGCCGTACTCATAAACCAGCCATCCGCCGCCGGAGTTAAGCTGTTTGACATCGTACTCTGAATAGTCGGTCACCTGGGCCAGATTTCCTGAAGAAGTATCATAGCTATATATATTCATAGCAAAGTTGCGGTCGGAGAGGAAATAAATGGTATCGCCAATCCACACCGGATCCTGATCGTTACTGCCCTCCCATGGCAGCCTGGTGACAGAGTAATCGGCCATATCCATAAGCCAGATGGGACGAGCCTGTCCGCCGCGATAGTTGCGCCACTCATCATCACTAAGGTTGATCTGCTGATAGGCAAAGTAATTCCCATCCGGCGAGAACTGGCCTTTGTGAACACGCGGAATGGGGAGTGCTTCCGGCAGCCCGCCTTCCAATGAAACAGTCCAGAATTTCTCATAAGGTACCGGTGCACTCGCTCTTCCCGATGAAAAAATGACCTTGTTTCCATTGTTGGTCCATCCGTGCATCATATCAGTGCCGGGATGCCAGGTCAGGCGTTTGGGCGCTCCGCCTTTAACAGGTACTACATAGATATCCGTATTGCCGTCGTATTCCCCGGTGAATGCCACCATCGTACCGTCGGGAGATAGCCTGGGATTGGATTCGGATCCCTGAAAAGAAGTGAGTCGCTTTGCTTCGCCGCCCTCGGTGCCGGTGAGCCAAAGATCATTGGCATAGGCAAAAACGATATGCGTATCGTTAATATCAGGCTGGCGCACAAGCCGGGTATCCTGTGCTGGCAGCGAATGGATAGGAATGATAAAGCTGAACAGAGTAACAAAGATACGGATATTCATAAAAGGCCTCTTTTGGATTGATTGGCACATTAACACCGGTATTACGCGCCGGGCTTGCTATTGGTTGCACATTAAAAGAATGAGATTTAGTACGCCGGGGAT
>CALJMB010000077.1 GCA_937982515.1 uncultured Balneolaceae bacterium
GATAGCCGGTGGGCAATGATAAAGGTGGTTTTCCCCTGCATCAGCCGGTTCAGGGCTTCCTGTATCTGAGCTTCGGATTCCGAGTCGAGCGAAGAGGTGGCTTCATCCATCAGCAGTATACGCGGGTTTTTGAGCAGTGCTCTGGCAATAGCCAGCCGCTGCCGCTGGCCGCCGCTTAACTTTACTCCCTTTTCGCCGACGCGTGCGTCCAGGCCTTCGGGAAGTTCTTGGATGAATTCCAGTGCGTTGGCGTCTTCAGCAGCCTGTTCAATTTCGGTATCGCCGGCATCCAGCCTGCCGTACCGGATGTTTTCCCTGATAGTGGTTCCGAACAGATGAACATCCTGAGACACAATGCCTATCTGTTCTCTCAGGCTGCGCTTTTTTACCTGTTTGATGTCTGTCCCATCTACCGTGATAGTTCCTGACTGAGGATCAAAGAAACGGGGAATCAGATTGATCAGCGTGGTTTTTCCGGCACCGCTGGGCCCGACTACAGCTACCGTTTGTCCCGGGGATACTTCGAAAGAAATGTCCTCCAGCACCGGGCGCCCTTCTACATAAGCAAAGGTAACATGTTGAAACGAAACAGCACCCTCCACAGGGGGCAGGGCAAGCGCATTGTGTTTATCCTGTATTTCAGGAACTTCATCCAAAAGGTCAAAGATGCGGTCAGAGGCGCCAACTGCAGAGTTTATAGTAGTGTAGAGGCGCGACATCTGCCCAACCGAGCGAGAAATAGTAAAGGCATAAAAAATGAACGCCACCAGATCTCCAGTGGTCAGTCTGTCCGACAGCACTTCCCGTCCGCCATACCAAAAGATGAGGACGAGTGTGGCCATAAACATGAGCCCGATGCCCGACCAAAAGAGGCTGGTCAACAGAATCTTCCGGCGGGAAGTTGAAAACAGCTGCTCTACCGAAGTGGAATATCGGCTGACTTCGTAAGGTTCGCGAACGAAGGCCTTTACCACGCGGATGGCGGCTAAAGCATCTTCGGCGATAGCTGTAGAGTCAGCCAGATCGTCTTGAATGTCGCGTGCCAGCGACCGTATTTTAGCCCCAAAATAACGGCTTGCGAGGGTGACAAGGGGAACAGTCAGAAATACGATAAGGCTCAGGCGCCAGTTCAGCATGACCATTAATCCAACCGAGCCAATCAGGGAAAAGGTTACCGTTACAGTTTGTGGCAGCGCGCTGGTCAGGGCCGTGCGGATAGAGCCTACATCATTGGTTAGCCGGGAGGTGATTTCTCCAAGCCGCACTTCCGAAAAGTAGCGAAATCCAAGCCGCTGGAGGTGTTCATATAGTTGCTTGCGTAAGTCGGTAATGACCCGCTCCCCCACCCATTCCAGGCCGTAGGAGCTTCCGAAAGAGAAGAAAGCCTGCAGCAGGAACAGCCCCATCAATACCAATGCAATGATATTGAGCAGCGAAGCATCGCCACTTTGAAACACGGCATCCAGCAAGGCTTTGAGTCCGAGCGGAATGGTAAGCCCCACGGCCGAAGAAAACAGAGCCAGGGCAATAGCTCCGTAAAAACGGGGGCGGTATGGTTTACTAAGCGAGAATATGCGCCGTATGGCCACCCACAAAGATTTGCGGGATGCTTTATCGGTTGTATGGTCTCCGTCTTTCATATAACAAGAATATATTTATAATAGACGGAATTCGGTATGATAAGTTCTTAATAAGCACGCGGCTAACATTCAGGAGAAAAAGTAAAATTAGTTGACGGCCTTTAAAAGAATCCCGCAGCCCGGGCCTAATAAGATTTGATGTGCAAGAAATCCAGGCGTATCTCTTTTCTGATAACCGGGATAAGGTTGCAATCCCAAGCTTATTCTGTGCGACAAGTTGAGACGGGAGGTTATCTGACAACAATACAAAAGGAAATAAAAGATGAGGGTAAATAATCCATGTCGGGCATTTATGTATAAAGAATTTGGGTTCGGGTAATGTCGGGGTAGAGGGCAGAACCTGAACCCAGTTTCTGTTTTGGAGATAAGGGCAGAGTATAGCCACGTCATCCAGTGTGTACCGGAATGAAATATTGTTTGCTGGCCTTCTAGAGTATAACGTGAGTATGAGCCGGGAAATAAAGCGCTCAAGATCTCTTCCCTCTGCGGAAGGCAGTTGGAGTCTTTTTCTTATATCGAACTCACGTTAGTTAAAGAATACTCTGGGATGGGTATAGCGCTCTGGTTGTTTATACAACGTTTATACGTACTGTTCTACCTTTTGCATTAATTCATCTATGCCAAACGGCTTTTGGATAAATCCGTCTGCTCCCGCTTTCATCACCGAATATTCTATTTCAGGATATGCAGAGATCATGAGTATAGGTACTCCCCGGGTTTCTTCGCTGCTTTTCAATTTCACAGCCAGATCCCTTCCGTCATCTCCGGAAAGCATTACATCGAGAATAATAAGGCCGACATTGTCTGTTTGAAGTTGTTTGAAAACACTCTCGCTAAACCTCGTTACGCCTTTCGGCTGGTATCCGCAGTATTCCAGAATGCCCATAATGGCTTCCAGTACGTTTTGGTCATCTTCAATGACCAATATGTTTCGCAGTTTCTTTTTCATGGCAGGTAAAAGTTGTTTCACAAAATTATGGGGTGTCAACCGGCAGGGTAAAGGTGAAAACCGATCCCTGTTCGTCGTTATCTTCGACGCTGATACTGCCGCCGTGGCGTTCCACGATCTCTGCGGAGATGAACAATCCTATGCCGAAGCCGGGGTAGGTGTCGCGGCCGTTCTCGCGGCCTTTGTAGAAGCGTTCAAAAATACGCTGCTTATCCGCTTCGCTGATCCCGATGCCAAAATCGGCCACCGAGATAACCACCTGACGCCTATCTTCCATTTCGCCGATACGAACCGAAATCAGTTCAGAATAGGGAGAGTATTTGATTGCGTTCTCCAGCAGGTTAGTAAGTACCTGGCTGATGCGGTAGCGGTCGGCCCGGACGCGCGCGGTGCTATGTCCCTGTATCTCGATCCGGTGAGCCGAGATCTGATCCATAGTCTCCACAGTTTCGGCAACAAGCTCTTCTATGGAAAACACACTGGGTTGCAAGTCCAGCTTGCCCTCGCGGATGCGTGAGATGTCCAGCAGGCTGCCGGTCAGCCGCGAGAGCTGCTCAATCCGCTCGTGTATCTTTCCCGCCTGGCGGGCCCAGCGGGAGAGGCCCGCGTCATGCAACTGGCGCTCAAACAGCTCTGCGCGCGCCTTGATGCTGGTGACGGGGGTTTGCAATTCGTGTGCGGCGACTGACAGGAAATCGTCGCGTACATGTATAGCCTGACGAAGGCGGGCTTCGGTCTGTTTCTGGTCAGTGATATCCATAGTGATGCCGATCACCCGCCGGGGTGCTCCGCCGGACGAGGACAGGCTCTGTCCCCGGCTCAGCAGCCAGCGCGGGGTTTTGTCCGTACCGAGTACCTGAAATTCCACTTCATAAAAACCTGGTTCTTTCATTCTTTCTCTCACTTTATTCACTGTCGGGATGCGGTCCCTGGGATGTATGGCCTTAATCAATTCATCCCTGGAAACCGATTCGTCGGGCGATTTCCCAAAATGAGCTTTGCATTGAGGCGATATATAGTTAACTCTTTCGTTTTCTGCATCCATCTCCCAGACGCCTACACCTGCTCCTTCCAGCGCGATATCCATACGCTGTTCATATTGAGCTTTTGCCATTCGCGCTTTTACCTGCCCTGTAACTTCATATCCCGTAATGAATATTCCATACACTTCATCCCGGGCATCTTTTAAAGGCTGGTAAATAAGGTTAAAGTAGCCTTCCTCAAGGGTGCCGTCAGTATTGCCACCGAGGTAGGCTTTAAATTCATTAGCCTGGTGGGGTTGCCCGGTGTTATATACCTTATCGATTATTTCTAGGCGGTAAATATCTCGTATATACCGGAAATCCGCTTTTGTCCAAAGTTCACGCACAGGGGTTCCGTGCGTTGGGGTACGGCTTCCAAACAGGTTACGTAAGTATCGGTTCATATACTTAATCCGATGGTTTCTGCCTTCCAGCACACCTATTGCAACAGGAGCGTGCTCAAACATTTTTTGCATTGCCTCGAATTCGTGCTTGCTTAACCCTGAAGGGTTTAACTGGTATGTCTTCTCTTTAAAAGTCATTTTAGGTTATTGTCTTATCCGGCTAAGCCGGTGAGAGAGTAGCAAATAGTAAATCCGTTTTGTGTACTGTTATACCATTTATTCCTGAATAACAGCTGATATGTTCCTTGCTTCTTGTATCTCTGCAATAAAGCGCCGGGGTGTCTGGCTCAATACCAGATGTGGGGGAGGAAACAGAGTACCCGGGCTGCTCAAAGCCAAGGCCGGCGGTGATTAAACCATACCGCTCGCTTCTTCTCTGTTCAGCATGAAACCCTGTTTGCAGATTGTATAAAATATTAGGTTAAATAATAATTTTTAAAATAGGTAAGTTATATACAGAGACATATTATGAGCGCATAAAATAATTGAAGTAGCGGTGGGCACCATGAACGACAGGAGCAGCATATTCTATAGCGAAACTCTTCACTTACATGTTGAGAGCTACATTTTGAATAACCTGTTGTTTGCGCACGTGAATAGTGAAAAAGTAGCTGATCTGAGAAAACACACGGCGCCCTCCGGCGGAGGAATCGGTCCGGGAGAGGCAGCGGTACTTTTTTCAGAACGGAAAGTCTCCGGCCCGGAGGATACAGAGTCATGGCTGAACACCGAGAGTGAGCTGTTTGAGCACCTGACAAGCGATCTTTCCGCCATCCTTTTTACCCTTGACCGCCGCAGAAGACTGGTATGGTGGAATAGGCAGTTTGAAATAATCACCCGCTATTCAAAGAAAGAATTGACCCGTCTGCCGCTCAATAAGCTTTTTCCGCCGTCCGAGCGAAAAAAAGCAGAGGAGTCTGTCGGTAAAGCACTTACGGAAGGAAGCACGGAATTCTACTCATGGCTGCTGACCAAAAATGCCCGAAGGATCCCCTTTCATTTTAAAATAAATAGCACAGATTCAGAGGAAGAGCCTCATGCAATAGGGCTGGGGTTCGAGATAAGTGCGGCAGAAAAAGCGATAAGGGAATCCGAGCAGTATCGAAAGCTTCTGGAAGCTATCATCAAACAGGCAAACGCGTTAATCTTTGTGAAGGACAACGAAGGAAAATACGTAATGGCAAACTCCAGATTCAGAGAGGTTATGGGCCTGGGAAACCGGCAGGTTATCGGAAAAACAGATTTTGATCTGTTTGATGAGGCTTTCGCGCAGATGTACAGAAAAGATGATCTGAGAGTTATAGAGCAGCAGAAGCCAAAGAAGTCTGAAGAGCGGTTTAATACGGAGAATGGCACACGCTATTACCTGACCAGCAAGTTTTCCCTATCGGGTATTCCGGGACTGGAACGGGGGATTTGCGGTATTGCGACAGAGATAACAAAGTTTAAAGAAAAAGAATTCAGAGTTCGGAAACAGCAAAAAACTATCGCCTACCTGGCTACCAAAGTGGCCTTCTCTGAAGCAACCCTAGATGAAAAACTGAATACGATTACGCGAAGGTCGGCTACGACACTGAACGTCAGCAGGGTTCATATCTGGTTGCTGGAAAATGACAAACTGCGTTGCATCAACTCTTACAATGCGGGAGTTTTCAACAGCATGAAGGGTGAGGTTATGGATATGAATGCCTATCCTGATTTTCTACAGGTAATAAAATCCAGCCGGGTAATAAGTATAAGCGACGCTCAGAACGACCATCGTTCCAGGGAGCTTGCAGAACATTACCTGGCGCCAAATAATATTCAATCTATGTTGCATACCAGTGTTCACATATCCAAAGCAGTTACGCTGCTGGTATGTCATGAATCTGTAAAGGAAAAAAGGAAATGGAAACAGGATGAAATAGCATTTGCCGGAGCTATTGCCGACCAGGTAGCTCAGGCCCTGGCAAAGGAAGAACGCGAAGCTAAAGAGCAGGAAATACGGGAATCGCTACAGGAAAAAGAAGTTTTACTATCTGAAGTTCATCACCGCGTAAAAAATAATCTGGCTGTTGTCTCCAGCATGATGCAGCTCCAGACTTTTGAAGAAACGAATGAAGAAGTCAAAAACAAACTGCTGGATAGTGTTACACGTATAAAAGCTATGGCAACAATTCATGAATTGCTGTATCAGTCACAAAGCTTTACAAAGATAGAATTCACAGAAAATATACAGAGGCTGGTAAAAAATATTATTAATATTCATCAGCCCGCAATCCCGATCGATCTGGATTTTGACCTCCCTGCTCTGCATTTAAATATGAGCCAGGCTATTCCCTGCTCTTTAATTGTAAATGAAATAGTGACAAATATTCTGAAGCATGCTTTCAAAGGCAGAACAGAGGGAAAGATACAGTTTAATCTATCCCGCGATGAAGCAAACAATATCAGGTTGATTGTTAAGGATAATGGTATTGGATTACCCGAACATTTTGATCCGGCCGGACATAAAACATTGGGAATGGTGCTTATCGATGTACTCGCACAGCAACTGGAGGCTGAATATGAGTTTGTGTCTGACAATGGGAGTGAGTTCAGGCTCTGGTTTAAAAAAGAGTGATCAACATAATGCCACGCGCCTGCTCAACGGTTGCATCAGGGGGAACACGGATGCCACGATAAAGCCGGCCTTTGCGGATCATAGTATAAAATGGATCCCATTACCTCTCCCCCTGGCAAAGGCTGTGCCGGGAAAAGCATGATGCAGGCGATTGACCCTTTGCCCCATATTGAAGTACTTTAGTTGAGCAGGCGACCTTGTATCTCCATTAACTTCTCAAACAGCCCGGAACCATTAAGGAACGCACCTTCAAATTTTAAACCTTAAAAGAAACCCCGTTATTTCTGACACTATGAACATTCAAAACAAAGTTGCAATCGTAACCGGTGCCAGCAGAGGTATTGGCCTGGCTATAACTAAAGCCCTGCTTAATGAAGGTGTTACAGTAGCCGGGTGGAGCCGTACCCCACCTGAAACGTTAACCCATGATCAATTCTTCCACTTTGAAGCCGATCTCACCAAAGAACAGTCGGTCGAAGCAGCTTATGCAGAAACAGTAAAGGAGCTGGGAGAAGATATTCACATCCTCATTAACAACGCCGGTGCGGGGTATCAGGGCGTCATGGAAGAGATGCCCGTGGAGAGATGGAAATACCTGTTCGATTTAAATGTACACGGCATATTCTATGTCACCCGCCTGGTTATCCCCCGGATGAAAGCCAGCGGCGAGGGACATATCATCAACATCTCATCAGGAGCCGGAACCAATGGTATTGCCGGCATGACCTGCTACAGCGGCACCAAACATGCGGTGACGGGTATTACCCATTCTTTGCATCTGGAATTACGGGATTTTGGCATTAAAGTAACCTGTCTCTCACCCGGATCGGTACAAACCGGCTTCTCTTCTTCAAAGAAAAACAAGCTGCTTCCTGAGGATCTTGCCGCTTCGGTAGCCCACATTCTACAGTGTCCGCAGAACTTTCATTACACCGACGTGCAGGTACGCCCACTACAGCCAAATAAAACAGTGGAGATATAATAATACTCTATTTTAAAGTACTGGGGTCTACATTCTGTGAGTGACTTATCCTTCTGGCGTGAGACTGAGAGAAGGGGAAACTGAGAGAAGAGAGACGCCTTATCTTGTCCGGCTGTTCTTTACCTCTGGCTTCTTACTTCTTGCCTTTCAGGCGAAGGCAAAGAGCATATTCCGCCGGCTGGCGGAGTAAAACCCAACCCATTTCTACCCCCGACAGCTGTCGGAGCTTTGCTCTGTGCGCCATGCCCTCTGCTCACTCAAGACTCACGACTCATAACTTAAGACTACCTAATGCAAATGATTGCGCAACCACCCGCTCTGT
The DNA here is from genome assembly GCA_937982515.1 of uncultured Balneolaceae bacterium. GTDB lineage: Bacteria > Bacteroidota > Rhodothermia > Balneolales > Balneolaceae > CALJMB01. The sequence goes on from CALJMB010000077.1 coordinate 7,922, forward strand.
AGCTTCTCAGAGCGGGTGGTTCTTCCCTTTATCGTTTGGGCAAGCCCTATACAAGTACTGCAACCATGGGGTGTCGGTCAGAACTTGCACAAGGTTTGCACAGTACTTGGTCAGGACTTGGTCCCTGTTTGGGACGCACACGTTTGCGCAAGATTGGGGGCCCGGGGGGCAAAAAAGTACGTGGGACAGGCCAGGGAAAACGGTACAGGTCTTCCTCTGCATTATCTCATTGATTTTCCAATCAGCTAATGACTACGCAACTTATTTTGTATCCTTCGTGTGTTTGTGGTTATCCCAGGCAGGTTATAACCTGAAAATTTATTCTTCGGCTTCTGACATAGCGTTGTCAATGCCGGGTTTATCTTGTATGTAAACCTAAAATAAATCTGTATATCGTTATGCAAGAAAATAAATTGACCGATCAAAAAGTGACAACTAATGCCAATTCCACTCAGATAATAGGCCGGGATGATCTGCTCAGGCACTGGCAGGGACACCGGAGCCTGACCCGCCGGGTGATCGAAGCCTTTCCTGCGGATAAGCTTTTCAATTATTCCATTGGTGGGATGCGTCCTTTTGCGGAACTGGCTCTGGAGATGATTCGTATAGCTGCACCGGGCGCCCGGGGCATAGCTACCGGTGAATGGAATGCATTCGGCGAAATTATGGATGATTCCGTTACAACTTCTCCTGAAACAAAAGAAGAGCTCCTGGAGCTCTGGGACTGGAGCACCGGTCAAATCAACACCTACTGGTCTCAGATTCCGGAGGGACGCTTTCAGGAATCTGATGTGGCTTTTGGACAGTACGAAGGAAAAACCTGGTGGCACCTCTTCTATTTCATCGACAATGAAATTCACCATCGTGGACAGGGTTATGTATACCTGCGTTCGCTGGGGATTGAACCGCCCTACTTCTGGGAGCGGGGGTGAGTATATCCTGTTTCTTTATAATTCTTCCCACCCCTGGAAGGGTTCCAAACCCTGCCAGGGGTGAAACAGGGCAGATATTCTGGTCTGACGGGGCAATTGAAGTTTTATGCCGGAGGCACAGGCTGCATTCGGACAGAGCGCAACAGCCCTGTTGTGTGATAGAGAGGATGACTCCAGATGATCCCTAAACGGGCAACCCGGGTGGAGGACAAGAAGCACTGACAGCTTTACCAGAACAACGTATATTAGGTTTTAATATAAAAAGTGATCCATGAAAACTACCAACTATTACAACACATTTATTGAAGTTGCGGAAGATTGCCCCGTAGAGTCGGCTGAAGTACCGCCCCTTCGGGATAGTAAAAGCGTGGTGCGTACACAGTATGAAATGATTTCAGAGCATCCTTATACCTATACTTCTGACGATGTTCTGTTTGCCATTCATGCCGAGAAACATGAAATCCCTCCGGAGCAGCAAACAGCCGGACGGGAACAATTCTTTTCAAAAGGCAGAGCCTGCCTGCGTTCATCAGCACTTGGCAAGCGGTATGGATGGGGTATTCACTTCGACGCGGAAGGCAAGATGGCTATATATGGGATTGGTTCTGATAAATACCACGAGCTGAAAAATGATACAAATGTGAAACATCTGAAGGCTATGCGCTCCAGACGGGGATAACCACAAAAGCAGGGAAGGCGAATGGGGGATTAAGAAAAGATATGACTGGGCAGATGGACACAGATGGAAGGGTGGCTGCTTCTCATCTCAAACTCCCATTAAAGTTATGATTGAATCATAACAGCCTGAACGGAAACGTAGGCCAGGAATATTATTGTTTTGTCATTGTATGCCAGGAACATCAACCCAAAAAAGAGCATAGGGTATGTATTATGAGTGATAATCCCAGAATATATCCAAGTCCCAACGATCCTGCCATCCCGCATACGCCTATGGTATTTGAGGAAGAGAAGATTACAGTAGAATACAAGCACGTTAAACGCAATATGCAAACCGGGAGGCCACTTTCAGAAGAGGAGTTAAATAAACTTGGAGAAGAGCGGTGGGATCTAGTTACCGTATTTCCCTATCAGTTTGTGCTTCACTACTATTTTAAGCGGCTGAGGTCTGATAAGTGAGGAGTGAAAGGCGAGAAGTGAGGCGGACCGTCCTCTGTGATTCTCAGTGTCTCCGCTGTGGAACTCTGCGGTACAACCTTTTGGCGAATGATCAGGGGATCGAAGTATTTATCCCTCTGTCTCCTTCCCCATATCC
>CALJMB010000078.1 GCA_937982515.1 uncultured Balneolaceae bacterium
AGGACGCCTTTTGGTTTAATTCCAGGAGGTATTGGCATGCAGCCTTTAGTCAGAGGCTGCTTACTTTTTCTCCTTTTGAGATACCCACACATTGTTAGAGAGATCGGCGTCAGGAAACTCCTGCCCGGGATCCACTTCCACCCGGACAATCGGAGAATCAGAATTGTACTTCACTGTCCAGGTATTTCCCCGGTGCCACACTTCCACGGGCAGGTTGATGGTCTCTACCTTACCATTTTGTTGGGTAACGCGGAGAATAACCGGCATAACCATTTGCCTGTTGTTGCTGATACTGATCAGCGCCCCCTCTTCGGGATTATTATTCACATAGCTTACGGAATCCACCGCCTGATCCAGCGCCCATGTCTCGGCAAACCATCCTCTCCAAAACCAGTCTAGCTCATGTCCGGTAACGTCTTCCATGGTGTTGAAAAAGTCGTTGGGCGTAGGGTGCTTATATTTCCAACGGCGAATGTATTCCCGAAAGGCCTCATCGAACAGTTCAGGCCCTAAAATAGACTCGCGAAGTATGCGCAGACCGAGGCCGGGTTTGTAATAAGCCAGCACCCCCAGGTTGCCGCTTTGAATCTGGTCAGGCGCTGTCATAACAGGTTCGACCTGATCATTGGTCAGCCAGTTTACAATGCCCCGGGTACTGATTCTTCGGGGTTCATACTCGCCATTGTTAAAGTTTTCGGTGCTGTAGCCTCCTATGAAGGTGTTGAACCCTTCGTCCATCCAGGCGTGTTCGCGCTCGTTGGAGCCGACGATCATCGGGAACCAGATATGGCCGAACTCGTGTTCGGTAACTCCCCACAGACTGGCGCCTTTGGCCTTCCAGCTACAGAAAACGATACCGGGATACTCCATACCTGCCACAATCCCGGCCACATTGACAGCAGTGCCGTAAGGATACGGATACAGCCAATCTGAGTGAAATTCAACCGATGCTTTAACGTACTCTGTAGACCGTCCCCAGGCATCATCTCCGTCACTCTCAACCGGATAGGCCGACATAGCCAGCGCCTTTTTTCCCTCGGGCAGATTGATGCGGGCGGCATCCCATATAAAGGCTCTTGAAGCGGCCCAGGCTACATCACGAGAATTCTCGATGTTAAAGTGCCAGGTAAGAGTGCCTTTGTCTGTAGGGCGTGATTTGGGTGTTCCAACTTCATTACTATTGATGATATAGACCCGCTCATCACTGTTTCTGGCTTTTTCAAGCCGTTTCCGTTGTTCTCTGGTAAGCACTTCCTCAGGATTCAACAACTCGCCGGAAGCCACTACAATAAAGTCGGCCGGAACCGTAATTTTGTAATCAAACGTTCCATACTCCAGGTAAAACTCACCCGCCCCCAGATACGGCCTCACATTCCATCCTTTGACGTCATCGTAAACAGCCATGCGGGGATACCACTGTGCCAGTTCATAGATCCAGCCATTTTTAGTTTCCAGGCGCCCCATTCGGTCGGAGCCGTACTCAGGTATGTTGAACGAATATTCAATGTAGATAGATAACTCTCCCCCGTTGGACGGTACCGGCTCCTTAAGCTTGAGTTTCATATTGGTGTCTACCTTATGTGTTTCAGGCTCATAGGTATCACCATTCAGGGTTACCTCTATCTTCTCAATATTGAACCCGCCATCGAAGGCAAGGTTGCCAAAGCGCGATCCGCCATACGGGGTCAGTTTGGCGCCCCATGAATCTTTCGCGAAAAGATCCTGATCCAGCTGCATCCACACGAACCCGAGATCCTGGGGACTGTTATTGGTATAGCGAATGGTCATCTCCGTAGAGATGGTATGCCGGTCCGGGTCGAGCCGGGTGTTGATAGAATAATCCGCACTGTTTTGCCAGTACGCTTCGCCTGGTTCACCGCTTCCGGTGCGGTAGGGTGTGCCCGGCCCTGTTTCAAAGGGCTGGAACGCTTCCTGAATATTAGAGTTAGATCCGTTCTGGGCATAAGCAGGCAAGGTAACCGCTATAGCCAGAAAAAAACATAGTATTATTTTTAGCTTCATAATGCTGCCTTTGTTGTTGATGGTTTAGTTTTGGAGCAGATATAGTCTAAAAAACAGTAAATGTCTGATCGGGTTTGAGCGCAAGGACCGTCTCCACCATGAGGTTGATCAGCGCGTCAATATCTTGCATCGATGCCGTTTCCACGGGGGAGTGCATGTAGCGGAGCGGCAGAGAAATCAACGCGCTGGCAATACCCGCTTTCTGATAGAAGATGCTATCGGTATCGGTTCCCGTCCGGATGCTGGTTGCTTCGTGTTGAATGGGGATTCCCTTCTCCGTGCTTACCTGCTCGATAAAGCTTACCATTTTCGGATGGTTGGCTCCTCCATGCTGTACGGTAGGACCCTGGCCCAGTTTTACCAGGCCATGCTGTTTATGGTTTATTCCGGGTGTGTCCGTAGCATGTGTAACATCGGTTACCAGCGCCATGTCCGGTTCCAGCCGGTAACTCATCATGCGCGCTCCAAAGCCGCCTATTTCTTCCTGTACGGAGTTGAGCGCTATAACATTGACTTTAAGCTCGCCGCGCCGCTCATGAAGCTTGCGAAAGGCCTGTGCTATGATGTACCCGCCGATGCGGTTATCCAGTGCGCGCCCGGTGAGTATCTGTTCGGATAGAAACTCGAAATCGTCGGTATAGGTGACCGGGTCGCCAATCTGTATCATCTTCAGCGCCTCTTCCCGGCTTGAGGCTCCTATATCTACATAAATATCTTTCCAGGCGGGCTGCTTTCCTCCCCCGTTTTTGTTGTCTTGCAGGTGAATGGCCGTGTTGCCAATCACTCCCGAAACCACGCCTGCCTTGTTGTGAATGAATACCCGTTTGGCCCTGGCTATGGTAGAGTCACTCCCCCCCAGTTTGTTCACGTAGACAAAACCATCGTCTGTGATGTGCTGTACAATCATTCCGATCTCATCGCAGTGGGCCTCTAACATGACGGTGACCACATCGAAGCTCGTGTTTAATTTGGCCGCAGCCGATCCATAGGCGTCGGTCTGTACCTCGTCGGCAAACTGTTTTACATATCCTTTCCATACTTTCTGCCCGGCCCTCTCAAAGCCGGTGGGGCTCGGGGTGATGAGCAGCTCTTCTAGAAATTCGTACTCAGGAGAATTGGTCATATTGCTTGCATTAAATGATTGATAGCTCTTTTTTGCATTGGAATATAACGATTCGTATGTGATCAACTAAATTACTTTTTGGCTGCCGGCATGTTGGAGTGGCAGGAGGCGATATCAGGATTTGAGGTTATCAGCTATCAGCAAGCTGGGCGGGGCAGGGGGCAATGTCAAGCTCGGGGAATTCTGAATTCTGAATTCTGAATTCAGGAGTCAGGAGTCAGGAGTCAGAAGGCCGTAGAAGCGTTGGGAAAGGCGCGCGCCCTACAGTTCTACAGTTCTACAGTTCTACAGTTCTACAGTTCTACAGTTCTA
>CALJMB010000079.1 GCA_937982515.1 uncultured Balneolaceae bacterium
TCCCGGGCACTTGACTTTGCGTTCTGCTCCGCCCAGCTTACCAAAAGCTAAACCACTAACCACTTCCAGTAAAGTAAGGAGTGCGCGAAAACGCGCTGCGTAGAATAAGCTCGTTTCTACTTTCTACTTTCTACTTTCTACTTTCTACTTTCTACTTTCTACTTTCTACTCATTTATACCAATTACGTTCTACTAAAAGTCCCTGATCTTTAATATCTTTCGCCTCCTGAATTAATAATGGTAATAAAAACGTGTTCATGAGCATTTCGGTAAATGAAAAGTATGAGGCAGTTATAGGGCTGGAGGTTCACGCCCAGTTGTTAACGGAGAGTAAGGCATTTTCCTCCGTATCAACCGAATTTGGCGGGGCGCCGAATACACAGGTTACTCCTCTGTGCCTGGGGCATCCCGGCACCTTGCCCGTTCTCAATGAAAATTTAGTGCGCTACATCATTAAGATGGGAATGGCGACCCATTGCGGCATCGCTAAAAAATCTATCTTCGCGCGCAAAAACTATTTTTATCCCGATCTCCCGAAGGGATATCAGATTTCGCAGTATGATACGCCTATCTGCCACGATGGATATATCGACATTCAGGTTGACGGCGCGGAAAAGCGCATCGGCATCACCCGCATTCATATGGAAGAAGATGCCGGTAAATCCATCCATGACCAGGATCCCTACCATACGCTGGTTGACCTGAACCGTGCCGGTGTTCCGCTGATTGAGATCGTCTCTGAGCCCGACCTCCGCACGCCGCAGGAAGCCTACGCCTATCTGGTGCGGATTAAACAGATTGTACAGTATCTGGAAATCTGCGACGGGAACATGGAGGAGGGAAGCCTCCGCTGCGATGCCAACGTTTCCGTCCGCCCTAAAGGGCAGGAAGCATTCGGCACCCGTACCGAACTGAAAAACATGAACTCGTTTCGCAATGTAGAACGTGCCATAGAGTATGAAATAAAGCGGCAAATCAGGTTGATCGAATCGGGAGGCAAGGTTGTTCAGCAAACCCTTCTGTGGGATACCAACAAGATGAAAACCCGTGAGATGCGGTCTAAGGAAGAAGCGCACGATTACCGGTATTTCCCCGAACCCGACATTCCGCCCGTGATCGTAACTGATGCCATGATGGATGAGATACGGGCTGAGTTACCCGAACTGCCTGACGTTCGGAAGCAGCGCTTTATAGATGAGTATGATTTGACGGAGGACGATGCGCACATTCTGACGGAAGACCGGTACCTGGCCGACTACTACGAAGAGGTGCTGAGCCACATAAACAGTCCCAAAGCGGTATCCAATATTGTGCTGAGTGAAGTGCTCAGGGTATTGAATGAGCAAAGTATCACTATAAAAGAGTTCCCTGTTGCGGCTGAAGCCCTGGCGGGACTGGTTGCGCTTCGGGAAGATGACAAGATCAACTCTTCGGCAATGACAAAAATTTTCGATGCCATGGTAGAAGGGGATAAGTCTGCAGAAGAGTATGCGAAAGAACTGAATCTGTTGCAGGTTTCCGATACCGGCTTCATCGAGCCCATTGTGGATGAAATCATTGATCAGCATCCGGAAGAGGTTGAAAGGTACCGCTCGGGCAAGAAGGGGTTGATCGGCTTTTTTATCGGCCAGGTTATGCAGCGTTCCCAGGGTAAGGCCAATCCCAATCTGGTAAGGGAGCTTGTGTCAAAAAAACTGGAAGCGAATTAGGGAACGGCGAACGACAGAACAGGGAATGCCGAATTTCGAGGGAGCTCCTTCTTCATTCATCATTCCTTGCGCGCTATTCCGCGGCTCTTTGATATGAGAAACCGGCTCGCGGGCCTGTGATATCTGGTTAATTACTATAAAACTGAATCTAATCCTCCCAAATGAAAGCAGTTCATTTAATATACTTTCTGTTGGCGGCCGGCCTGATCACAGCCTGCTCGGAAAGGCCATCCGTTCCCGGTGCAGTTGTAAGAGGACATATCACAGTAGCGGATTCGCTCGATTCCAGCAAAAACTACGCAGGGATCGGCGTTACCATTATAAAAAGGGATTCCGCCAATGCCCAGGCCGATACGCTGTTCCACGAAGTGACGGACGAAAGCGGCTCCTTTTCAGGCAGGGCTGAATTCCCGCAGCGACGCCGGTACCGTACCCTTATCAGCCGTAATGGCAGGAACCTGGGGCAGCTTGACGTCATCCTGGCCGACGGAGATACGCTGACCATTACCGGAGAGCTGCCGGATATTGAGGGCACATTCTCTGTTCAATCCAGAGAGCACGATGCGCTGAGTACCTACCGGCGGGTAGAGAGGGGCTTCCAGCGCATCGCGGCTTTTGCCCAAGCCGGGACCCTTACCGGCGACAGCCTGATAACCGAACTTGGCAAATGGAGCGATCTGTTTTGGGAGGTCTATGGCACCCATAAAGGTACACTGGCCAGCGACCTTGCGGCATCGGAGTCTGTACGGTTGCTACAGGGATGGAATGACGAAAAAATGATGCAGAGAATACGGCTGGTCCAGGATGATGACGACCTTGCCGGCCTGGCCGCAACCTATGGTAAAGACTATCTGGTCAGAAGTGAGGGGCTGGATTATACGCTGGCGTACCTCGATTCTCTCCGGTCGATGACCAAAGATAGGAACATGAGCATGCGCATTAGCATGGAACGCATTAAACTGTTATACGACAGCGCCAGGGTAGAACACGCGAAGACAGCGCTGGCGGAATTCCAAAAAGAGTACCAGAACCGTGAAGCCGGGGCCTGGGCTGAGGCCATACAATACGATTTGAACTACCTTTCACCCGGCGATTCGATCCCCGCGTTTTTATTTACCGAGAACGGACAAACAATCAGCCGCACTTCCATGCTGGGAACCCCTTATATTCTGGAGATCTCGGCACTGGCCAATTCACTCTATCAGGAGCAATACGACCGTACCGTTATTATCTATAGCCTGTATAAAACGTATGGCCTCCAGGTAGTTACTCTGCCACTGGATGCCAGCCAGGTCACGATCGACGCTTTTTTTGAAGAGCGTTTAAAACTCTGGCCTGTAGCTTCTGCCGGCGCGTTCAATCGCGAAGAGCTTATCAACAGGTTTAATGTTCAGATCATACCCACCCGGTTTTTGGTGGATGAAGAAGGGAAAATTGTACGTAAATATGTAGGACGTGAGTACGAAGATATTATTCAAGGCATTCAAACACTAACCACAATAGAAAAACCGACCTCATGAGAAGATTTTTAATAGCCGGAAACTGGAAAATGAATTGCGGGCCTGCGGAGACAGTCCGGCTGTTAGGCGAGTTAAAACAACAGCTGGCTAAAGTGCCGGAAACCATCGACGTACTTGTCTGCCCGCCTTTCATATCACTGACAACGGCATCTTCTGAACTGGATGGGTATGATAATGTGAAGCTGGGCGCCCAGAACGTACACTATGAAGATAACGGAGCCTACACCGGGGAAGTCAGTACGCGTATGTTAACCGAGGCCGGCTGCTCTCATGTCATAATCGGACACTCCGAGCGCCGCCAGTATTTTGGTGAAACCGACCAGACGGTAAACGCCAGGGTTAAGAAGGCCCTTTCCGGCGGATTGATCCCCGTAATCTGTGTGGGCGAGTCGCTGGATCAGCGCAAGTCGGGATCTCACATCGAACTTGTTAAAGGGCAGGTCCGGGATGCTTTGAACGGCGTTGACCAGGAACAGGCGCGTCAGGCGGTCATAGCTTATGAACCCATTTGGGCCATCGGAACAGGCGAAACGGCAACTCCGGAGCAGGCTCAGGAAATGCACGAGAACATCCGGGAAGAACTGGGCTCACTCTATGACGCCGACACCGCGAATAGTATACAAATTCTGTACGGAGGCAGCATGAAACCCGAGAATGCAGAAGAGTTGCTGAAACAGCCCGATGTAGATGGCGGACTGATCGGAGGCGCCTCTCTGAAAGCGGAGAGTTTCGCCCAAATTATTCAAATCGCAGATAAGCTCTCTTAAATCTACTATGGAATTAAACGTTCTTTTATTGGGAAGCGGAGGCCGCGAACACGCGCTTGCATGGAGTATTAAGAAGTCGGCCCGTCTCAAAAAACTCTTTATTGCACCCGGCAATCCGGGAACCGCTGAAGCCGGAACTAATGTAGATCTGGCCCTTGATGATTTTGAAGCTATAGCCGCTTTCATCGAAGATAACCACATTGATCTGACCATCGTAGGGCCCGAGCAGCCGCTGGTAGAAGGGATTACCGACTTTTTAGAAGCGAAGGGATGCCTGGTTTTTGGTCCGTCGGGGCAGGCGGCGCAACTTGAGGGGAGCAAGAAATTCGCCAAGGAGTTTATGGAGAGGAACAACATCCCCACGGCCGCTTACGCCTCCTTCAATCAATACGAAGCGGAGGAGGTTCTGCGCTATATAAAAGAACAGGATGAGTACCCCATAGTGCTAAAGGCGAATGGCCTGGCCGGGGGTAAAGGAGTCTTTATTTGTGAGACGGAAGCCGAGGCAGAGGAGAGGCTGAAGCTGCTCAAAGAGCATTCAGACCTGAACAGCGCCTCTGAAACCCTGATTGTAGAAGAGTTTATGGAAGGTGAGGAAGCTTCCGTTTTTGTCATTTCAGACGGGAAAACCGCCAGAGTCATTCATAATGCCCAGGACCACAAACGCATCGGAGAAGGAGATACAGGCCTGAATACCGGAGGGATGGGCGCTTATTGCCCGGCTCCTGTAATCACCCCGGATATTATGAGGCGGGTGGAAAAAGAGATTATTCTGCCTACCATTACAGGCATGCTGCGTGAAGATATGCCCTACAAAGGCATCCTCTATTGCGGTTTGATGATCACGGAACAAGGGCCTAAAGTAGTAGAATACAACTGCCGGTTTGGAGATCCCGAGTGCCAGGCCATTCTTCCTTCCCTGAAATCCGATTTGCTGGAGTTAATGGTGGCGGCGGCCAAAGGAGAGATGGAAGAACATGACATTATTCTGGACAACAAGTACCGCTGTTGCGTGGTTATGGCATCCGACGGATACCCTGAGTCTTACAAAAAGGGCAAGCTGATAGAGGGAATTGAGGATGTTGCCGATGGAGCCGTAGTCTTTCATGCCGGAACCGCTCTGAAGGATGGCAGGCTGGTTACTAACGGGGGAAGGGTGCTTAGTGTAGTTGGTGCCGGCGATACCCTGCAGGATGCGATCCGCAATACCTACAAAGAAGTGAAGAAAGTGACGTTTAAAAACGCCTATTACCGCAGCGATATAGGGGTAAAGGGACTGGCCCATCTGGATGAGTAGGCAGGGAATCGGCTTTAGTTAAATCCATTCAGCCAACGCCTGTCATGCCGGGCCTGTCGAGGGATCCTTTGACAAGCCCGGGCTGACAGGCATTTTAGGTTTTCTTGTTTGCCCCTTATTTTCCAATCGATTGATAGAGGAGTATGGCTATGAGCTTCTCCTTTTCGCAGCCGTAAAGCGGCCGTTATTCAAAAAACTTGCGCAGTTCCGAACGCTTTACCTTCCCCGATTCGGTACGTGGCAGGGCCGGCGCCTGAACGATTTTCTTGGGTATCTTATACGAAGTAATCCGTTCTTTCAGGTTGTTTACAATTTCTTCAGCCTTTATCTCCTGCTTTGTTCTGGCAACTACTACCGCCACCACTTCCTGTCCCCACTCTTCATGGGGGAGCCCCAATACAGCCGCCTCTGTAATCGGATCGATTTTCTCCAGTTCAGACTCAACCTCGAAGGGAGAAACATTCTCCCCTCCGGTGATTATTAAGTCCGTTCTTCTGGTTTCAATAAACAGCTGGCCGTTTGCATTCATATGGCCAAAATCTCCGGTATTAAACCAGCCGTCTTCATCAAACGAATCGTTGTTGTTTTCAGGGCTATAATACCCGTCAAATACCTGGGGACCTCTGAGCCAGATAGCACCTGAGGTATTGGCTCCCACCTTGCGGCCTTCAATGTCGCGGATTTGAATTTCATTGGGAGGGAAAATCATTCCTGTGCTTTTCAGGGGAGTATATCTTCCGCTGGGTTTCAGAACAGGATTGGCGGCAATCTGGGCGCAGGTCTCGGTCATTCCGTAACTGGGAACCAGGGGAATTCCACAGTTGAGCGATTCCTGAATCAGGTCGGGTGTAACAGGCCCTCCGCCAACCAGGATAGCCTGAAAACTTTTATGTACCCGGAAAGCCGGTATATCCAGCAGGCGTTTAAGCATGGTTGGTACCAGCGAAGCTACCTGGAACATCGTGTTTTCTGACAGGAAGGTAGAGACCATATCCACATCGAAGCGATTCATGCGGTAGATGCCCGATCCGTATAGTATAGATCGTAAAACAATAGAAATACCTCCGATATGGTTCAGAGGCAGGCATAACAGCCAGAAGTGGTTGATGTCTGGCCTGAAGTTACCGGCTGACGCTTCAGCAGCGAAATACATCTGCCGTCGTTTCAGCGGCACAATCTTGGGAGTGCTGGTTGTGCCCGAAGTGAAAAAGTAGCCGAATACCCGTTCGGGATCCAGATCCGGAGTAAAGTTTACGATACGTTTATCAGGTTTAACCTCTCTGCTCAGGACGTTATCCAGATCGAGTTCGCTTAAATCGACCTGGTGGCCCGTTGAGTTAAGGTCTTTATGATCCTTGTCGGTAAAAACAAGATTTGGCTGCAACTCCTCTAGCTGTTGATTAAGCTCCCGGGCCGTGGCATTCGGGCTGAAACAAACGAAGGGAACGCCCAGCATCCAGCAGGCCGCCAGGGCAAAAATAAGTTCATCGGAAGAATGGGCTAAAAATCCAACGGGTTTCTGAAGATCGTGGCCGGAGTCGAGCAGGTACTGAAGAAAATAATCTTTAAAGGACGCCAGTTCACCATACGTTTTCAGTCCGTTTCTGGAGGCCAGGAACAGGTTGTCAGCGTCAGGCTCTATAAAACGTGGAATAGCTAAGCCGATGTCGCTCATACACTTCAAAGTTGAATTTCTTCTGCTAGGTTTTGTGGGTCAAATCGGTATTTTTTGCCCGGCTCAGGATCATCAGGCAAAGAAAAATACCCATTATTAATATAAACTCCATCATGCCAGACGTCTGTTTTTAGAAAGCCGCCGGTATCCAGCCCATGCGCTGATTCTCGTGAGCCCAGCCCGGAAGCCAGGACTGCTGTCATCATCCTGCCTATGCCGCTTTCCAGAGTTGTGGTGAAAACAAGTTTATTGCCATGAGCTTTCGCCAGTTGTTTTGTTTGGTAGATGTTCGTAAACGATCCTGTAACCATTGGCTTGATAACCCAGACCGGAATACACGCAGCAACCGTCCGGTCGTTTTTGAATTCATTCAGCGACTCATCCAGCGCTATGGGTACCGGGGAGTGTTCGGACAACTGTTTTAACGCACTCGCAGAGGGGCGGGCGAGGGGTTCTTCGCAATATTCAACGCCCATCTTCCCGAGTATCGCAAGCTTGTCAAGCGCTTCCTCAAGGTTCCAGGACTGGTTGGCATCAATTCGGATGGTTATATCGGGAAACCTGTTTTTGATACCTTCCAGTATATCTATGTTTTCGGCAAAATCTCCCCCGATCTTAAACTTAAATGTGCGATAACCTTCATTAATTTTAGAAGCGGCCGCCTGCAGAGTTTCCGTAACCGATTGAATAGGCAAGACAGCGTTGACCGGTATTACCGTTTGTGGATGTTCAAACAGCATATGGCTCATTCTGCTCCCTTGTTTTTGTGACAAATAATCGTAGATCAGGGTGTCTAATGCGAAGCAGAGAGAGGGAACGATATCGTTGTCTCTGTAGAAATGATCAAGGCCGCCCAGGCCGATCTCATGTTGGAAATAGCGCTTTATTACTGTTGTGTGTTTCTTAAGCTGAACTGTAACCTGATCCAGGCTCTCGCGCGAAAACTCCGGCAGGGGAGCGGCTTCGCCATACGCCGTAATGCCCTCACGCTGTAGCTGCAGGAGAACGCCTTCCCGGGCTTTAAAAGTTTGCCGGCTCGTCCGGAACAGCTCTGCAAAAGGGAAGCGGTAATGAAAATATCTTAACGTCATAGCGTAATGCATAATGAGTAATCAGTAAGGCGGATATAACCCTGGCAGGGTCTGGAACCCTGCCAGGGTTATATCCGGCCGCCGGCGGCTCTGCCGCTCTCCCGCACGGCTGTTCCAAACGTATCATAAACTCAAAGAGTACCCTGATTTATTATGGTTGCGAGTCTGTGGATTACGTGTCATCCCCTAATCACGGCAAAAGCCGCCGTGATCTTCTTCCTTCAAAAGAAGGATTAAGCGGGATGATAGCCCACCCTGCAAAGGCTCACCTTTAAGTTCTCAGGCCAACCGTTGGTATGAAATCTTATGAGATGGCCTCGGCTTTGTATCGGCCCGGTGCACGGCCTGTCTCTCACTGATCCGGTCACTCCGAGGGATCGGATCAGGGGGAAAGCGTTCTGTATCAGCCCAACAAGATCCCCAGGCTGAACAGCACACCGTAAATTACCATAAACCGGGCGGTCTGTTCCAGGGTTTTATTCAGGTTTTGCTTGTTCGTTTCCGTCCATACGCTTTTTACCAGCACCCATGCAAAGGGAATAGCCAGATAGGGAATGAAGACAGGGAGCCCAAAACCGAGCCTGAAATAAAAGTGCGGCGGTATGGCCAGGGCCAGAGCTATCATGAGCAGATATTCCCAGCGCAGGGCATTTTCTCCCAGCAGAACGCCCAGAGTGTTTTTCCCGGCGGGGCCATCCTGCTCTACGTCCCGCAGGTTATTTACAACCAGTATGTTTGTAGACAAAGCCCCGACTGCCAGAGAAGCCCAGAACGAAGCCGGCGACCAGCTGAAGGCGTTTACATAATAGGTTCCCATTACGGCAACGATACCAAAGAAAACGAACACAAAAACATCTCCCAGGCCGTTGTACCCCAGCGGAAAGGGACCCCCGGTATAGAGGATGCCGCAGATCAGAGACGCGATTCCCAAAGCCAGTATTACCCATCCCGCATGCCACACAAGATAAAGCCCCAGTACAAAAGCCAGCCCCATGGTAACGACGGTAGCCCTTTTCATCACGTGTGCCGGTATAAGTCCCCTGGCTGTTGCCCGCTCAAAGCCTATGCGTTCGTCTGTATCGGCCCCGTTGACAAAATCAAAATAGTCGTTGGCGAAGTTGGTGCCTATCTGAATAAGGAACGCACAGGCCATGGCCACAATGGTTGCCGGCCAGTGCAGTGCCCCATCGTTAGCGGCCAGCACGGCCCCTACAAGAACCGGAACAAAAGCCGCCGCCAGTGTTTTAGGCCTCGCGGCGTCGATCCAGATTTTAATGTCAGAAGAACTCAAGGTGTAAAATTTTAAAGAATTAGATACGGATATTCGAGGCCCTGAACATAGTGAATTTAGCCGTCGCTTAAAAAATGAAGCGGAAACATAAATGTGCAGAAAAAATATTAGGTAATATGCCTACTAAAGCATCCCTTCATTAAATATTTAACGCAATATGCGTATATGCCTGCATATTTAACTTTTTTATAAAAAAAAGACTAAATAATTTGCGCAATGTTATATTTTTGTATTATTTTAAGCGCGGTTGGAAATTGTAAACACATAATCACACATACTGTACCTCGATGACAAAAGCAATCCGGCGTTATGACACATTGGCTGCTGCCCGTAATTGGGCGCCCGTTACCAACGGGCAAGGAGTTTCTTCCATGAATGTTACCGAAATTTTTGGGAAAAATACGCTACAGGTAGAAGATTTAAAAGAGCGTTTGCCTAAAATTGTTTGGCAAGACCTGAAACGTACGATGAGCGAAGGTGAGCAATTAAACCCGGAGGTTGCAGACGCTGTAGCCGTAGCTATGAAAGATTGGGCTATGGAAAAAGGAGCCACACACTATACGCACTGGTTTCAGCCTTTAACTGGTTTTACAGCTGAAAAACATGATAGTTTTATCACCCCTAACCAGGGCGGGGGCGCCCTGGCTGAGTTTTCTGGCAAGGAACTGATTCAGGGAGAGCCGGATGCCTCCAGTTTCCCCAACGGAGGGCTTCGGCAGACGTTCGAAGCGCGCGGCTATACAGCCTGGGATCCCACATCTCCGGCATTTATCATGGAGAATAGTAACGGTTCATACCTCTGCATCCCCACGGCATTTGCTTCCTGGAAGGGCGAGGCGCTTGACCACAAGACGCCGTTGCTTCGCTCGAGCGGGGCGCTGGAAAAGCAGGCCAAACGGGCGTTGAATCTGTTTAACGTAGATGTACGGCGTGTCGTTTCTACAGTAGGCTGTGAGCAGGAATACTTCCTTATCGATCAGGAGTTCTTCTACCGCCGTCCCGATCTGATGACCTCCGGCCGCACCCTGGTCGGCGCCAAGCCACCCAGGGGCCAGGAATTGGACGATCACTATTTCGGATCGATTCCCGAGCGCGTACTGTCGTTTATGCTGGAGGCCGAGAAGGAGTTGTACCGGCTGGGCATCCCGGTAAAAACGCGCCACAATGAAGTAGCTCCCAGCCAGTACGAGATCGCCCCCATGTTCGAGACCTCGAATATAGCGGCCGATCACCAGCAACTGATGATGATTATACTGAAGAAGGTTGCACGTAAATATAACATGGAGTGCCTCCTTCATGAAAAACCATTTGACGGGCTCAATGGAAGTGGCAAGCACCTGAACTGGTCTATGAGTACCGGAAGCGGAGTAAATCTGCTGGAACCGGGAGACAGTCCCCACGAAAATATGCAGTTTCTCTTTTTCTTTACGGCTGTATTGAAAGCCGTATATGAAAATCAGGATTTGTTGCGCATCTCCATCGCCCACGCCGGCAATGATCATCGTCTGGGAGCTAATGAGGCTCCACCGGCCATCATTTCCGCATACATCGGCGATCAGCTCGAAGATGTGGTTACTCAGCTGTTGAACGGCGGATTGAAGAATTCCAAGCAAGGTGGTTTGATGGGGCTGGGAACGCCGGTATTGCCAAATCTGCCTAAACATGCCGGTGACCGCAACCGAACTTCGCCGTTCGCGTTTACAGGCAATAAGTTTGAGTTCCGCGCGGTCGGATCCAGCCAGTCTATTTCTTTTCCTATAGTAGTACTTAACACCATTGTTGCTGATGCCATTGACCAGCTGTGTACTACACTCGAGCGGGAAATAGATAAAAAAGGCTCTCTTGAAGTTGCGCTCGCGGACGTACTCAGCAATGCCCTGGGAGAGTGCGAAGACATCATCTTTAACGGTGACGGGTACTCAGACGACTGGCAGAAAGAGGCTGAAAAACGGGGACTGCTAAATCTCCGGACCACTATGGATGCCCTGCCCAAACTGACAGACGAGAAGAACATCCGGCTTTTTGAGAAACACAAAGTTCTGAATGAACGAGAGATCCATTCCCGCCAGGAAATCTGGGCTGAACAGTACCTGACTACGATCAATATCGAAGTCGATACCACCGAAGATATAGCAAAAACCATGATCTATCCCGCTGCCGTACGCTATATGAACGAACTGGCGGAAAATGTAACCCGCGTTGATCAAATCGGATTGGATACCACAGGTTGCACATCCATGCTGAAGAAGGTCAATGAAGGATTGAACGATCTCAGTGAGGCGCTGGAAGATCTCCGGGCAGCCGTCCTGGCAGTTGACGGAGATTCGGTTATCGATAAAGCCACCCAGGTTAAAGACAACGTTATTCCCGCCATGAACAAGATACGTGACGCGGTAGACTTCCTGGAGCGCCATGTAGCCGATGACTACTGGCCGCTGCCCATCTATCGCGAAATGCTGTTTGTAAAATAACGGCGGTTCTTCTACTCTCGCCGTATAGATAAAGCGGTGTATCCATTCGGATGCACCGCTTTTTTAGTATGCCAAACCCATCCCGGCACGCCTTGACGGGGGTAACCACTAACACGGAAGACACGGAAAACCGGTAGGCAATGGCTGTAAGCAGAAGGCAACAGCTAAGGTATAGCGCGAACGTCCGTTCGTGCTCCTGGCCGAAGGGGCACGAGCGGACGCTCGCGCTATTAAAGCAAGGGTTTGGGATGACATAATAAGGTGCCTTAAGCAGAACTTAACAGCTCCGCCCTTTTCACCTTTCACTTTTGCCGACTTCATCCCTGCCCGTCAGCCATTGAAACGCAATTCCATGACACGCCTTAAAATAAAGAGGACGCATAATTAAATGCGAATTAATATATATTATAAAATAATAATTTAAAGACAAGACAAATCTTGGCCTTCCCCGGCCCATCTCCGGCCCCCCTCCGGGCCAACTCCGGGGCATCCCTGGGCCAACCCCGGCACACCTTCGATACTCCTTCGATACCCCTTCGATACACCCTCGTGCAGGGCGCGAAGGTGTACCGGAGATGCCGCGCAGGTGTGGCGGGTGCATACCGGCGATGGCCCGGACTTGCCCCGGGCTTGGACCGGCGGAGGCCCGGAGCCGGCGGGGCGGCGGACAGAGCAGGATGTGTTTGATATTGTAGTTGAAATTAACATGTATACGGCCTCTCGACTCCACGTTCGCCGTTGTAGTTCCCGCTGGGTCTCGCAGATGAGCCCGCCGAATGGCGCTGTGAATATGCGTTAATCGGCGCCAGGCTCGGCTCCGCGAGAAGATACTCCCAATATGCGGCATAAGAAGAGTTAACGTTCAACGGCGGGAGTGGAGCTCTTGCCAAAAAGGGAGTAGTTTTACAATGGTCAGGATGGCAAAGGCCTGTTT
>CALJMB010000080.1 GCA_937982515.1 uncultured Balneolaceae bacterium
GCTTACTGCTTACTGCTTACTACCCACATACCCCGGTCCCCTGACCACCTCTCCGGGCATCTCGCCTGTGTGTTCGCCGTCGTCCAGTACCTGCACGCCATTTACCAATACGTGGTGTACACCTTCGGCATACTGGTGGGGCTCCCGGTAGGTGGCGTTATCTTTTATAGTTGACGGGTCAAACACTACCACATCGGCTTTGTAGCCCGTTGCCAGCCGTCCTCTTTGTTTAAGCTTCAGGTTCGCGGCGGGGAGGCCCGTCAGCCGGTAAATGGCCTCTTCAAGAGAAAGGAGTCCTTCCTCGCGAACATACTTACCCAGCAGCCGGGCGAAGGTACCGTAGGTGCGGGGATGGGTGCTGGATTTCAACACACTGCCCTCGGCGGCTACGGAGCGTGCGTCAGAGCCAAAGCTCATGTATGGAAGCCGGATCTTCTTGCGTATGTTCTCTTCCGACATCACAAAAAAGACCGACGAGATATCACCTCCGTTAGCCTGGAGAAGATCCAGAATGGTTTCTTCAGGAGGCGTGCCGCGTTCGCCGGCTATCTCAGCCAGTGTCATCCCGGTATACCGTTGCAGGGAATCCGCCCGGAACTCCAGCAGTATGATATTGTCCGGTGAGCCTGCAAGCTGCAGAAAGTTCTCCCAGCCGGTATCGGTGCGGCGCATCTCTTCCAGTATCTGTTCTCTTGTTTCAGGATCCTCGAGGCGTTTCAAAAATGCTTTTCTGCCTCCTTCCTGAGCCCGGGGCGGTACGGCGGCGTCAATTCCGGTAGAGGCCGCCGGATAGGTATACATATTTGCGCTGATGTTATGTCCCCGGCTGCGGAGAGAATCGATACGGGAGAGTACGATATCAAGTTTGTGCCAGTTATGCTCACCGGCGGCTTTAAGGTGATAAATTTCAGCATCAATACCTGCTTCTGTGGCTATGGTTATGAACTCATCTACAGCTTCGAGAAAGTTATCTCCTTCGCTGCGCAGGTGGGAGATGTACATGCCATTGTATTCGGCGGCGGCTTTGGCCAGGGCAACGAGTTCGTCCGTTTTGGCAAAGAAGGCCGGAGGATAAATGAGTGAGGAACCCACGCCGAGGGCTCCTTCCCGCATGGCCTGGCGCACCAGATCCTGCATCCTGCTCAGCTCTTCAGGCGCCGGGGCGCGGTTGGCGTTCCCTAGTTCATGCACCCGCACAGTTGTGGCGCCGACAAAAGAAGCCACGTTAGTAGAAATGCCCTTTTCGGCCAGATGGTCGAGATACTGGCCCAGTGTCTGCCATTCGGTGTTTTCTCTCTCTGCCGCATCGGGAGGGATGGGGCCCATCGAACTGCCTTCGCCGAATATCTCCAGCGTCACCCCCTGTTTGATGTTACTCATCGACCGGCCGTCGTTGAGCAGACTGTAGTTGGCCCAGCTCAGCATGTTGATAAATCCCGGCGCTACCGCCAGGCCCTCCGCGTCGATTATGACAGCTGCCGTGGCGGTATCGAGCTTCCCCACATCCGCGATGGTGTCGGCCCTGATACCGATATCTGTTACAACCGGCGGCTTCCCGGTGCCGTCATAGACTACTCCGTTTCGGATGATGATATCGTAGCTTCCCGGGCCTGTACCGGTACAGGCTGTTACGATCAGGCAGATACATACAAACCCGGCCAAATATAAATTCTTGATATTCATTTTGTTTCCTTATTTCTTAAAAAATGGTTAGCTGACACGAGACTTATGGTCTCCCCTTGAGGGGGATTCATCTGCATGGTCAAGCACTTGCTTAACCCTGACAGGGTTCAAAACCCTGTCAGGGTTAGATACGATTTCCACCCGGTCATTTCCCGGACACCTGTAGCCGCAAGCCGGGAATCCTGAAGGTTCTGCCGGCATCCTTGTTCCTGAAATCAGCAGTATAACACCATACCACCCCGCGTTTTCTAATACAATAAAAAAGGATCATCCGATGAAATCAACATATTTAATTGTTTTAGCAGCCGTCCTGGGTACATTGACGAGCGCGGTCTCCTGCGGGCCTGCTGAGAAACTCGCCCGGCCCACAGATGCGGGGAAGGAGAAACCGGTTTCCGCACTGGCGGCAATGTTTGATACCTCCGCGGTTTTTTCATCCAACCTGACCGGTTTTGCCCTGTACGATCCGGCGGATGATTCTATGCTCTACGCGCAGAACGAATTCAGGTACTTCACGCCTGCATCCAATACCAAGCTCTTTACGTTCTATGCCGGACTGAAACTGCTGCCGGATACACTTCCCGCTCTTGAATACACTGTGCGCGGAGACTCTCTTATTTTCTGGGGAACGGGCGACCCCTCTTTCTTACATCACGATTTCGGGGTCGACAGCGTGTACCGGTTTCTGAAAAACAGGCCTGAGAATCTGTACTATTCCGATGCACACTTTAAGGATGAGCTGCTGGGGCCGGGCTGGGCGTGGAGCGACTACAATTACTACTATTCTCCCGAGAAGTCGCCTTTCCCGATATATGGCAACGTGGCAAGGTTCACGATGGAGCAGATCGAGCTGCGCCGGGTGAAACCCACCGGTGAGGGGCTGGCTGTTTCTCCGCCGCTTCTCCGCTCTCATATTGAAGCCTCGGTTAGCAAAGATGAAGACCTACCGATACTGCTTCGGGGCATAGCCGACAACCGATTTGAATACAAACCCCGGGCCGATACGCTCACATACACGGTCGACAAGCCCTTTCACTACACTCCGGAGTTAATCACCAAACTACTTTCTGACACTCTGGGCAGGCCTGTTCAGTATCTGGAGATGGAAAAGCCGGATAGCGTCCGGCGGCTCTACAGTATTCCGGCCGATACCGCCTATAAGCGCATGCTGCAGCCAAGCGACAACTTTATTGCCGAGCAGCTGCTGTTACAAATCGCCTCCGAACTCGGGATGCCGCTCAATAGCCGTAAGGTGATCGGTTACGTGACAGAAACGTATCTGCAGGATCTTCCGGATGAGCCTCAGTGGGCGGATGGTTCCGGCCTTTCGCGCTACAATATGTTTACGCCCCGGTCGATTATCCGGCTGCTGGAAAAGATTGATGCCGAGTTTTTCTATGATAATGAGATGTATCAGCTGTTCCCTGCAGGCGGCGAGTCGGGCACGATCAGAAACTGGTATGGCAGCCGGGATGGCGGCCCGCCTTATATTTTTGCAAAGACTGGTACGCTTAGAAATAACCACAGCCTGTCGGGTTTTGTAATCACAGAGAACGGAAAAAAACTGATATTCAGCTTTATGAACAACCACTACATTACCCCCTCATCGGTAGTAAAGGAGGAGATGGAGAAGGTGTTGTGGTATATTTATAAGCGGTATTAGGGCGTGTGGACATTCAACGTGCGGCGTGTCTTTAGGCGGATTCAGCGCATCGCTGCGTTAGGCGCATAGCGCGAACCCCGGGGACGCTATGCGCTTTGCGCCATGCGCTCTGCGGGTCACCCACACATCCCCATCCCCACGCTGAAAGTCCACACGCCCCAGGTTGTTTATAAGGTAGTGTATTGCCTTTATTGACCCCTAAATCCGCTGAAGGGGACTTTGGGATTGTGCCTGTTTAGTGATTTAAGCACGTGCCAAGAAAAGCTGTAGCACACCTTGAAGGTGTACTACAGCTTTCCCTTTTAGAACGCCAACCCAATAAGTCCCCTTTAGGGGTGAACCCGGCGTCTTCTGCCACCTAAAAGTCCAACCTCAGGCCCAGCCGGCTGAGCTTGCTTTCATGCTCTTCCAGAAAACGGATAATTCGTGCAGCGGGAATGGCCTG
>CALJMB010000081.1 GCA_937982515.1 uncultured Balneolaceae bacterium
CAGGGAGAGAAAATGTTGAGTATGGCCAAAGTCGATAAACTGATAGATACCCCACCCGGAAAATAATACAATGGCAAAGACCACTATCCGTGAATACCTTTTTATTTTTTCCAGTTGCTTTGACGCTACTTTTTCAAAATTTCCCTCATTAATCATTTGTTTCTCTTTATAGGAATACATGAATCTGTAGCGAGAAAATTCTCCTCTGATAATTTCAGAAATTAAATTACTCTTCTCCATTATACTTAGGTGTGTGATTAAATTTTCAGTAGTAATCTAACGACCCGGTGCTTAAGCGGCACACGAATGAACGTTGATTTGATAAATAATGAACGGTGAGCTAAAAAGTCAAAAGTTAGTAAGCCTTGGCGAGGTATCTCCGCTTAATGCGCTGGTTATAGGGCGCTCCCGCTCTTATGTTATATTTCTATTCTATGAATTTGGCCAGCTTTCCGAGCGAAGAGGTCAAGCCAACTTCGTGGTCTTCCGGCCGAATCCCTTCTGGTACATTGGTACATGCAACTTTTACGAAAGTGTCACTTCCTCGCTCTTCGAAGGACCAAGTCATTTTCATTTCACCTGCAAACTCTTCCAATTCAGAATCAAACGTAACGGCCTGGTCGATTCGCGTGTTTGGGACGAGGCGGAGGAAACGTACAGTTACCTCGTCAGAGTTCTCTGTTGTTTTTCCGGCTGTGTGTTCTTCTGCCGTATATGTCAGGCGCATTGTATAACCGCCTCCTTCTTGGAAATCGAAGGTTTCTATTTGTCCTTTCATATCTTTCGGAGGCAGCCAAGCCTGTAGTGCACGTTGTGTAGCAAACGCCGCATAGACTGCAGACGGTGAGGCATGAATGAGCCGGGATGCCTTATCGATCCTTTCGTTTTCCATGTTACATCTCGATTTTTTAAAAAGCCCTATAACGGCCCAGCGTTTAAGCTGCGTGGAGCCTGTTAAATAAATTATGAACTGTTCATTACAAATCTGATAGATACGCGTGGGAAAAGCAAGCCCACATCAGCTTGAAACGCTTGTTATAGCCCGAACCTACTTTTGCAACAGCTCCCAAAACCTCCGGGGTGTGACTATTCTAAGCTGAGGTACCTGGTTTGAAATATCTAAAAGATCTTTATCTCCTGTTGCCAGGATACTGGCTTTTGCCCTTATCGCTGATTCCAATATCCACCGGTCATCTTCATCGCGGACTTTTATTT
>CALJMB010000082.1 GCA_937982515.1 uncultured Balneolaceae bacterium
TCTTAATGTGAGTTCGGGATAAGAGTGCTGGAAAGGCGCTTGCAGCTTTCTCCCCTCAAGAGGAGAGTTATATCCCGCCCCGGTGCTCTGTCCTGTCCTTCACTATCCGATCAGTCCGGGTGATCGGATCAGTGGAGGGGCGTTCTGCATCCACCGGTTGGCGGAGAGAGCTAAGCGCCGTTTCTTATTTTGAACTCATGTTATCTTTGGTCTGTTATCCGATTTCAATTTCAATTTAACTATGATGCCCGCTTATGGAACTCGTCAACGCCTCAATCGAGCAGTACGCCCATGATCACACCAGTGAGGAATCAACGTTGGTTCAGGAACTCGTAGAGGTATCGGGCAGGGAGCTGGAATACACCGACATGCTAAGCGGCCGTGTAGTAGGGCAGTTCCTGGCCATGATGGTAAAGCTGACAGGGGCAAAGCGTATTCTGGAAATCGGCACGTTTACGGGATATTCGGCTTTAAGTATGGCGGAGGCACTGCCTGATGACGGCGAGCTTATAACCTGTGAATATAATGAGCGATATGAAGATATCGCCCGCTCATTTTTCCGGAAAAGCGGGTTCGGCAGTAAAATCAGGCTGATAATGGGTCCCGCTCTGGAGACCATCAATCAGCTTGAAGGGACGTTCGACCTGGTTTACCTGGATGCCGACAAGATAAACTACCCGAATTACTACCGTTCCGTGCTGCCCATGCTCAGACAGGGAGGAGTGTTGATAGCCGACAATGTGCTCTGGAGTGGCAGTGTGTTAGATCCTGATGATGAAAAAGCCCGTGCCATTGATGAAATGAATAAGCTGATACGGGATGATGAGCGAGTGGAAAACGTACTGCTCACCGTACGCGACGGTTTACAGGTAGTGCGCAAGCTGTAAAGAGGAGAGAAGAAGATCCGGCAGATTGCTTACTGCCGCCGTAAGGCCTGCAGCGTTCTGTTTAAGGCACCTGATCCGGTACAGCACGAACGGACGTTCGCGCTATAATATCTGGAAGGACGGAGCAGGCCTGACGGCGGTGAGGATGCATCGGGAAGGGATACGTGTTTTATACTCTCTAACAAAACCTGTCCGCCTCCCGGCGGGTTTACATGGCAAAAATCTTGTCCATTCTGCCGGCGATGTAATCCCGAAGCCATACTTCATCGGAAACGCCTTTCGGTTGGTAGGGCGGTTCGGCAATTCCATAGCCGCTGTAGCCCGTTTCACGCAACGCTTTCATGATTTCAGGCCAGTTATTATCTCCTTCCAGATAGTTGACGCTAAAGCCTTTCCACAGGCCTTCCTGGTCGCGTTTTTTCCGGCTGAACTCTTTTATGTGAATCTTCTCGATACGGTTGCCCAATATACGGATCCACTGATGAGCCCAGCCATAATTAATAATATTACCGACGTCGAAGTACCACCGAATGTACGGGGAATCGAACTCATCGATATACCGGGCGGCTTCCATAGGGCTGAGCAGGAACTGGTTCCATACATTTTCTATGGCTATGATCACATCCAGCTCTTCGGCCAGCGGAATCACCTTGCGTATCTCTTCCTGCGATCGGCGGTACACTTCGTCGTATCCCACCTCTTCGGTTACCCGCCCGGGTACAAACAGTACGCACCCGGCACCAAATGTATGGGCGTCATGGAGTGCTGTTTTGAGCCCGTCCAGTCCCTGTTTCCGTACCGAAGCATCGGGGCTGGAGAGGGGATATTTCCAGTGCGTTGAAACCACAACGCTCGGTATTTCCAACCCGGTAGCTTCTTTAGCATCGAGCACTTCAGACCGGCTGAGCCCGCTGCCGGGCTCGATCCCGTCAAAGCCGGCATCGCGAAGCATTTGAAACTTTTGCAGGATAGAGCGCTCGCTGCTTTTGGGGAAGGTGTCGAGCATAAATCCTTTCTTTAGTTTTTCACCGGTGGCAGGCGTGTTGGCGGCCTGTACACTTCGGCTCGGTTGCAGCGCCATACCTCCGATGGCGGCCCCGGCCAGTCCGGCCGATCCCAGTTTAATAAAGTCCCGTCTTTTCATTGTCAAATGTTTTGTTATTGGTTATCAGTTACCAGTTATTGGCAGGGAATTTCTAATAACAACTAACCCATAACCGGTAATGAACTAGGGCGTGTGGACATTCAACCTGTGAATGTCCACACGCCCTAAGGTTTTCGTGCCTTGGTGACCGTACACGATTATCAACCATTTGCCACCAGTACTTTGCCGCGATTCAGCTTTGTGAACCCGGGCGCCGGTACCGGTTGCACGGGCAACTTGCCGAAAGCAAAGGTGTCGGGCACCAGATCCATTTCAGCGTTATAGACATCATCCCAGGAAAGGGCGGCTCCGGTGTAGGCGGCTTCCCTGCCCAGGATGGCCGTCAATGTGCTTTCCGCCGCGAAGTGTGCTTCATTGATCGGTTTGCCGTTACGAATGCTGGCGATGAGATCCACATGGGACTGCACATAGGGGTTCACGTCAGATTGCGGGCTTTCATAGATCACCTTGCCGTTGTGTGATGTGATTCGTGAGTATCTCGGATCTACCTCGGCCACTCCCTTCGTACCGACAATGCGGTTGGTGATTCTCCGCTCGGCATCGTTCATCTGCCGGCACATAGCTTGTACGCGAACACCTCCCGGGTACTCGTATTCCACGCTGAAGTGATCGTATATGTGTCCGTAATGAGGCTGTACCCGGACCAGCCTGCCGCCGGTAGCGATTGCTTTTACCGGGTGAGCCTTAAAGGCCCAGTTAATGGTATCGATATTGTGGATGAACTGCTCTACGATATGGTCTCCGGATAGCCAGGTAAAGTAGTACCAGTTGCGGCACTGCCATTCCATATCAGACATACCCGGTTTGCGTTCGCGCAGCCAGATGGAACCGGTAAGATAGTACTCCTGTGCGCCCGTCAGTTCTCCGATTGCACCGTCATGGATACGTTTGATGGCTTCTACATAGCTGGGCTGGCGGCGATACATGGTTCCGCTTACGAGCGAGAGCCCTTTTCGCTCCGCTTCCTTGCCCAGCTCTATGACAGCGCGCGCACCGGCCGTATCCACCCCAACCGGCTTTTCCATAAATATGTGCTTGTCGCGTTCAATGGCTGCTTTAACATGAATGGGGCGGAAGGCCGGAGGCGTAGCCAGAATCACCACATCTACACCACTTTCCATTACCTGAATGTAATTCTCAAAGCCGTCAAAACAGCGGCTGTCGGAAACATTAACCCGGTTGCCCATAGCTTTATTCAGCAGGTTACGAGAGCTTTCCAGCCGGTCCCGGAAAAGGTCTCCCATCGCGTAGATTTCAACACCCTCATCGGCGGTCAGACAATCTCTGGCCGCCCCCGTTCCACGGCCGCCGCACCCGATAACGCCTACCCGGATTTTGTCAGATCCGGCTGCATAGGCAAAGTTGCCGCTTGCCATAAGTCCGGCTGAGATCCCTGCAGAAGCAAGAGTTGTCTTTTTCAGGAAATTTCTGCGGGTTATACCAGATGATTTTTTCTCGTTCATAATATGTTTTACTAATACCCGAAGCATAGATGCAACAATGCCTACACCGGAGGCTTGTTTCGCTTCGAATTAATTTCTGTTTTTTGTTAAAAGGCCAGAGGCGGCTGTTCTTTGTCTGTAGGTGTAACCGGCATCTGGCGGACGTATCCTATCTTTTTAGTATGCCCTAAAGCTAAAGAAAAAAAAATTAAGTACAACTCTATTATGAGATCCTTAATCAGGATCTGAGGGAAAAGAATTCGTCTCCTTATTCGCAGGGCTGTTGCGTTCTCTGCCATGTGCCTTTTTGCCGGTACGCCTTCTTCGCATAAAGGTGCCAGTCTCAGGCAAAACGCTCATCTCGTTCCTTCTCCGGCCGGCTGACGAGGAACGCTCTCCCACTGATCCGATCAGTCCGAGTGATCGGATCAGTAGAAGGGGCAGGACAGAGTATCACGATGCTACAAAACCGAGGCTATCTAAAAGAGTTGAAACTGAGCTTTTACAGAGCGGGCTATCATCCCCTTAATCCCAGGGCTGTTCCGTTCCATAAACAAAGCTACCCGATCTTGTCATCCCGGGGAGCGGGTTATGCGACGAGGGATCTCACATGTCTTAAAGGCACGCGCTCAGTACCTGCGGCGGAGCCTTACCAACGCTTGAGATCCCTCACCCCTGAAAACCCAGGAATTCGGGATGACCAGGCACAGAGCCTGACGCCAGAACGTAACAGCCCCTGCCTTCATCACGGCGCCTTTTGTTGCGATAGAGGGATGGCCCCGGATCTATGGACCGGCAACCTTACTAAATAAGGACACCATTTTGAATGAGATACTTGTTGGACGAGCCAGGGTAGAACTCAACAGTTCCAGGCCCTTTACCCGGCAGAACGGATGCGGTGGTTATAGTGGGAAATAACCATAGTAATTGAGGCCATGAACGAAAATACGGGAACAAGTAAGAGGATATCGCTGTCAAACTAATAAGATAAATATCAGGGAAAGCAAGGCCATATATAAAAACCACATCCGAGAGACAGATAATAAAGAGAGAGACTGACAATGCCGCACAAGCTTACAAAAACCCTTATTGAACGCGTAGCTTCAGGAATAGTTTTAATCATTACTCTCACGGGTTGCGGCATATATGAGGCCATTGACGAAAGACTCCATCCCACCCCCCAGATAGGTGAAAATCCAGACTATCAGATAAACAGGTACAGCGACGGCAGGCTGAGCGTGGATTTCTCGGTATCGGTTATCGATGGAGACATGGCTATGTTCTATTACTCCTGCAAGACCAACAACGGCTGGGACAGCGACAAGGAGGTAGGCTCTCAAAACGTGGTAGACGGAAGGGCGGAGCATTTCCATGTTACCTCATGCGATACCCAGCTTATGGTGCAGGTTGTAGTATATAGCAATTACAGAAAGAGAAGCCAGCGCCACAAACAGATGGCGTGGCTCTTCGATATAGAGCAGGCAGCCCAGCTCTATTGATTTAATTAATCTGCGAGAGATGTTCTGGCAGCAAACTCTATTCGGGAGACCCTGAGATCGCCGCCGGGGGAGAGCTATAGAGATCGTTATACTTGTCGCCAACTCATGGTGATCCGTAAAATCATCTGAATATTTTAAACCTGTTAAAAAGCCGGGCGTCCTATGAACGAAGGAAGAGAGAAGTACACAATTAACATCACGGATAAAAGCCTGATCGAACAGCTTAAATCCTTTGCGGATGAAAATGGAGTTTCTGCCGGGGATGTGGTTGAAAATGCATTGCGCCGGTATTTTGGCGGACAAAGCGGCGAAGACCTTCCCCCCGGTGAGGATGTGTTTAACCCCGATCCCGGAGCATGAGTGTGGTGCCAAAATAAAATAATCCCCGCCAGTATGAACCAACGGGGATTATCAATTATGCCATTCCAATATTATTTATATCCCAAGAGTAGTATAAACGCTGAAATCCATTTTTGCAACATTTTTTTGGGCGCACACTATTTCATCGGGGGCAGAAAACAGAAAAGCATTGAACATATGTGTTACCCCGAAACCCAATCTCAACAAAAAAAGCCCCTCGTTTCCGAGAGGCTTAATGTTTGTAACTCTTTGCCTTTCAATAAGTACCGGAGGTCGGACTCGAACCGACACGGACTTGCATCCATTGGTGTTTGAGACCAACGCGTCTACCAATTCCGCCACTCCGGCTTATTCCTGCGTAAGACACGCTGAGAATATAACATTCATCTATTTCTTAGAAAAGGGTTATTATAAAGAAAATATTTAGTATCCAACACGCGGTGCTGTATCAACTATACCCCTGTTGTTTTCATAGAATGTGGAACCGGGGAACACTCTTACACTGATCCAATCGCCGGGAGTGATTGGATCAAGTGAGGGGATAGGGCACCGGGACGAGATACGTCTTGTTTTAGAGAACTTAACAGCCCTGCATGGATGGAGCCGGAAAGCACTGAGGTATTGCCGGCCGATAGCCGGTCATCGGTGCAGCCTGCGCGGCTCCCGGCCATCCGTCTGCGGCCTTTTCGATTCCGACAGATAGCATCCTTATAACTTAACTCTTTCTGAATTTTATGATCTCTTTCATCCGGTTCCTGTTTCTTTTCTCCCTGTGTACGATTCTCACGCTTCCGGCGGCCGCCCAGCAGGCTACCCATGTGGTGGTACGGGCTCAGGCTAAGGATGCCAAGTTCATCGGCACTTCCATGGGCGGGGCGCTGATTCGCATCACCAATGCCGATACGGGCGAGTTGTTGGCTAAAGGCCTCACACAGGGGGCGACGGGCGATACACAGCGGCTTGTCACAGCCCCCGCCGAGCGGTACGGGCAGCTACACACAGAAGACGCGGCAAAGTTCGAAACCGTCCTGGAACTGTCAGAACCGGTATTTGTGACGGTCGAAGCTACAGCCCCCTATGCAAAAAGGCAGGCGCAGGTCACTTCTTCTACTCAGCTGTGGCTGATTCCCGGCAAGCATATCACCGGCGACGGTATCATCCTGGAAGTTCCCGGATTTGCCATAGATGTACTGAGCCCGCAGGCTCACAGCCGTACACCGGAAGGGGAGATACCAATCAGAGCCAATGTGGTTATGATGTGCGGATGTACCGTATCTGATGGCGGACTGTGGGACAGCTCCGGTTACGAAATCCGGGCGCTGATCCGGCACAACAACAAGATAGTTGATTCCGTGCCGCTCTCATTTACCGGAACCCCCAACACCTTCGAAGGCACTTACCTGGCCTCGGAGGGCGGAGTCTATGAAATCATCGTCTACGCCTACGACGAAAAAACAGGCAACACGGGTGTGGACAGGAGTACAGTTATCAGTAAGCGGTAAGCAGCGGCTGTAGGCAGGTCCTCCTGTAGTTCTGGTGGCTCGGAACCTTAGCAGTGAGCAGTGATCGAGGCACTCGATCACTGCGGATGCTTATTCGTTTATTTGTAGCCTTCGGGGTTTTGCGACTGCCAGCGCCAGGAATCGCGGCACATATCTTCAATGCCACGTTCGGCCTTCCACTTTAGTTCCCGCTCGGCTTTGGACGGATCGGCATAACAAGCGGCAATATCGCCCGGCCGGCGGTCGGTGATTTGATAGGGGATGTCCTGCCCGGAAGCGACTTCAAAAGCTTTAACCATTTCCAGAACACTGTAGCCTTGTCCGGTGCCCAGGTTATAGGTCACCAACCCGGGGTTGGTATCCAGCTTTTCGAGAGCCTTCAGATGACCGATAGAGAGGTCCACAACATGGATGTAATCCCTGACTCCTGTGCCATCTTTGGTGGGATAATCGTCGCCAAATACAGACAGTTTTTCCAGCTTTCCTACTGCTACCTGTGTAATATAGGGCATCAGGTTATTCGGAATGCCGTTGGGGTCTTCTCCGATTTGCCCGCTCTCATGGGCGCCGACCGGGTTGAAGTAGCGCAGCAGAGCGATGTTCCATTCGTTATCGGATGCGTACAGATCCCCCAGTATCTGTTCAATAAAAAGCTTCGTGCGTCCGTAAGGATTCGTGGCCGACAGGGGGAAGTCTTCCGTAATCGGCACTTCGTGGGGATCTCCGTAGACCGTAGCTGAGGAGCTGAACACCATCTTCCTGACTCCATGTTCGCGCATCACTTCGCACAAGCGGAGCGTCCCGGTTATATTGTTATGATAATAAGAGAGAGGGATGCGGACCGATTCGCCGACTGCTTTAAAGCCCGCGAAGTGGATGACCGAGTCGATGTCGTGCGCCTGAAACACCTCATCCAGCGCTTCCCGGTCCAGAAGGTCGGTTTTGTAAAAAGTCAGATTTCTTCCGGCCAGCTCTTCAACACGGTTCAGGGCTGTTTCTTTACTGTTGGAAAGATTGTCGACTACTACAACGTCATGGCCTTCCTTCAAAAGTTCAAGACAGGTGTGGCTCCCAATGTAGCCCGCACCCCCTGTTACCAAAATTGTACTCATATTAAAAAGCTGTTTATATATTATGCATATGTATTAATCATCCGGTGGTGTACACCACCCCGGAGCTGTAATAAAACCCATACTTCTCCTACAACTCTTATACCGGCACGGCGAAAGGTAACAAAAATTTGTTCGCTATGTCACTCCAGTTTCTCCAGGTATTCGGTATTGCCCAGGTAGAACATGTACTCTATAATCCAGTTACGCTGCCGGATCATGTAGGGCGAGGGCCGGCCGACATCATACCTCCGGGGACTGGGAAGGGCGGTGGCCATTAAAGCGCTCTGAAGCATAGTCAGTTCCGATGGTTCAATGCCGAAAAACTGCTCGCTGGCCGCTTTCACACCATATATGCCATTGCCGAACTCCGCGATGTTAAGGTAGATTTCCAGGATGCGTTTTTTCGTCCACATCCATTCGATGAGGATAGTGAAATAAGCCTCCACCACTTTGCGAAAGAGCGACTGTCCGGGCCACAGAAACAGATTTTTGGCCGTCTGCTGGCTGATGGTGCTGGCTCCGCGCAGGCCTTCTCCCCGCTGGTACTCTCGGATGGCGTCGCGTATCGACTCCAGGTCAAATCCCCGGTGGCTGGCAAAGTTCTGATCTTCAGAAGTGACTACCGCCACTTTTATATAAGGTGAAATCTGATCCCAGTCCACCCATTCGTACCGGATGTCAACTTTTTCTTCGCTGTTTAGTATCACTTCCGCGGTGCGCTGAAGCATGAACGAAGTGGTGGGAGGGTTGATGTGCTTTAGCAGAAATACAGAACCGGCAGACAGAACCAGAAATGCTCCGGCAAGTACCGCAATGAATGTTACTGCTTTTCTAAAAAACTTTGTTAACACAGATTATGGGTTGAATATGGATGTTCCCGCCGTGCTTATACCCCTCACGCAATCTCTCTTAACTCTGCCAGGATATCATCGATTATCTTTGTCATTTTCCGGGCAGACGCCTGAAGCTTTTCCCGGGGACAGTCGTCTTGCAGCAGGTCTTTTGCCCGTTCATACTCATCTGAAATTTCGGGGATGTGTAACATCTGGGCCACAGGCATAATCTTGTGACCGGCCTTGCGGAAATTGGTTTCATCCCGGCTCAGCAGATAGTTGCGGTAACCGGCTGAAAATTCGCTGAACGACTGTATGGCCGCATCGGCAAACTCCCGGACGTAGGTATCGTCGTCATAGACCAGATCCCTGATGACCTGCACATTGATATAATTCTTTTTTGTACTCAATATGTACGGTATTATAATAGAAAGAGTATGGTAACGTGTTTTACGGCCACCGCAGGCAGCCCGCATTCAGGATGACACCCTGGCAGTACATAAATGTACCTTTAAGATAGCCAAAGTACAAAACGGTTGGCATTTCCTCTGTCAGTTAAACACCGAAAGATCTGCCGGTTCGGTTACGTTATGGGGAGTGGGGCGGCCTTCTTCATCAAGATGTACGAATACAATCTTGTCTACTTTGATGATTACGTTTTTGGTAAATTTATTCCGCACAACGCACTTCACAGTGATGGAGGTCCGGCCGAACTTCACGGTTTCCATACCGATTTCAATAATATCTCCGATTCCCGCTGAGCTGACGAAGTCAATTTCAGACATAAACTTGGTAACGAGATTACGCTTTCCAAGCTGGCAGGTTACAAATATGGAGGCCTCTTCATCGATCCAGCTCAGTACCGTTCCGCCAAATAACGTACCGTGTCCGTTAAGATCCTGGGGCTTAATTAACTTTCTGCTGTAAAATTTCATAGGCTAAGTGTTGGTTTCTTTTTTTGATAGCCGAAAGTGTTGAGCAGAAAGCAATAAGGCAGAAAGCGGCCACCCCAGAGCAGAGGTTCAGGATACTATCTGAAGACATCTACCAAATACTTTCTACTTTCTACTTTCTACTTTCTACTTTCTACTATTCACTCACTACTAATTCACATCAGACGAAGGCTTAAAGGAGGCAGCCAGCAGAGAATCGATCTGCCCGTAAGTGAGCAGCAGGCGGGTGAAGCCTTCTG
>CALJMB010000083.1 GCA_937982515.1 uncultured Balneolaceae bacterium
GCTAATTCTCTAATTTCTTAATCTTGTGGTTTCCAGATACCTTTACACCGTTAATAACCAAACCTGAATCATACACCTGCAACTGTGCTTGCTCTAGAACATATTTCATTGACCTTGGGCGACCGCCGCCTGATGGACGACGTAACCGTACTTATCAATCCGGGAGAGCGTGTAGGGCTGGTTGGCCCGAACGGGGCGGGAAAATCCACACTGCTGAAGATTATTGCCGGAGAGATCGAACCCAACGACGGCCAGGTGCGGACTTCCAAAAACGCTACCATAGGATATCTCCCCCAGGATGGGGTTGATCCCGATCCTTCCCTTACCGTCATTGAAGAGGTTGAAAGCGCATTTGAAGAGATTTTGAGGCTGGAACAGCGCGTTAAAAAAGCTCAGGAAGGGCTGGCCGGTTACAGGGAGGGAACGCCGGAGTATGCCAAAGCTATGGAAGAGTACGGAAAGCTACAGACAGAGCTGGAACAATCGGGCGCTTATTCTCTGCATGCCGAAATTGAAAAGATACTGATGGGACTCGGTTTTAGCACCGACGATTTCGGCCGTCCTACTACAGAATTCAGCGGGGGATGGCTGATGCGTATTGCCCTGGCCAAACTACTGCTGAGGAAACCCATGTACCTGCTGCTCGACGAGCCGACCAACCACCTGGACATCGAATCGCTGCAGTGGATAGAAAGCTTTCTGGCGGATTACAAAGGCGCCGTTATAGTTGTTTCTCACGACAAGGCATTTCTCAATAAAGTATGCACCCGTACTCTTGCCCTTGAACACGGCAGCATAGAAGATTACGCCGGTAACTACACCTACTATCAGCAGAAACATAAGGAACGGATGGAGCACCTGCGGCAGGCGCACAGGAATCAACAGCGGGAGGTTAAACAGACACAGGAATTCATCGACCGTTTCCGCTATAAGGCCAGTAAAGCCCGGCAGGTGCAGAGCCGCATAAAGCAGCTGGAAAAGATGGATAAAATTGAACTGGATGAACACGAAGAGGAGATATCCTTCCGTTTTCCTCCGCCGGAACGCAGCGGCGCTGTGGCAATGACGCTCAGCAATGTTGAAAAACGTTATGGCAGTGTTCAGGTCTTTAAAGATTTAAACTACACGATTGACCGGGGCGATAAAATCGCTATCGTCGGTCCCAACGGAGCGGGAAAATCAACCCTCGTCAGGATACTGGCGGGCATTGAACCCGTCAGTTCCGGCGCCTGTGAGCCGGGGTACAATGTAACGACATCCTACTTCGCCCAGCATCAGGCCGATGAGCTGGATCTTTCCAAAGATGCTCTCGATATCATGCGGGAAGCGGCTCCGCGGGAAACGGAAACGCGGCTTCGCACCATTCTGGGATGCTTTCTGTTTCAGGGCGATGACGTATTCAAAAAGGTTTCGGTGTTGTCGGGGGGAGAGAAAAGCCGGCTGGCCCTGGCGCGCATGCTTCTTTCACCCGCCAACTTTCTTATTTTTGATGAGCCTACCAACCACCTGGATATGCAGTCGAAGAACATTCTGCAGCAGGCGCTCGATCAGTACGAGGGCACCTTCCTGATTGTCTCGCACGATCGCGATTTCCTCGACCCCATCGTAAACAAAGTGCTGGAAGTGCAGCCCGGAACCATCAGGACCTATCTCGGGAATGTATCGTACTACCTGGATAAGAAGAAGGAAGAAGAATTAAATGGCACGGCTTCCCGCGCCATACAGCCTGAACGAACAAACTCATCCCTTTCCCTGTCAAGAAAGGAAGAACGGCGCCTGGAGGCGGAGAAGCGGCAGCGGAAATACCGGAAGCTGAAACCGCTTAAAAAGAGGCTGGATCCTCTTGAGCGGAACATCGAAAAGCTTGAGCAGCAGAAAGCCGAAATGGAGGAGGCCATGGCCAGCCCGGACTTTTACAACGATACGGATCAGGTTAAAGAAACCACCCTTAAATACGATAAGTTAAAAGCGGAACTGGTGGAAGTGTACGCAGAGTGGGAAGAGCTGGCTCTGGAAATAAGTGAAATTGA
>CALJMB010000084.1 GCA_937982515.1 uncultured Balneolaceae bacterium
CATCTTTATCATGAGGATGGGAGCGTGAACACAAAAAAGGGCTGAAGTTAATAGATCTGCGTCATATTCAGTTTATTGGCAATTTTTAAGTCAGATCGCGGTTGTAATAAGTTGATTAGATATATTATCTTGATTAAACTAATTAGCTTTCAACTAGTCTGACTCCTGATCATATAATTGTTAAGTGCATTAATGAGGTTCCTGTGAACACTATTATGGAAGAAAGTAAAACGACATCCGACTACGTGTATGAGGATGAGTTCTCCTTTGTAACAAAAGACAACGAAGTATTTTTGAAAGGAGGCCCGAAAACAGAAGAACGAAAAATCTGTGACCTGGGCGGAGGAGAGATACAGTCTGAAATTGAGGATCTTCAGAATGCCTTTGCCAGCCTGAAACAGAAGGTACAGGAAATGGCCGGCCGGGAAACGATTACAACCGAAGAGCTTCACGATCTTAAAGAGGAAGTGCGCACAGCTAAAGCCATCGGCGATTTTGATGAGCTTCATGAGCTCATTGAGCAGTTGGAACACCGGATCGGCTCATCAGAGGCGGAAGCCACAGAAGAAACAGGCGGGGAGGCGGAAGAACCCGTTGCCGCAGACGTTGCGGAGCAGGAGGAGGAAGATCCTGAACAAGCTGAATCCGGTGACGAGGATGATCCGATATCCTTTTACCGGCGATTGGCTAAACAGGCAGAAGCGCTCTCAAACCAGAACGACTGGTCGTATGTCGAGTCAGAACTCGATAATCTGAGCAGACAATGGAGCGAAGGCCCTGAGGTTGAGGCTGAGGAAGAGATTAAGAAACTGTTCCAAAAATTTACCCGTTCTGCCAACAAGTTTGAAGAACGGAAGAAAGAACACCTGGAAAAAGTCAACGAGCGGAAGAAAAAGAATCTTGCCCGAAAGAGGGAGTTGTTGACTCAGTTCAAGAAGATTATTGAGAATGAAGAGTGGACTGCCACCGGTAAGGTAGGCAAACTTAAAAACCAGTGGAGTTCTGTGGGCCCGCTTCCCTCTGGCGAGGGCGAGGATCTGGATCAGAAGTTCGATGAGCTTGTTTCCGTTTTTAATGAGCACAAGGTGGACCGGCTGGTACAGAAGCGTCAAAAAGAAGAAGACAATTTGATGCTCAAGCTTATTGTGCTGGATAAGATGGAAAATATAGTCTCTTCTATCGATGCCTCGGTGAAAGACTGGAGGAAGCTTGAGGATGATTTCGACAGCCTCACCAGGCAGTGGAAGAAGATAGGACGGGTGCCCGGCGAGAAATCAAATGAGGTATGGGGAAGGTACAAAAATGCGCAGGACGAGTATTACAACCGCAAGTACGAATTTGACGCGGAGCACAGAAAAAAGGTAGACCAGTACCGTAGTAAGAAAGAGAAAATATGTGAAGAAGCCGAAGCTCTGTTAGAAGCTGAAGATCTGGCAACAGCTTCCCGGAAAATGAATAAGCTGCACCGGCGATGGAAGAGTATAGGCAACCTGCCACAAAGAGATGAAAATGAGTTGTGGGATCGCTTTAAAGCGGCTACTGATTCCTTCAATGTTCGCAGATCAGAGAACATCGATAAGCTGCATGAGCAGGAAGAAGAGCATTACCGGCAAAAGCTGCAGCTGATAGAACAGGCTAATGCTATTAAGGATACCACCGACTGGGACGAGGGGCACAGGAAAATGCAGAGCCTGATGGAAAAATGGAAAACCATAGGTCCGGTACCCCGCAAAAAGTCCAATAAAATATGGAAACAGTTTAAAGAGGCTATGGATGCCTTCTACGATCTCCGGCGCGAGCACTATAAAGAGATCAAAGAAGAGCGGAAAGATAACCTTAGGGAAAAGCAGGAGATCCTGGAACAGCTTCGGGAGCTTAGTCAGCATGAAGATCCCATCAAGGCCGTAGATCTGGCTAAGCCGCTTCAGGAAAAGTTTAAAGAAGCCGGCTACGTCCCTATAAAGAAGAAAAACAAGATATGGAAACAGTACCGGAGAGTATGTGACGTTATTTATGACCGTTTCCGCGCCGCTAAATCAGGAAACAAATTCGATCAGGAGCTTGCGAAAGCCGATCTCGAGCACGACCAGCGGGAGAAAATCCAGGAAATGCGCAAGAAGTTCAAAAAGATTCAAAAAGAGGTAAGCAGCCTGGAGGGGGAAGTCTTGCAGTATAAAGAATCTATGACCTATTTCAAGCCATCCGGCAAAGGCAACGATCTGATTGATGAGATACAGCAAAAAATTGACAGAGCTGAAAACAAACTTCAGGAGAAACAGGATCAGCTGGATACTCTGGCGCGTAAAATAGAAGATATCAAGGCTGAATCTTAAGGAGAAAGGCTCTGGAAAAGCAGTTGCCCCCCAACCTCATACCTCCGGCAGCATAGTTATATATGTTGCCACGAAGGCGGCTGCTCGAATCAACGCTTTCAGCACAGTATTATTTGTGTTTTGGGGGCCCAATTAAAAATAAAACCGTGCGCCTATCGCTCCGTCCAGATCAAAGTCTGTTGAGGGTATGAGATTTACAATGGGCGCGATTTCCAGAAATAGCCCGACGGGCGAGTCTTCAAAAAGATAGTTAATTCCTACCGGTATCCTGACCCCCAACACCACATCATCATCGCCGGGACCGGAATGATTGTCGGAAAAGACCATACGCCCGCCAATACCATAATACACGGGAAGCTGCCCCTTGTTTATATCTTCAAATACATCGAAGTGATGCCACAGATAATCGGCATGGATACTTATGGCATCGTGACGACCCGTCGACCACGCCAGCCCCGCATCAATTGCATTTGTTCCTGAAGTAAATGTTTTAAAGCTAAGCCCCGTAGGCGACCCCACAATAACTCCCAAACCGATCCGGCCTGTCGATTTTTGTGCATGACCGGTATCAACGGCAAAGAGTAAAAACAAAAGTGAAGCGGTTAAAAGCCTGATTGATTTCATATAACCCCCCGTCTCATTCATAAGTTGTTCAACGCCTTAAAGCAACGGAATAATCTTAAGTTCCAAACCTTGTTGCATGTTCATAATACGTTTAGGATTAATATTTTTCAGCAAACTTTTGCCTCTTATTCCTTCAACGCTAGGCCTGTCGACTACATAAACGAGCCCGGCCCTTTAAGCCCAAAATAAAGAACATACTTCAGTATTTAAGTAAATAATAGTTATGAGCTTTTGCAGAATATTCTATATATAGAGATGTGAAGAATATAGATCAACCTAAAAATAACCTCTTATGGACAAATCGTACTACAATTCCGAAGATCTGAAGAAGTTTGGCAATGTAACTGATTTTCAGGAAGAGCTGGGTGAAAAGTTTTTCAACTACTATGGAGCGGTATTCGAAGAAGGCGCTTTGACAACGCGGGAAAAATCGTTGATTGCCCTGGCCGTTTCTCATGCGGTGCAATGTCCTTATTGCATCGATGCCTACACCACCGATAGCCTGGAAAAAGGAGCCAGTGAGGAACAAATGATGGAAGCTGTTCATGTGGCTACCGCTATCCGGGGTGGGGCCTCTTTGGTCCACAGCGTGCAAATGATGAATAAAGTTAATAAGCTGAGTATGTAGAAGAGGTTAGCCATGAGTTGTGAGTCTTGAGTCGTGAGCAAAACCAGCCAAGAACTACCATCACACCTTGACATCATGATCTTCCCTGCCCACTGTTTCGTAATTCGTAATTCGTAATTCGTAATTCGTAATTC
>CALJMB010000085.1 GCA_937982515.1 uncultured Balneolaceae bacterium
AAAGACGGCTTTGGCCTTCATTTCTTAGCGCGAACCCACGTTAAGCAACATACACCGTCTTAATATTCACGAATTCTTTGATGCCGTAATGAGACAGCTCCCTTCCATAGCCAGACAGTTTGATTCCGCCAAACGGAAGACGCGGATCCGATTTAACAAAGGCGTTCACAAAGCAGCATCCGGCCTCCAGCTTATTGGCCGCTATATGTTCAGCCCGTTCCAGATCTTCAGAAAAAACGGCAGCGCCCAATCCAAAATGAGTATCATTGGCGATTTTTATAGCTTCATCCTCATCAGATGCCCTCATGACGGAGGCCACCGGCCCGAACAGTTCTTCATCGTAGGCTGGCATACCCGGCTGAACGTTAGTGAGGATGGTAGCGGGGTAAAAGGCGCCGTCGCCCTCAGGCACTTCCCCTCCCAGTATGCATTCCGCTCCTTTCTGTATACTTTTCTGAACTTGCTCATGCAGCTCGTCCCTTAAATCGGTTTTTGCCATAGGCCCGATATCCGTATCCTCATCAAACGGATCCCCGACTTTCTTCTCCTCCATCTGCTGACGCATACGCTCTAAAAACTCATCGTACACATCCTCTGCAACAATAAACCGTTTGGCGGCAATGCAGCTCTGCCCGCTGTTAATCAGCCGGGAGGCCACGCAGGTTTCAACCGCCTTTTCCAGATCTGCATCCTCCAGTATTATGTAGGGGTCGCTGCCACCCAATTCCAGAACCGACGGCTTCAGGACGTTGCCGGCCTGTCCGGCTACGGCTTTCCCGGCACCTGTACTTCCCGTCAGCGTAACGGCGGCAATACCCGGATTCTCAATAACCCCCTGCACTTTGTCGGAACCGATAATAAGAGAGCGGAACAGATCATCCGGAATGCCTGCCTCATGCAGAATGGATTCGATCTTGAGGGCGCAACCCGGTACATTCGAAGCGTGTTTCAGGACAGCCCCGTTACCTGCCATCAGCGCGGGTGCCGCGAAACGGAACAGTTGCCAAAAGGGGAAGTTCCAGGGCATAATTGCCAGAACAGTACCCAGCGGGTTAAAAGCCACGTAGCTTTTGGATGCATCGGACTCAATCATTTCATCCTTCAGAAAGGCTTCTGCATTATCGGCGTAGTACTCGCAGACCCAGGCGCATTTTTCAACCTCCGAAACCCCCTGAAGCAACGGCTTTCCCATCTCCGTGGCCATCAACTCTGCAAGCTCCCGCTTCCGGTCTCTCAGCAGCCGGGCGGTGGCGTTAAGCTTTTCAGCCCGTCCGTCAAACGACACCCGGCTCCACTCTCTCTGTATCACATTTGCTTTCCCTATGATAGAAGTAATCTCTTCTTCATCCATCACGTTGTATTCCTCAACGAGCTCTTCAGTTGCCGGGTTGATTGCTTTCATAACTGCCTCCATATTGATTGATTTTCTTTAGATGTAAAAACTCCATTTTATAGAATGTAATTCCGGATGAACTTAAAAGAAGCATTTCACTGTTCTTTGGCAAATAAAATGAACAGATCTATTTATGTGTAGCCGCGGATCGGCGCGGATGAAAACGGATTGGCTGCTGAAGTAACTGCGGCTGTACCCAAGATGCCACCCCCACTCTGTTACCGTACCAATGCTTGCAATATGTGTATGTAACACGCCAAGTGCCTGCTCTACAGGTATTTTGTCTATTTTCATGTATGCTCCCCTCTGATTACCATGGTCTTATACCTATAAGAGAAACCTCATATAAATTTGTTACAAAAAAAGTGAAGTTTTTCTGAGGCTGTACCGGGCTGAAGGGCCACGTTCTGTTTAAGGGAATTTTGTATTTTGACTGTTATACCGTTTCCATTTCATGATGGCGGGATATGTATCCGGCCTTTAAGCCCAGAACTATGAGAAAGAAGTCTGGCCCGGGGGCTGACATAATGGGGAACACAGATGCCACAGGTGGAGCCACGAAAACACTAAATCATTTGGTGTTATCGTGGCCGTCCTTTAACGGCACGAGCGTGGGTATAGCGTGAACAGCTTGTCCGCCTGCCGGCTGATCCGTTCGTGCTATACCCGGGAATGGCACGAGCGGACGCTCGCGCCATTAAAGGTATCATATCTGTGCTTATCAGCCCCAACTACGGCATCCGTGTTCTACAGAAACAACGATGACATAATTGACATAACACCAGGGCGTAGTGACATTCAGCCTGGGAATGTCACTACACCCTAGAATTCTAAACCGACTTTAAGAGGAACGAACTGAACCTCGTCATTTCTGTCAGCTATAATATCAAAACGTGCCTCGAGTATTAAATTCAGGTGGGGATGTATTTTAAAGTTAATACCTCCGCCCAGAGCAACGATCGCTTCCCAATACTGATAGGTTACTTCTGCTGTTACCGCTCCTGCTTCGGAAACCCCGAGTACACCGTATCTCTCATTCAGTTGAATAGCGCCAATTCCAGCAATCAGATAGGGAGCCGCCACAGGCCGGCCGGGGAAGAGAGTCAATTTATACAATCCCTTTATAGCCATAGCTCGTTTTAGGTTGTCGTTAGTGAAAACATCAACTCCATTCTGGTGATCGGTCGTTGAATAGCTTTTTTTATCGTACCAAAAACGATTATAGTCGTACCGTATGAAAAAAGATGAGCCCGGAGTGAAAGCATATCCTATACCTGCACCCAGAGAGACGCCAGGTGTACGATCGCCGGAAAAATTATCAAAATAAGCAGATGCCACAGGCACTGTTGCCCCAGTGGAAAGATAAAACCTCAGCCCGGAGGCAGACTGTGCCCGGGCTGAAAGGGCGGCTGTTACCATCAAACAAAAAACCAAAGCTAATGTCTTCATAATTTAAGAATAAGGGGGTTCCGGTGCCTGTACTCAGTCACCGGAACCCTGATGCGGTTAACTTATAATACACGTTTATCTATTTATAACTCCATGGAGGCATAAATGCGATCAGCTGTTTAATTTAACCTCCATTACAGGCATGGTCCACTTCAGATGATCTGCATGATAGATGGCAAACCCATCTTTTTTCCCATGGCCGACGTCCTTCTTATTTTCATTAAAGAAAATATTCCGGTGCTGCCATGTACGGATCAGATGATCCCGGCTTTTATCGACTGGTATGTCTACATCAAAGCCCAGATCTACTCCGAGAACATCTACATTAACTCC
Organism: uncultured Balneolaceae bacterium; assembly: GCA_937982515.1. Taxonomy (GTDB): domain Bacteria; phylum Bacteroidota; class Rhodothermia; order Balneolales; family Balneolaceae; genus CALJMB01. Next base: position 3,176 of record CALJMB010000085.1, read on the forward strand.
CAGCTTTACTGAGCTGTTACCATTGCCGTCACCCTCATAGATGTATAGCTCCTTAGCTGTTTCGTATTCTTCCCAGTTGTGGTCAAATTGACTAAAGATATATTTCCATCGCTTCTTTTTTATATCTTTCCGACTGAAAGTGAATTTAATTTTGATCGGTTTTAAGATAGGTGTCTGATCATTGACAGTCTGTTTCACAGCATCTGTGCTATTCCAGAAGATTTCTGAACCACCGGCAAAAAGACCATCATACTGTTTCGTTAATCTTGCCCAACCAATCTGTACCTTATATGCACACGGCTGGCCACTGTTACAGCCTGTACTGCCACCACCGGATCCCCCTCCACTTCCGCCTCCGACTGG
>CALJMB010000086.1 GCA_937982515.1 uncultured Balneolaceae bacterium
TCTATCGGCAGAATAACGATACCGCTGGCTCCGGCCGTTTTGAGCTGTTCCATCACTTCCCAAAACTCCTCAATAGGAATGACGGTGTGGATAGCTACCATGTTATCTTCAGCAAGAGGCATAACAGTAGGACTTTTAAGGGAGGGAATAATCTCCTTAATAGCCGGAACCGCATCCCGGGGCGCATTCATCATGATATACCGGCTGCGTTCAGCCTGTTGGTACCCCTCGATACGCTGTAAAAACTTTTCGATGAGGCGTTGTTTACCTGCGGAGAGCTTTTTATTGGTTCGGATCAGTTCCGTTTCCGATTCAAAGACAGTCTCGATTTCCGTCAGTCCGTTGGCTTTGAGGGTATTTCCCGTAGACACCAGATCACAGATAGCGTCGGCTACATCCAGCCGGGGGGCTATCTCAACGGCTCCGGAAATAGTAACGATCTTGGCTTCCACACCGTGTTTTTCAAGGTACGCCCGGGTCAGGTTGGGGTAACTGGTGGCGATGGATTTACCCTGAAGATCGCTAACGGTTTGGATATCACCATTTTTACGGACCGCGAGCGAGAGCCGGCAGACTCCGTAGTCCAGCCCGTGAATAATTGTAACATCGGCGCCGGTCTCGGCCGTCACATTGGCGCCTACAAATCCCAGGTCGCATACTCCATCCTGTACGTATTCGGGGATGTCGTCGTCTCGGATCAGCAAGAGTTCGACATCAAAGTTGCGGCACTTAATCATCAGGCTGCGCTTGTAGTTATCAAACCGGAGGCCGATACCCTCCAGCAGTTCAATGGTTTTGTCAGTAAGGCGGCCGCTTTTTTGAATGGCTATGCGCAAAGATGTTCCGTTATCGGCAGTTCGTTCCATAAATTAGTTATGTAAGAAAGTTGAAAAAGGATGATAAGAAAAAGAGGAGTAGCAGGTGCTATTTAGCTGTATCATGACAATGGTGACGACGGTGGTCACCGTGATGGAGATGGGAAGAAACGGTATGTAGGCATTTAAGTTGCATCGGCAGGAATATATAACTTTTTGCGGGATCATGCATGCCGCAGAGGTGAGTTTATGTAAAATTTAATTCGACAGGGAGAGGATAAGAGAAATGTATGATGTATAAAGATCGACAGGCCTCGGCGGTAAGCAATGAGATTTCCTTTCTCCAGAGGGGATTAAGGAGTAGATTCCCAGAGGTATGGTTTCCGGGGAATATTATAAATATAAGTGTGGAATCGCTGCAGCCAGTGTGATATGGCCCCTCCATTCATCCGATGTTAATCCCAGGCATCGGATGAGGAATCTGACTTCATTCCAAAAAAAGCCCCGCACTACCTGGGTAGCACGGGGCTTTAGGGTCAACAACAAATGATGATTTCAAGCTATGCCGGCCGGAGCCGACGGAACCAGAAACAGAAGATGGGCCAGAATAACAGGGAGAATTTACCCTCCGGCAAACCGGTTTTGGGAATTGATCTACCTGTCTGTCTGTTTACTGGTATATAAATTAAACACCAACCCGGAAAAAAAGTTTCAGAGAGCTATGACTACCTGCCAAATATCTTACCTGCCTATTGGAGCGCGTAATACTAACGAAGAGGTAAACCAGGCTATCGATATCATTAGCCGGTTTGACCTGGAAACGGAGGTCAGTGATATGTCGACGACCGTTAAAGGAGAGTTCAGCGAGATAATAAACATGATTGATAACCTGTACAGAGAGATGGAAAATGAGCACAAAGAGTTTCGATTAGACATTGACCTATTAAGTTCAAAAGCTTATTCTTAGCACTCATTTAAAGGTTAGAAGCCAGAAGTATAATTTAATTCGATTCATGATCACAACTGCACAATTTACGTATATACCCCTGCGGGCATCCAACCCCCGGGAAAGCATTGATTTTTTGTTAGAAATGGTAGCCCAGCATGATGTCGAGGTAGACGTAAATTACCTTTCTACCAGTGTCCAGGGCAAAACAGACGTTGTGTTTGAGCTCATGCGTGAAATGTACGACACAATGGCTGTGGAAGGCGAAGAGTTTCGTTTTCACGTAGAACTGCTTAGCCCTACTCTGGATAGCGACGGCATCCAAAATAAACCAAAAGAAACAGGGCAGAAGTAGCCTGGCCTGTTTTACCGGTTGTAAGAAATCTATCCCGGCAAAGTTTTTTGCCGGGGATTTTTTAAACAGTATGCAATGCCCCCTCTAATTTTGTATCTTTAGCGTTCTTTTTTCTGGTGTGGTAGCCGGTTCTCTGATATCGTGCACAAGAAGGCAACGAAAACACCAAAACACCAACTTATTTTTGTGGTTTTGTGTTTTGGTGGCCTGTCTTTACCGTTCTGCACTGAAGGTCACTACACAAGTCAATCACACATGCTCCGAGATATCGCTATTCTATGACCGACATTCGCAATTTTTGCATTATCGCACACATTGATCATGGCAAATCCACTCTTGCAGATCGCTTGTTGGAGCGTACCGGTACTATAACCGAGAGGGAAATGCAGGCGCAAATCCTGGATGATATGGATCTGGAGCGGGAGCGCGGTATTACCATTAAAAGCCATGCTATTAAAATGACCTATCGGCGTCCGGATGGAGAGCAGGTTATCTTCAATCTGATTGATACGCCGGGGCACGTAGACTTTGCCTACGAGGTATCTCGGGCATTAAAAGCCTGTGAAGGCGCTCTGCTGGTAGTAGATGCTGCGCAGGGGATAGAGGCCCAAACCATCTCCACCCTTTACCAGGCCATCGATCAGGATCTGGAAATTGTTCCGGTACTAAACAAAATTGACCTGCCCGGAGCCGATATAGAAGGTGTGGGGCAGCAGATAGTTGACCTGATAGGGTGCGATCCTGAAGAAATTCTCACCGTATCCGGGAAAACCGGCGAGGGGGTGGATGAACTGTTGGAAGCGATTGTAGAACGCATTCCCCCGCCGGGACGGGAAAAGGATAAGCCGCTTAAAGCCCTGATCTTCGATTCCGTTTTCAATACCTATCGGGGCTCCATCGTCTACGTCCGGTTAATGGAAGGAACATTGCACAAAGGTGAAGGCATCCGGTTTATGGCTACCGGCAAAGAGTATGACGCCGAAGAGATCGGGTATCTGAAGATAAATAAAGAGCCGACTCAAAAGCTGGAAGCCGGTGAGGTGGGTTATGTGATCGGGAGTGTTAAAACCTTACAGGATGCACGTGTGGGCGACACGCTGACGACATCAAAAAATCCCGCAGGCTCCCCGATACCCGGTTATAAGGAAGTAAAGCCCATGGTCTTCAGTGGTATATATCCCACCAGTTCAGATGACTTTGAAGATCTGCGGTCAGCCCTGGAAAAACTACAGCTGAACGACGCTTCCCTCTCATATCAGCCCGAGACGTCGAAGGCGTTGGGTTTCGGTTTCCGCGCCGGATTTCTGGGGTTGCTCCACATGGAGATCGTTCAGGAGCGGCTGGACCGTGAGTTCGATATCGATATAATCACTACTGTGCCCAACGTAGAATACGAAGTTCACTTAGTCGATAAGGGGGAGGCAAAAAAAATTATTGTAGACAATCCCAGTGAAATGCCCGATTCCGGTAAGGTAGACGCGGTATACGAACCCTATATTAAGGCCAGTATTATTACCCCGTCCGAATATATCGGCCCGGTGATGAAGCTCTGCCAGGATCGCCGGGGAGTTTACATCAACCAGCTGCACATGCAGAGCAACCGGGTGGAAATCACTTATGAGTTGCCCCTGGCTGAGGTAGTATTCGATTTCTACGATCGCCTGAAAAGCGGTACCCGGGGTTACGCTTCTCTGGATTATGAATTTATTGAATACCGAAAGGGGGATTTGGTTCGTTTAGATATCATGCTAAACGGCGATCATGTCGATGCCTTATCCAGTATTACGCACCGCGATAAAGCGTATGAACTGGGCAAAAAATTGTGTGGCAAACTCAAAGAGTTGATTCCTCAGCAACAGTTCGAGGTGGCCATACAGGCAGCGATCGGGTCGCGGATCATCGCAAGAGACACGATCCGGGCCATGCGCAAGGATGTGACGGCAAAGTGCTACGGCGGGGACATCTCCCGGAAAAGAAAACTGCTGGAAAAACAAAAAGAAGGCAAAAAGCGTATGAAACAAGTTGGCGCGGTTGAAGTGCCTCAGGAGGCGTTTCTGGCTGTACTTTCAATGGACGACGATTAAATTTTAATTGACAAAGCGCATAGCGCAACAATGGGCTATGCACAAATCAAGTAATATGAAGAAGAGATTCTATTCGATAGTAGTTACAATTGTATTGGTATTTACCTCATTAAATGCTTACGCCCAGTTTGAGGAGCCGGTATTCAAGAAAATGGGGGAAGCAGACCGGGCATGGTTTATGAACAAGTTTAAGAATGTCAAATGGACCGGGCAGGGATTGTATGGAGATGCAGGGATTGATGGTGTACAGACGAGTGAACTACGCGCCCGCATGGAAGCGGCCTTCGGTGCTCCAACGCAAACCATAGAAGACTTAATAAAAAAGAAAAACTTCCGGCTGGCAGAGGCCATTCAATTTGAATACTGGTTTACGGTAGATGATTCCATTCCTCTCATGATTTTGGATGTGGACGGGCCTTTTGGCCACGGCCTGGTTTATGGGGGTGCCAGCCGTTATATTGACCTGATGCCGCAGATAAAGCGGACTTTCGCCAAGAAGCTGATGGAAGAAAATGGCCCGGCAGAATTTCAGGATTATTATTACTCTCCTGAACGGAAAAAATGGTTTGATGTACGTTACGAGAATGGCCGGTACGAGTACAAAGAGATTAAAGCACCCAAAGGTGTGGCGTCAGGTTATTGACATTTAATTTTTAAAAAGGACCTCAGATTTGGCAGAAGAAATAAAACGAGAAGAGCGGGAAGTGCGAAAGTCCACACGCCGGCGTAACAACAATGATGACCACGCCAAGGCAAAAAGCTGGCTTAAGGAATGGGTAGATGCGTTGGTTTTTGCAGCTATTGCCGCACTTATTATCCGTACTTTTTTATTTGAAGCGTACAGGATACCATCGCCCTCCATGGAAAAGACGCTGCTAACAGGCGATTTTCTTGTTGTATCAAAAATCAGTTACGGGCCGCGTACACCCATGGTTCTGGCCATCCCCTTCACCAATATGTATTTACCGGGCTTAACCCTGCCCTGGACACGCCTGCCCGGCTTCCAGGATGTTGAACGGAATGATGTGGTTGTTTTCAATTATCCCATTGATATAGCACCCATATCCGCCAAAACAAATTATATAAAGCGCTGTGTAGCTATTCCGGGAGATACTCTCGCTATCGTAGACAAACAGGTTTATATAAATGGTGAAGCAGCAGACCAATTTGCAGGTATTCAAAAAACATATATTGTGACCGTGCAAGACCGGGTGCGTTTAAGTCCGGCCAAAGTAAAAGCGGCGGGCGGAACATTACTGGGCAGCCATACCCCCAACAGTTATCGCGTAAACATGACTGCCGGAACGGCAAAAAAAATACAAGGATGGTCTGAAGTAACGGATGTTGAACCTTTTGTGCTGCCGGAGAATTTTAATGAGTTTGCTCGTGTCAATTTCAGCTTCGCATCTGGTTTTAACAATCACGATCATCTGCCGTCAATGGTAATTCCCTTCGAAGGGCAGGAGGTTACTCTTACTCCCGATAACTGGCACATCTATGAGAACATCATTACCCGGTACGAGCGTAATACCGCAGAACGCAACGGAGATACATTTGTCATAAACGGAGAAGTAACGGACACCTATACTATTAAAAAGGATTACTATTTTATGATGGGCGACAACCGGGATGACAGCGAAGACAGTCGTTTTTGGGGTTTCGTACCCGAGGATCATATTGTTGGCAAGGCGGGAATCATTTACTTTTCGTGGGATGCCGAACAGTGGGCGCCCAGGTTTAACCGGATATTGAATTTTATTCACGA
>CALJMB010000087.1 GCA_937982515.1 uncultured Balneolaceae bacterium
AGGCTGGACACTCCGGGATAGTCCAGTCCCGTAAACCCCATGGCGTTGCTGGATGCGCCCCCGGCCCGCGCTTCAGGATCAAAGCCTTCAAACGGGGTGTACAGGATGATGTTCGTTGCCGTGGCAGACAGGGTGATGTTCCTTAGCCCGAGGCCTTCGACCGTCTGTTGCGGCAGCGAGTACCCCAGCCGGATATTGCGCAGCTTGATGTATGAGGCATCTTTCACGAACTCTTCGGTAACCGACCGTTTTACATTCCGATGGTATCCGGCGCCATAGTCTCTCGGCTCTCCCGTTTCGGGGTCTACTGTTCTCCCTTCCGGATCGATGCCCTGCCCCAGCCACACTTCCTGCATGTTGGGCTCTCCGTCAGCCGTGACACCTTCAAAGACATGGTAATCTTCCCGGTCAAGGGTGTTCTCGGTGATCCCGAATGCGGTGAAAAAGTTATCATACTGGCTGTAGACATCCTGCCCCCACCTGGCATCGATCAAAAAGGAGAGGTTCCAGTTTTTATAGGCAAAATTGTTGCGCAGGCCTCCGATCCAATCTGGCTGAGCGTTGCCCACCGCCAGCTGGGTGGTATTTACTACGGGGAAGCCATCCTCGCCGATTACAATCGGACGGTCTTTGTCTACATAGATCTGATCTTCGGGAGGGCCGTCTTCGTAGTAACGCAGGTAACTCTGCCCGTAAATATTGCCGAAAGGTTCTCCTTCGACCAGGCGGATGGAAGCGCCGCCTCCCACATATCCGAATGAGGAGCCGACCAGAATCTCTTCAACGCCTTCCGCTATCTCTACTACCGTACTGCGGTTTCTGCTGTAATTCAGCCCTACATCCCAGGTTAAGCTTTGGGTCTGCACCGGACGTGCTTCCAGCTGAATTTCAATGCCCGTGTTTTCTATTTCACCGGCATTGATAATGGCTCGGGTAAAACCCGTTGCATTGGAGACAGGCACATCGAAGATCTGGTCGCGGCTGTTCGACTTGTACCAGGTAAAATCGAACCGAAGACGGTTGTCAAGAAACCGCAGATCTGTACCCAGTTCAAACGTAGTGGTCTGTTCGGGCTTGATCTCTTCGTTGCCATGCACGTCGTACCGGGTAAATCCCACCCGCCCGTCCAGAGGATACTGTGCCGGAATGTTGTATTTATCGGTTGTGGCATATACCGGGGCGTCCTTACCAACCATGGCGTAGGAGGCCCGGAGCTTACCGAATGTGAGGTAATCGGGCAGCTCCACTACATCGCTAAACACAAACCCCAGGTTAACGGACGGATAGAAGAAGGAGCGGTCATCTGCGGGCAGCGTGGAAGACCAGTCGTTCCTGCCGGTCAGGTTCAGAAAGAGGACGTCCTTGTAATCCAACAGCAGGTCTCCGTAGACGCCGATCAGCCGCCGCTTCTGAATATCCTGACTCAATGACAGGGATCGGACATTACTCAGGTGATAAAAATACGGAGTGGCGAAATCTTCACCGCGGCTGACTATGTTATTGAAGCTCCGCTCAAAAATATCGTTTCCGATGCGCAGCCGGGCGTTCAGTGTTTCTGTGATATCCCGGCTAAAGGTAAGGTTCAGGGTCGATGTAAGGTCTCGGTTGTTAATCCTTGTCTCTTCCAGAAAACCGGTGGTGCTGATAATGTTTTCACCTTCTATGCCCATCGGTCCGGGCGTGATTTCCGAACGCTGATCGCTGTAGAAATCCCCCCCGAATGTATAGAGTATATTGAACCAATTAGTCGGGCTGTAATCCAGCGTGACATTTCCGATCACCCTGTTCACATCATCTTCGTAGGGCTGATACTTGGCTTCGTAGAGCGGATTATTTCCGGCCGCTCCGCCTGCATAGTATCCGCGCATGGTACCCGCTAGAGGCCCCTCCTCTATTTCGAACTGTGTGACATCTCTGTTAGGTGCCCAGTACATCAGCGACTCCATAAAACGATCGGCCAATACCCTGTTGCCGCCGGAGTTTACAAAGTTTACCGAAGAGCGCACCTGCAGGTTTTCTCTGGGCCTGATATCTCCGGCAAGGCGAATGGAAGTACGGTTCCAGTCTCCATAGGGGATAACTCCTTCCTGCATCAGGTTGGATACCGATCCGTAGTAGGTTATCAGTTCATTGCCACCGGAAATACTCAGTGAATTATCCAACTGGACTCCCGTCTGTGTGGCATCCCGCCAGATGTCGTAGTAGCGCCATCCATCCACCGTATCGGCTACCGCTTCTATAGGCGCCCCCCAGTTAGGCCAGAAACTGTCGAGCCCTTCACCGCCCTGATCCACGCGGTTGAAGTTGAAACCCTGGCCGTATACCTCCTGGAAGTCGGGGAACTTGGTGATGCGGTCGAACCCCACTCTGCTGGAAAAGCTGATTTGTGTGGCTCCGGTTTGTCCCCGTTTGGTTGTTATAATAATGGCTCCGTTGGCGGCGCGCACCCCGTACAGTGAAGTTGCGGCCGAACCTTTCAGCACGTTGATCGACTGGATGTCAGCCGGATTGATGTCGGCGGCGCGATTACTCAGGCCCCGCGGCGTCCCTGTCGACTCTATGGTAGAGTTGTCGATAGGCACTCCATCCACCACAAAAAGCGGCTGGTTGTTGGCCTCCGGATCCAGAGAGTTGACACCGCGGATGATGATTCTCGAGCTGCGTCCCGGTGCACCGCCGGTATTGGTGATGTTGACGCCGGCCACCTTGCCGCTCAGGGCATTTACCAGGTTGGGCTCGTTACCGGCGGTCAGCTCTGCGGCATCGACTTCCTGCACGGAATAACCCAGGGCTTTCTCCTCCTGTTCCAGGCCGAAGGAGGTAACCACCACATCTTCCAGCAACTCTACCGAGGGCTGGAGTTCCACGTTGATCTCTGTCTGCCCCTGAATGGGCACTCTCTGCTCATCGTAACCGACGAACGTAAAAACAAGCTGTTCAGCCTCCGGGGGAACTTCAAGGCTGTATTGCCCTTCGGCATTGGTACTCGTGCCCTGGCTGGTACCTTCCACAC
>CALJMB010000088.1 GCA_937982515.1 uncultured Balneolaceae bacterium
GAAAAGATGTAGGACATCCTGAAGATGCGCCCCATCTGAACCTGCTTATATTTGTTGAATCAGTACATCAAATTCCCCTTCAGGGGATTTAGGGGTTTGCCGGAATGTTCACCACTAACAATCATCCAACAACCGATCCAACTAACCAGGTAACGGCTGAAAGACCAGCGAGGCCATGAGCGCCGCTCCGGTTTTGAAACATGCTTCATCTACATTATATCGGGGATGATGCCAGGCGTACGTTGATCCGGTCTCTTCACGTCCGCTTCCCAAAAAGAAGAAGGCGCCGGGAAAGTACTGCTGGTAAAAAGCGAAATCCTCGCCCGCCATCAGGGGTTTATCCATTATCTCTATCCGCTCCCGGCCGATAATCTGCGAGGCCGCGGCCGTCACGTTATCCACGGCCCAATCGGTATTAATTACGGCGGGATAGCCATGGTTAAAGCTGAATTTGTAGCTCGCGCCGGCCGCTTCGGTAACGCCCTTTACAATAGCTTCAATACGATTGCTGATAAAATCAGCCGTCTCCTGCGAAAATGTTCGCACCGTACCGAGCATCTCTACTTTTTCCGGAATAATGTTATGGGCCGTACCGCCCGATACCTTACCTATGGTAATTACCGCGGGTTCCGTAGGATTAATCCCCCGGCTGACGATGGACTGTATCTGGGTGATGACCTGGCCGGCCAGCACCACGGAGTCGATGGCCTGGTGTGGAGAAGCGGCGTGGCCTCCTTTACCGATAATCTCGATTTCAAACTCATCGGGACGCGCCATCAGCGGACCTTTGCGCAGGGCGATGGTTCCCGGTTTATGATAAGGACTGGAATGGAGGCCGTAGATCACATCTACCCCTTTGTCCTGAAGATAGCCGGTTTCGCACAAGAGGCGTCCTCCTCCCGGCAGTTTTTCTTCACCCGGCTGGAAGATGAACAGTACGGTGCCTTCAATTTCATCCCTCAGTTCCGAAAGGATTTTTGCCGTCCCGAGCAGGTTGGCGGTATGGCTGTCATGCCCACAACAGTGGGCGGCTCCTTTATTTTCCGAAATAAATTCCTTTTTGTGCTCCCCCTCTTCTTCCATAGCGAGGGCGTCGATATCCGCCCGGAGCGCGATGACACGATCGGATTCGATGCCACCTTCCAATACTCCCACGCACCCGGTCTCGAGCGGCCGGTCAACAGGAATACCGAGCTCTTCCAGTTCCCGGATAATGAATGCCGTAGTCTCAAACTCCCTGAAACTGATTTCGGGATGGCGATGCAGATATCTGCGGGTTTTCACCATCTCTTCATGATACTGCCCGGCCAGTTGTTGAATGTGTTGTATGTTCATAATAATCTGAAAGCCTTTATAGTTAACCATACTTAGTAAAGTGGTTAACAGTTGATGCAAATAACCGGTAACAGCCCGCAAGGTACATAAAATTTACAAAGCTGTTTGTATCATTGCGTAACATTTACGATTCTGTGAACGTATGCCCTCTCTGAGGCGTTTGCCAATTAACGCGATTCGATAAACCAATTACCAAATAAGTTATGAATGCCAGAAGAATTTCGTGGGAAATTATTGTTGCCGGCCTTGCTTTTACCGGCATCTCTCTGTACCTGCTCAGCCGCGATATGCCTGTTTACTCCACTCATAGCGGAGTTGCCCCGCACTACATTCTGACACCACCTACTTCACCGCCCGAGCCGCCCCTTCCGGCTGATATTGTGATCGACATAGAAGGTCTGCAGAAGCTGGAAGAACTTAATATTAAACTGAATAACCTGGACAGTATTCTGGTTACCAAGTCGGGCGCCAAGGTACAAAAGGCAGTGGAACAGGCCATAAGAAAAGTAGAGCGTGAGCTTCGGCAGATCGATAAAACCCGCTTCAGATAAAGCCGCCCGGATCTATGCGGAACTACCTCTGGTCTCCGCTATGGAGCACGGCCGTTACACTCTCCACCGGGAGGCCGGTGACAGAAGGCGGAGGACTGTGGAAGCCGCCCCCATTAACAGTCAGCGGCCCGTAAAAAGTATACCGGCATCATGAAACGGAATCGGTGCAAGAATCAATCATGAACAGTAACCCACGCAAGAAACAACCCGAAGTGGTTGAAACCAGAGACGGGTCTCACACCCTCTACTCACCCCGTTTCGACCAGCATTACCACAACCCGAACGGTGCCGTTGCAGAGAGCAGACACGTCTTTTTCGATACCTCCGGACTAACTTCACGCCTATCCACAGCCACCGAAGTACGTATCCTGGAAGTTGGTTTTGGTACCGGCCTCAATCTCCTGCTCCTGCTGGATGAATACCTCGCCTCCGGATCCTCCGCCCGGATCTCATACCACAGCATAGAAGCCTGGCCTGTTCCCGCCGCCGTCGCCGATTCCTTTAATTACAGAGAGCATATCCGTCACCCGGAGCTGGCTGACAGGCTGCCGGAGATCTTTAATGCCCTTACGCCCGGGCCAAATTATTTTCAACCGCTCTCAGGAGTGGATTTGCAGGTCTTTTACGGACTCTTTGAAGAGTATAAACCCGGAAGCTTCAGAGCTGATTTTATCTTCCATGATGCGTTTTCTCCTGAAGTAAACGAGGAACTGTGGACGGGTGATACGTTTCAAAAGCTTAAGAACGGCAGCGCTGCCGATGCAGTTCTCACTACCTATTGTGCCGCATCCCGGGCACGGGGAGCTATGGCCTGGGCGGGCTGGCACGTGGCACGGGCGCAGGGTGCCCTGGGTAAACGTGAGATGACAATGGCATCGCTAAACCCGGACAAGCTGGAGGGCTTCAAGAGGGTACATGAACAGCGGCTGGCAGAACGATATGAGCGGGGTGATTTTTAAGCCACAGTTCTGCACAGATGACACTGATAACTTCTCTGTGGTTCTTTGTGCCTCCTTTAGCAACTCTGTGGTACAACTGCAAGGCACGGTTTTAGAAGGATTGACGAATTCAGTGCATGTGTTAGTTCCTATCCATTGCTCATACAATCAATCCCCCTAACCCCCTTCTCCAAGGGGGAACGAGCAGCTCTTCAGCTTTATACTTAATACTATTAACTTTCTACTCCTTACTTTTCACGCCCTAAAAAACTATACAGCAGCCTTCCCAAAAACTTCTTCGGGTATATTTTATTGATGTGATCCATATCAGCCAGGATGACGAGGCGTTCCCGGCTGCGGGAGAAAGCGACATTCAGCAGACGAGGCACACTCAGTCCGTTTTTATCTTCATCGAAGGGGCGTACGGAATAGTGGCGTTTCCGCCCGTACTGATCCTCCCCGCTCATCACCGTATCGAAGATGATCACCCGTTTTTCCCTGCCCTGAAAGGTGTGGATGGTCCCTACTTCTACCTGTTCGTATCCTGCACCGTACAGCTCGCGGCGGATATCGTACACTGTGCTGCGGAAGGGCACGATAACTCCGATCTCGTTCATCGGCACGTGATTTTTCAGCACCAGGCGCTTCACCATCTTCAAAATAAAGAACAGGTGCACTTCGTTGACCGGGCTAAATCCCCATCCATCTTCTTTTTGCCGCAATACGGGCCCATATTTACGGGTATCGATGACGTTGACGGTAGGTGCTTTTCCGGCCGGCGGTTTACCATTGGTTAACGGCTTTGCATCGCCGGCGGCCGTTTTCAGCCGGCCCTCATAGAATACCGAACTCAGCACCTCTGCCAGGTCCTGCTTCATGCGGTATTGGGTGTCGAAGAAGGCGGTAAGGGGGCGGTTGGCATCGTGCCAGGCAAACAGGTCTTCGGTGGTTTCGGCTTTGGAGACGTAGGTAAAGATATCCTCCTCCAGGAACCTGCGGGAGGCGGCATCGTCGGTTAGCGCGATGGGCGGCAGCTGCATGGGGTCGCCCACCGCCACAATGTGCGACTTAGCCTTGGCGGCCAGCACCATCAGATACGGCAGGCTGGCCATGGAGGCTTCGTCGATAACCACCGCATCGAACTCCATGCCGTCGAACAGCTCCGAGGTACACACCTTGGCCAGCGTGGTAGCCACCAGCCTGCGGCGGCGCAGTTCGGCCCGCTCGTTGACGGTAACCATCTGCTCTATTTTCTCCTCCAGCGCCTCCACCCCGCCGTGTTCATCCACCTGGATGCCCAGCAGGCTGATCTCGTAGTCCAGTTCTTTGGGTACATCTTCCCCGTGCTCCATCAGGTTGTCGATTTCGCGCTGCAGCTTCTGGTACTTGCCCAGCAAGTTCATGAGGCCGGCTGCCTTCGCTTTCTGCCTTTCCTCCCTTTCTTTAACCTGGCGTTCAAACAGTACCTGTTCCAGCCGTCCGCTGTCCAGTGCCATGTCACCGAAGCGGGTGATTTCCTGTTCCAGATGCTCCTTTTCGATAGCCGTCAGCGCATCCATAGCGCTGAGCAGGCCTACGTCTACGGCCCGGTTGGTGTTGGAGGCGAACAACACCCGTTTTCCTTTAATCAGGTAGTTGGCCATCATAAAGCCCAGGGTGGAAGTCTTGCCTGTGCCGGGCGGGCCCCACACAAACAGCGTGCGGTTGCGAAGCGATTTAATCAGCGCCTCATGCTGCGCTTCGTTGCGGCGGCTGTCGTCCAGCACCCTTATCCCGGAGTCATCCTCTCCCGCATCGCGGCCGGCATCCGGTTCCAGCAGGCGTTCCAGCCGGTCCTGGTGTTTCCGGCCGTCCTCCAGTTTTTCCAGTTCACCGTGAAGCTTCCGAAGCACGAAATCGTTCTCCCATTCCAGGCTCACCTTCTTTATCTGCTCGCCAAAATTGTGCGGGAAGTGGAGCACCACCGTGTCATCGTCTACCTCCACAGGATAGAGTTCCAGTTCCTCATCGTAGCCGTCCATTTCCCCGCGAATGGCCTCCGCAAAGCGGATAGAGCTGTTCTGCGATTCAAACTCGTAATAAAATACTCCGGGCGGATGATGCTCCCTGCGCTTACCCTCAAACAACACATCCCGCGCCGGCTTCTCCCGTACCGTCTCAATTTCGGCCTCCACGGCCTTCAGGGCACGCCTGAGGAGTTTGTTGATGGATTTTTTGCTCATGTACCGTTTGCCTTAATTTGTTGTGCACAGATGCTAAGCGGGAGAGATGAAAAGTAATGAGTAATACGTAAAAAGTATAAAGTAAAAAACGAAGGAGCCGGAGGGAGATAGAACGCAGCTGTTGCGGGTCCGGCAAATGGCCCCGGGGGCATGCAGGACGGGAGGCCTGTCCGCCGCTTGCTGTTTGGGCAGGTCTCCTGCCACGCCTTGACGGAGCTTCTGTCATTACTTGACAGAGCGTCTGTCAAGTAATGAGACCATGCTCTGCCAAGGCTTGACAGAAGGCCTGCTAAGTAATCGCGGAGGCTCTGCCAAGTAATGAGCGGAGCCCATAGCCCTTAAATCTTACTTTTGCCGGCCCGAAACCCCTGCAACCAGCCGGCGTATAAGTGAAACTGGCACATCTTACCGACTGCTGCACGGACCTGATAACAGAATAAATAAAGGTGAACGGAATGGAACAAAACATATTAAGCCGTATCAGGACTTCCCTCAGACAACATCACAAGAACCTGGCCGACTGGCTGACGAATTCCGGAAAAAACGGTAGTCTCTATCTGGGAAAGGACGGAACGTCCGACGGCACCATTACAAAAGCGGATGTCCCCATACTGGCCGAGATTGAACATGCGCTGGAGCATATCGAAGACGGCAGCTTTGGCCAGTGTATAGTATGCAACGATGAGGTTGAACCCGAGCGGCTGATGATAGATTTTACCACCTGCGTCTGCCTGGATCACTACTCACCCGGCCAGCTGCGTGAACTTGAGCACGACCTGGAGATGGCTGCCAAAGTTCAGCGCCACCTGTTGCCTGGCAGCACCCCGGTTGTTGATGGCATTCAGATTGCCGCCCTCTCACGTCCTTCGGGTATCGTAGGAGGCGACTATTACGATTTTTTCTGCTACCGCGACTGCCTGCAGGGCCTGGCCATGGGCGATGTGATGGGCAAGGGCGTGCCGGCCAGCATGCTTATGGCCAGCCTGCAAACCTCCCTGCGGATACTGGGCCCTGACTACGATGAGTTGCCATTGCTGACCCGGCGGCTCAATGAGCTGTTCCGCTATAACCTGAAACAGATCCGTTTCATTACTCTGTTTCTCGCCGCGCTGGATCCCATGGGCCGAACGCTACGCTATACCAACGCCGGCCACCATCCTCCGTTATTACTGAATGGCGCTTCGGGCAGCAGCCATTGGCTTAAACCTACGGGACCCGCCATCGGGCTCAACCCTGAAGCGGATTATGCCTCGGAACAGGTGCAGCTGAACGCCGAAGACCTTTTGCTTCTGTATACCGACGGACTGGTGGAAGCCCGGAACGGAAAAGAAGAGTTTGGACAACAGCGCCTTGCCGCATATGCAGAAGAACACTACTCCTATTCTGCAACGGCCTTTCTGAACGGATTGGTCCGCAACGTACAGGAATTTGCCGACAACCCGCACGACGATCTGACGGTTATGGTGTTGAAGGTGGAATAAGTTGGTTGGTGAGTGTATAGCAGCGCCGGGTGTTTATACGATCTCATAGCCTGTTTGCGGAACTTCGGCTTTTGCCGGAAAGAATTCAGGAGTCAGAAGAGTACGCACCAACTTCGAAATTCTGGCTCCTGAATTCTGGATTCCTTTCACTCCTTATGCATCATAAAAGTAACAATTCATAACTTGCCTCACCTACCCGGCTATCACCTACCACCACCCACCGCCGCGGATCACTGATCCCACAGTTCCGCTCTTATCGTATCGGCGCTCTGATCGGATATCGTGTACTGCAGCATAATACGTCGGCGTTCGGGGATTTTCTCCTCCACGAGACTGGCACTGCGGGAGGTGTAGAGAATCAGATCCGTATCCCGCACGAACAGCGGCAGCGATTTGCCGTAGGTAGCTCCGGCTACGAACGACCCTTCAAAGCTGATGCTGGCTTTCAGTGTGGTAATAATTTTGGGAATGGTCTCCTCTTCGGAGGTTACCAGCCCGATGGTTTCTATAGCCACGCGGTCGACAATGGAGAGCAGTATATTGGGATCGAAGCCGTATACGATAGGCAGCAAGCGCCCGGTCTCGGCAAAGTCGCGGAAGCTGTTCACCAGCTGTATAGGCACAAAGAGGGCGTCGTACTTCACCGTTTCGTTGTACTGATTGGCGTTTAGCACCGCACTCCGAACCCCCACCTCTTTCTTAATCGCGTCGGCGAGCATGTATCCCAGTTCGTCGGTCTCCCCGATAGCGGCGCAGCTTTCGATGCGGTCGGGCCACTCCATAAAACTCAGCTGCTCCTGGAACAGCTCGTCGATCTCCGATTCATCCAGCCCGTGTCCGATGAGTTCTTCCAGCAGTTTATGCATTTTCCCGGCTCCGATCTCCAGCCGGTCGGCCTTATCCAGGTTCGTGGTCTGGCGCACGACAATAAAGCCGCGCCCCCGTTCTCCGCGCACCAGCCCCTCTCCTTCCAGGATGTGGTACGCTTTGCGAACGGTATGGAAACTCGTCTCCAGCTGCTGGCCCAGCTGGCGGGTGGATGGCAACATTTCCCCCACCTGGAACTGCTTGGTGGCAATCATCAGACGGATGCGGTCGGCGATGTATTTGGCAGAGGTTTTCATGTTAGAGTATGCTGTTTGGAACGCGGATGGCATGAAGGGCAGGAGCATATGGCCATACACCCCCGCAAGTTAATCAACACGGAAGGATACTATATGTTTATAGCTTTTACAATGGCTCAGAACACTTATCAGAAGTGTTTGTTGTACCACAAAGTTACACAGAGAAGACACAGAGAAAACCTTTGTGTAACTCTGTGGTTTCTCTGTGAACCTCTGTGCTACAAGGCTGTTGATATTTAATTCGATTTATACTATTTAAATAGCACCTATATGCTCAATGTAATTAAACCCTTATGAAAAGGATCATTTTGCTGGCTATTCTCACCACGGCTAATTACATGTACCTGACGGCACAGGAAATGAACCCGGATAGCGTGACTGTAACCTTTAATATTGCTGTACCGGAATCTACGCCTTCCGGCGATGGTATATTCTGGGCAGGTACCCTGAACCGGTGGAATCCCGGCAACGAGGGTTCGGGTTTTGGAGCCGGAGGTTTGAGCAAACCGGCTGTGTTCAGGAACGGGATTTGGTCTGTAAAACTTACGGGTGAACGGGGAGATAAAGCTTACTATAAATATACACGTGGTTCTATTTTCAGTGTAGAAGAGCAGCCTGACTATAACTACCGTGAGCCACGGAGCGTACTATTTGACAGAGAAAAGACGGTTCAAGATACCATCGATGTCTGGCACGATATTCCTCCGGAGGCGCTGGAGGGACTCTGGCCTGTGGTTAAACTTGAAACAGCTGCTGACCTTAACATAACCTACGATGGAATACCCATGCAGGGTTCCGGCACATTACTGTATGATCGGGATATGTTGTCTAACTTTTATGATCCCGGCGAGTGGAACACAGAGATAAATGGCGTTCCCGAAATGCTTACTAATCCTGTCTATTACTTTCAAAGGGTTTCGTATGCACCGGACAACACCGTACTTGTGGTGGCGGGACAGACGAATAACACTGCAGAGTGGAATATTTACGTAGATCAGAATAATGACAACAGCATTGATCATAGCGAGTTTGTTTTTGCAACAACAGACTCAATGGCTCATCAGAATCATATCACCCATGTTCAAATTGAGCAGCTAAAAGACGGAGAGCCGGTTACTGTAACGGTGCCTTTCTCCATAGCCCGGCCAGCCGATCTGCCGCCGGGGTACCGGTCATCGGCGGTGGCAGAGGCACCCGATCTGACGTACGAGCTGCCATTCAAAAACCGTGTGGGGATGCTCAATGGCCGGAACTTTTATCTGTCCACCCTATTTGAGCTGCAATTCAGAGAGTTTCATCAAGTCATGGTAGACTACAACCATAATGATACACTGGAAATAGGGTCGGGATCAAATGAAGCTGTAGCGCTGGATCTTACACAAATGTACCGGGAGCAGAAGTTTTACGTTCACCCGTCCTTTACTTTGGGCGATGACTCCTGGGAGGTAGCCAATATAGATCGGGAAGGCAACTGGATCCGCCTGCGCCCGTCCCCGGCTGTCAAACGCAGAAGCCTTACAGTTGGCAATGCCGCTCCCATATGGGAAGCCACGACAATAGATAACCTGAATATCGGCACTGAAGCACTAAAAGGTATGTATGTACTGCTTGATTTCTGGGGGAGCTGGTGCGGCCCCTGTATCCAAGCCATCCCTAAGCTCAGGGAAGTGTATGAGCGGTTCCGGTCTAAAGACTTTACTATCGTTGGTTTTGCCTATGAACCTAAAGCATCGCTACAACGTGCTCTGGAAACCTATGACCTTCCCTGGCCGCAGATAGCAGACGAACGGGGAGTGTACAGCTCCAAATTTCTTGTTAAAGGATATCCTACCTATTATCTCATCGGGCCGGAAGGGAAGGTAGTGGCTGCGGGGGCAGATCTGCGGGGAGACCGGCTGGTCGGGACATTGGAAAGAGTTTTAGAGCAGAAGTGAGAAGATATGACATCTGACACTTCCAAAGTTTCAGAAACTTAGAAAGTGTATATCAGATCAAGCACTTGCTTATTTATAGCGTAGCATTACCAAGGAGATTTGTTGTACCACAAAGTTACACAGAGAAGACACAGAGAGCCACAAAGAAAACCTTTGTGTAACTCTGTGTCTTCTCCGTGAACCTCTGTGTTACAAGGCTGTTGATATTTAATTCGATTTATACTATTTAAATAGCACCTATATGCTCAATGTAATTAAACCCTTATGAAAAGGATCATTTTGCTGGCTATTCTCACCACGGCTAATTACATGTACCTGACGGCACAGGAAATGAACCCGGATAGCGTGACTGTAACCTTTAATATTGCTGTACCGGAATCTACGCCTTCCGGCGATGGTATATTCTGGGCAGGTACCCTGAACCGGTGGAATCCCGGCAACGAGGGTTCGGGTTTTGGAGCCGGAGGTTTGAGCAAACCGGCTGTGTTCAGGAACGGGATTTGGTCTGTAAAACTTACGGGTGAACGGGGAGATAAAGCTTACTATAAATATACACGTGGTTCTATTTTCAGTGTAGAAGAGCAGCCTGACTATAACTACCGTGAGCCACGGAGCGTACTATTTGACAGAGAAAAGACGGTTCAAGATACCATCGATGTCTGGCACGATATTCCTCCGGAGGCGCTGGAGGGACTCTGGCCTGTGGTTAAACTTGAAACAGCTGCTGACCTTAACATAACCTACGATGGAATACCCATGCAGGGTTCCGGCACATTACTGTATGATCGGGATATGTTGTCTAACTTTTATGATCCCGGCGAGTGGAACACAGAGATAAATGGCGTTCCCGAAATGCTTACTAATCCTGTCTATTACTTTCAAAGGGTTTCGTATGCACCGGACAACACCGTACTTGTGGTGGCGGGACAGACGAATAACACTGCAGAGTGGAATATTTACGTAGATCAGAATAATGACAACAGCATTGATCATAGCGAGTTTGTTTTTGCAACAACAGACTCAATGGCTCATCAGAATCATATCACCCATGTTCAAATTGAGCAGCTAAAAGACGGAGAGCCGGTTACTGTAACGGTGCCTTTCTCCATAGCCCGGCCAGCCGATCTGCCGCCGGGGTACCGGTCATCGGCGGTGGCAGAGGCACCCGATCTGACGTACGAGCTGCCATTCAAAAACCGTGTGGGGATGCTCAATGGCCGGAACTTTTATCTGTCCACCCTATTTGAGCTGCAATTCAGAGAGTTTCATCAAGTCATGGTAGACTACAACCATAATGATACACTGGAAATAGGGTCGGGATCAAATGAAGCTGTAGCGCTGGATCTTACACAAATGTACCGGGAGCAGAAGTTTTACGTTCACCCGTCCTTTACTTTGGGCGATGACTCCTGGGAGGTAGCCAATATAGATCGGGAAGGCAACTGGATCCGCCTGCGCCCGTCCCCGGCTGTCAAACGCAGAAGCCTTACAGTTGGCAATGCCGCTCCCATATGGGAAGCCACGACAATAGATAACCTGAATATCGGCACTGAAGCACTAAAAGGTATGTATGTACTGCTTGATTTCTGGGGGAGCTGGTGCGGCCCCTGTATCCAAGCCATCCCTAAGCTCAGGGAAGTGTATGAGCGGTTCCGGTCTAAAGACTTTACTATCGTTGGTTTTGCCTATGAACCTAAAGCATCGCTACAACGTGCTCTGGAAACCTATGACCTTCCCTGGCCGCAGATAGCAGACGAACGGGGAGTGTACAGCTCCAAATTTCTTGTTAAAGGATATCCTACCTATTATCTCATCGGGCCGGAAGGGAAGGTAGTGGCTGCGGGGGCAGATCTGCGGGGAGACCGGCTGGTCGGGACATTGGAAAGAGTTTTAGAGCAGAAGTGAGAAGATATGACATCTGACACTTCCAAAGTTTCAGAAACTTAGAAAGTGTATATCAGATCAAGCACTTGCTTATTTATAGCGTAGCATTACCAAGGAGATTTGTTGTACCACAAAGTTACACAGAGAAGACACAGAGAGCCACAAAGAAAACCTTTGTGTAACTCTGTGTCTTCTCCGTGAACCTCTGTGGTATAGCCGATCTCAGGTCCACTCACGACCCGCGACTTAAAACTAATTATAGCCCCTTCCAACCCACCCCTTAATCCCCTCCCCGGGAGGGGAGACTTTATAGTGCCATCATCTAACTATCTATTACTTCCATAAATAAATCCGTTATAATCCGCGTGCATCCGCGGCTAATCCTTATCCGCCAGTTTCTTCAGTTCGGCAACGAGCATGAGCGATTCGATGGGCGTCATGCGGTTGGGGTCGCAGGCACGAAGCTTGTCGATGAGCATCTCTATCTGTGGGTCGAGCTGTGTCTGGAAGAGCGACATCTGTTCGATCTGTTCCTGCCTCTCTATATGTTTTGCCGCCTTTTGTGCGGCAGCCTGCTTTTTCCTGGCGCCTTCTTCCAGCGTACCGCTGCTGTCGGTTATGTCCAGGCTGTGGCTTTCCAGATTCTTCAGGATCTCCTTCGCCCGTTCGATGACTACCGACGGCAGTCCCGCCATGTCGGCCACCTGTATGCCGTAGCTGTGGTCGGCCCCGCCGCGCACCAGTTTGCGCAGAAAGATCACCTTGCCGTCGTGCTCCTTGACCTGCACGTTGTAGTTGACGATGTGCTCATACATATTTTCCAGCTCGTTCAGCTCGTGGTAGTGCGTGGCAAAGAGCGTCTTGGCTGCCACCGCCGGCTGGTTGTGCAGGTACTCGGCCAGCGCCCATGCGATACTCAATCCGTCAAAAGTACTGGTACCGCGCCCCACCTCGTCCAGCAGAATCAGCGAGTTGCGCGTGGCGTTGTTCAGTATGTTGGCCGCCTCGTTCATCTCTACCAGGAACGTACTTTCCCCGGCCGCCAGGTTATCCGAAGCGCCCACACGCGTAAAGATCTTGTCCACCAGCCCGATGTGCGCCTCCTCGGCGGGTACAAAACAGCCGATCTGGGCCAGCAGCACAATCAGCCCCGTCTGACGCAGAATGATGCTCTTACCGGCCATATTGGGACCGGTAATAATCAGGATCTGCTCCTCTTCATTCTCCAGGTGGATGTCATTCGGAATGAAGGGCTCGCCGGGCGGAAGGTTCTTCTCCACCACCGGATGGCGTCCTTTTTTGATGTCGATCACCTGGTCGTCGGCGATAGAGGGCTTACAGTAGTTGTTGCGAAAAGCCACCTCGGCAAAGCTCTGCAGGCAGTCGAGCTCGGCCAGGGCCTGTGCCACCTGCTGGATGTCCTCGGCAAACTCAGCCACATACAGCCGCAGTTCTTCAAACAGCTCATACTCCAGCGTCTTGCTGCGCTCCTCGGAAGAGAGAATCTTCTCCTCCACCTCCTTCAGTTCCGGGGTGATGTAGCGCTCGGAGTTGACCAGCGTCTGCTTGCGGATAAAGTGGCCGGGCACCTTAGCTTTGTGTGTGTTGGTCACTTCGATGTAGTAGCCAAACACCTTGTTGTAGCCGATCTTCAGCGAGCCGATGCCGGTTTGCTGTGCCAGTTCCTGTTTGATACGGGCGATGTAGCTCTTCCCATTACGCGCCACATCGCGCAGCTCATCCAGCTCTGCGTTGAAGCCGTCGTTGAAGATGCCTCCGTCGCGCACACTGGCCGGAGGATCTTCTTTGATAGCCTTTTCAATACGCTCTTGCACTTCGATCAGCAGTTTCAGGCGGTCGCGGATATCCTGGAGCAGCGGTTCCTCCAGCTGGCTGAACTGCATCTTGATGCGCGGCACCTGCGCCAGGGAGAGCTTTAGTTGCATCAGGTCGCGGGCGTTGGTACGCCCTACGCATATACGTGAGATCAGCCGCTCGAGATCGCCCACCTGGTCGAGTTCTTCCCGCAGATTTTCACGCACCTCATGGTTCACGAACAAGGCTTCCACGGCATTCAGACGCTGTGTAATGGGCTTCAGGCGCTTCAGAGGACGCATAATCCACTTGCGCAGCAGGCGTCCGCCCATGGCTGTGTTGGTTTTGTCGAGGATGGATACCAGTGTACCTTCGGTTCCGCCCTCCTGCATGCTGGCAATCAGCTCCAGGTTACGCTTGGTGGCCGCATCCAGCGACATATACTCCTGATTTTCGAAAGCGTAGAGGCGGCGGATGTGTCCCAGCGAGGCTTTCTGCGTCTCCCGTATATAATGCATCAGCGCTCCCGCGGCGATTTGAGCCACGGTCAGCTCTTCCACCCCGAAGCCTTTGAGGGAGTGGATCTCAAAATGGCCGGTGAGCAGGTTGTAGCCGTAATCACCCTCGTACACCCAGTCATCGATCAGCGTTATATTATAATCCTGTAGTTCATCGGGCACCTTATTTTTTAGCTTTTGGGGGATAAGCAGTTCGGAAGGAGCGATCGACTGTACCAGGTCACCCAGGTACTCCCGGCTCACCTGGCTGAGGGCAAACTCGCCCGTGGATACGTCCGAGAAGGCTACACCCGCCGTGCCCCCGGCCCACCATACCGCCAAAGCATAGTTATTACGCTTGTGCTCCAGAAGCTTCTCCGAGAGCGTCACCCCGGGTGTGGTGATTTCGGTCACTTCCCGTTCCACCACCTTGCGCCCCGCCTTCTTCGCCTCCGCGGGGTCCTCTACCTGGTCGCATACCGCCACGCGATGGCCCCGCTTCACCAGCTTGGGCAGGTAGGTGTCGAGGGCGTGGTACGGAAAGCCCGCCAGCGGCGTCTGGTCGCTGCCGTTATTACGCCTGGTTAGCGTAATACCCAGCTCCCGGCTTACCAGTTGCGCGTCGTCGGCAAACGTCTCGTAGAAATCCCCCACCCGAAACAGCAGAATCGTGCCCGGATACTTCTCCTTAATTTCGAAGTATTGGCGCATCAGCGGAGTTTGCAACTTGGTTTTGGTGCTCATGAAGTGGGTGTTTGCGTATTAAAGTGTTTGGGTTTTCTCTGTGCCACTCTGTGTATCCTTTGTGTATCTCTGCGGAACAACACCTAAATATGTGAAGGGCTGTGCCACGGAGTTACGCAGAGTGTGCATAGAGGTGCACAGAAAATGCATAGATACCTGGCCTATAGAATATGCACGCCCCGGAACGATGATAATATTACTGTACTTTTAGGATTACTAAAAATTGTATGTTGTACATAGCGCCTGCTGTGAACTGGCATTAATAAAAGACAGCCCTTAACTTAAGCTCACTTTTGAATCTATAACAACCAACTGTGGAGAAGTATAAGGATTTCTGGCGGCTCATTGTAGCCATTGTCAAGAAAAAGGACGTGTTTTTCAATGCATCCGCCATCACATTTAATCTCTTTATCTGCGCCATCCCTTTTACTCTTCTTATGATTTCCATCATCGGGTACGTGCTTTCGTTCGAGGCCGCCTTTGAGGAGATCATGCGCTACGGGCGGGAGCTGTTTCCCAGTTTCACGTATGAATCGCGGAGTGGCGACATTTTTAGCGGGGCCGTTACACTTGAAACGCTTCTCAAACCTCTGATCGGAGCCCGCCGGGTGTTCGGTATCATGGGAATTATTATACTGGTGGTTTTCTCTCAGGGGCTGCTTCATACCATCAAGCACGTGGTTTTCAGCATCTTTGAGATAGAAGACCGCAAACACCCCATACTGGAGTGGGTCTATAATTTTTTCACCTTTGGGCTGATTGGGGGCGTCTTTATCTTTTTCAGCCTGGCCATCTCCCTGGTCTCCCTCATATCCATCAACCAGATTCCCCTGCCCTTTACCGATGTTACCATAGAGCTCAGCCGGGTGTATGAGTTCATAAACATCATCATTCCCGTTTTGTTTACCTTTTTTCTGTTCTACATCCTGCTGCGGTTCATCAGCGAAAAACGGATGCTCCCCAAAGTGGCCCTGTTTGGAGCGCTCTTCTATACGCTCATGTTCGAAATCGCCAAATATGGTGTAGGCCTGTACCTGGATTACGCCTTCAGCGCCTATCGGTACTTTTATCAGGGATACACCATACTGGTGATTGTTGTTGTCTGGGCATTTTACTCGGCGGTTCTGCTGGTGCTCTCGGTCATCATCGCAAAAGCGTATCGCGATGTTTTTGTGATAGGCAAGACACTTCCCGAAAATCCCTACTCTACCGCTTCCTGATCCCTCATGCCTGCTCTTAAACTTCCGGATGAATTTTACAGGCGCGGCGATGTTGTACGCATCGCCCGGGAACTGACGGGAAAAGTACTCTGTACCCGGCTGGATGGGGTACTCACCTCCGGTATTATCACTGAAGTGGAAGCGTACTGCGGACGTAACGACCGCGCCAGCCACGCCAATGACGGATTACGCACCGCCCGCACCGAAACGATGTACCGGTCCGGCGGAGTAGCTTATGTATACCTGTGCTACGGCATCCATCACCTGTTTAATGTGGTGACCAACGTGGAGGGCCAGGCGGATGCCGTGCTGATTCGCGCCATAGAACCCCTGGACGGGCAACAGACGATGCTTACCCGCCGCAACAAAGCCACAGTCTCCCCCGCCCTGACTGCCGGGCCCGGCCGCCTTACCCAGGCCCTGGGCATCACCACACAGCAGCACAACGGCGCCTCTCTGTCCGGCGGCACCCTATGGATCGAAGACCGCGGCATTGTCATCCCCGATGATTCCATCGCCGCCTCCCCCCGCATCGGGGTGGATTATGCCGGGGCACACGCCAAGCGGGAGTGGCGTTTTTTTGTGGATGGAAGCCGCTGGGTCAGTAAAGGTTAGCCGCGGAGCTGTGCGAATGAACACGGACGAGGCAGCCACAGATGGGCTCAGATCGACCCGATGGTTTGATGCAGGAAGGGCAGCGGCACGAACACACAATAACGGGAATCAGCTATGCCGGCAGATCTGGAGCCCCCCCCTTCCGGCAGCTGGCGGAGGGGCAAGGGACGGACCCGGCAGGGCGGCAGACCCGGGTGAAGCCCGTTCCGTGCACCCCTAAATCCCCTGAAGGGGACTTTTGAAGTGCCATTCAACAAACATAAGTACGTCCAGATGTAGTACACCTCCAAGGCGTACTACATCTTTCTCTGACGGGGCAACCAGCCCAACAAGTCCCCTTCAGGGGATTTAGGGGTACACCACAATGAGATAGCCAGGTTAGTTAATATGTATTGATTAATTGTAGAATGGAGAAAGAACACAGACAGACACACCGTAGGGGCAGACCCACGTGTCTGCCCGATCCACGTGTCTGCCCCTACGGTGGTTCTGCCTAACCCGCATGTATCTGCTCACAGAATTTAAAAATCGATCCGGCACGAAATAGCGTATTAATACGTTCAAGGCCTGTACATACGAAAGACACCTCTCCCCATAGCACAGAGGGTACAACACATAAACCAATCAAGATCAACATAA
>CALJMB010000089.1 GCA_937982515.1 uncultured Balneolaceae bacterium
CGGGGATGCCTGAGGCCGGCCTTCGGGCATTGGACTATACTCACCGCTTCATGCCTCGGGCAGTTAATAATCTATTAAATAGAAGCTCAATATTCTTAATAAGTTGCGGGAACATTTGTATTTCATCATCATATAGAGAGGAGAGTTGGTGTAAATACAATCATCAAGAAGAGGAGAAATAAGAGGATGGAAATTAAGTCATTACAAGCATTTTTTGCTTATATATTACTGATACTGTCGGCCGTCGGGATGGGTATGGCTACTTCCGTGCATCGATATCTGGGAACATCCAAACCTTTCTTTGAAGCCGAAGCCCGCTCCCGGATTTTGCCCGAATCTCATCCCGCGTTATCGGCGCCTGAGGAAGCTATCCCTGAAAATAGTGCCGTTCTAAAGAAAGTATACCAAAAAGCGGCAGAGATACATTCGCTCAGCAGCCTGCTGATTCATAAAGAAGGCCGGCTTATTATTGAAGATTATTTCCAGGAGATGGATGCCGATCAGGCGGTGAACATCAAGTCGGCTTCCAAAAGCATTATGTCACTGCTGATCGGCATCGCCCTGGATCGGGGCATTCTGCAGAGCATCACGCAGCCTATTCAGGAATTCTTTCCGGAGTATATGAACAGTGAGACCGATCCGGCTAAGCTGGCCATTACCATAGAAGACCTGCTTACTATGCGGGCGGGTTTGAAATCAACCAGTTTTTACAATTACTCCCGATGGGTAAACAGCAGAAACTGGGTACGTTACGTTCTGGAGCAGCCTCTGGTAGAAGAGCCCGGGGGACAAATGATCTACAGTACGGGCAGTTCGCACTTGCTCTCGGTGATCCTGACCAAAGCCTCGGGCATGACTACGCGGGAGTTCGCCCGGAGGTATCTGTTTGATCCTCTGGACATCGAACTGGAAACCTGGTATCGCGACCCTCAGGGCTACTACACGGGCGGTAATAACATGTTTATGAAACCTTCCGACATGATTAAAATCGGGCAGATGGTATTGAACGGCGGCGTATATGAGGGGAAACGCATTGTACCTGAGCAATGGCTGCTGAAATCTTTGAAAACCTATACCCAAAGCGACCACAGTTCAAACTACTATGGCTATATGTGGTGGAAACAGGAGATCGGAGGATATCAGGCCTTGTTTGCCTGCGGGTACGGGGGCCAGTACATCTTCATGTTTCCCGAGCTGGAATCGATCGTGGTGATGACTTCTTTTCTGGAATATGCGAATGAACTGCGCGAGTATGATAAACCTATTTTTAAGTTACTGGAAGAGACGGTGATCCCCCTTATCCTTGAAAGCGAACCAGGGCCTGCAAGGGGGATGCCTCATCCACGGGAAACCGGCAGGACGGTAATTACCCGGTAGAGGGGCTTGGTTATTGGCTAGGGCGTGTGGACATTCAGCCTGAGCATGTGGATGTGCGGGTGAACCGCAGAGCGCATGGCGCATAGCGTCCCCGGGGTTCACGCTATGCGCCATGCCCGTAACGCAGAGATGCGCCTAATCAGCCCAAAGACACGCCGCACGTTGAATGGCCACACGCCCTAATTAGTGTGTTAGGAGCCTGAGGTACAACGTGTAAGAAAGTGAGC
>CALJMB010000090.1 GCA_937982515.1 uncultured Balneolaceae bacterium
CTTTTAATAGCACCTTAGGGGAATCATAATTTTTCAGTGGCTGTAATTTCATTGTCTGCCCGAAACTCGGGAGACACACTTCATCAGGTGAAAGCCAAAAATGGGAATGTACTTATCTTATTCTGAAGAGTGATTCTTTTTACATCAAATGTCGTTGTTTTGTGATTTTATTCTGATGGAAGCCCGCCCTTTTTAGAGCGGTTCAAGGGTGTAATAAAAGCCGTATCTTTCACAGATCGGTCCTGGTATAACCGGGACTTTCAAAACGACTCCTAGGGCACGTTGAATGTCAACACGCCCTAACAAAACAAACGGCATCAGGGTTACCGGGAGAAGATACCCTGGCTGACTGAAAATGTGTATTCTCTCCTGTTCACCATGAAACAATCCGATTTTACTTCAGGCAATATTTTCAAGCAGATGGTTTCGTTTTCGATACCGATTATGCTTACGAATCTGCTGCAGGCCTCCTATCAGTTTATAGACAGTTTGTGGATTGGCAATTTAATTGGAGCAAATGCGCTCGGTGCCGTCGCCATTTCCAGTACCGTGCTGTTCACCCTCTTGTCGCTGATCATCGGCATTAACAGTGCAGCGCTCACCATTTTATCACAGCAAAAAGGGAAAGCCGATCAGGAGGGCCTGAAGAGATATCTGAATGCGTTTGTCGTTCTTCTGCTGTCGTTGTCTTTGGCGCTGGGCACGGCCGGTTATTTTCTGGCTGAACCTATTCTGCGGTTGCTCGGTACACCGGATGCCATGCTGATGCCGGCAAAATCCTATCTGCAGATTAACTTTACCGGAATTGTATTTCTATTTGGATATAACTTTATCGGTACGGTACTGAGGGCAGTTGGTGACAGTAAAACACCGCTTCGGTTCGTACTGGCAGCAGTTCTTTTGAATGCTGTTCTGGATCCGCTGTTTATATCTGTATTTGATTTGGGAATAGAAGGCGCTGCATACGCCACGGTACTTTCGCAGGGTGTCGCCTTTTTATACGGCATGTATATCATCCTCCGCCGCAGATCGATACCGTTCACGATACCTTCACTGCCAAAAGCAGAAGAGACATGGCTGATTTTAAAGCTGGGAATACCTTCCGGATTGCAAATGGTGGTCATATCTGCCGGTTTGATGGCGATTATGAGCGTGGTAAATTCTCTTGGCGAGCACGTAGTAGCCGGCTTTGGGGCGGCGCAGCGGCTAGACAGTATCCTCATGATTCCTTCCATGGCGCTTGGGTCGGCCGTAAACAGCATGGCCGGACAGAACATTGGGATTAAACAGTGGGACCGCGTACATCTTATCGGGCGCTACTCTCTCCTTATTAATACAGCAGTTATGCTGTTCATTGCGTTTCTGGTGGTTCTGTTTGCCGATTTCGGGGTGAGTCTGTTTCTGGAGGAAGAAGCGGCCCGGAATTTTGGAGCACAATATTTACGGATTATCGCATTTTTTTATCCGTTTCTGGGCATTAATTTTGTTTTAAATGGCATCGTTCGCGCATCCGGAGCTATGGTTCAGGTACTGATACTGAATATTATTTCGTTCTGGGTACTCCGTTTCCCGCTCACTTATTTTTTCTCAGCATACTGGAATGAGCCGGGAATTGGAATGGGGATCGCAGCCAGTTTTGTGATCAGCAGCATGTTCGCTGCTCTCTATTACCGATACGGGAAATGGACGGAGAAAGAGCTGTTTAAGAGTTGATAAGGATGAGCTGACGCCTTCAGTTCCCTGTTTCAAGCGGCTGCTGACCCCTGCAACTGCTGTTATACCGGCCTTTAAGCCCAATCGCCCCGGCCTTCAGGTCAGGGATGACCGGCCTGACATGCTAAGGGCTTCAGCCCTTTCAGCGGCGGGAAAAGGGCTAAAGCCCTTGTTGATTTGGAGGTTCCTTCGGAAGAGTTTGTGGCTTAAGGCTACGGATTCTCACTCACATTGCTGGCAGGCTTCTGAAGCAGACGGGCGACGGATGACCGGTGACCAGAGCGATCCACGATCCCGGCTCATCCGGCAGGGTGAAGTAGAGGCGGGATTATAAACAACCTGTCCGGGTTCATCCGCCTAACCCGCGGCATTTGTGTTCCCGCTCCGTTGTTCTGCCCCCCGCTCTAATAATTCAGATTCGATTGCAGCCAGCGCTCTATTTCTTCTACGCTCATGCCTTTGCGGCGTGCATAGTCTTCGATCTGGTCTTTACCCAGCTTGCCTACATTGAAATAGTCGGCTTCGGGATGGCTGAAATAGAGTCCGCATACCGAAGCGGCCGGCATCATAGCCAGGTTTTCGGTCAGTTCGATGCCGGTAGACTCTTCCGTCTTTAGCAGGTCGAACAGTATGCGCTTTTCGGTATGATCGGGCTGAGCCGGGTAGCCTGCCGCCGGACGGATGCCGTCATACAGCTCCTTAATAAGCTCTTGATTGCTCAGCTGCTCATCAGCGCCATAACCCCAGAACTGTTTTCGTACTTTCTCGTGGATCAGTTCCGTAAAGGCCTCGGCCAGGCGGTCGGCCAGCGCTTTGGCTAAAATGGCGTTATAGTCGTCGTGATCTTCCTCGAACTGCCGGACAAGCTCAGGAGCCCCGATACCGGCGGTTGCGGCAAAGCCTCCCATGTAATCGGCGATTCCACTCTCTTTGGGTGCTACAAAGTCGGCCAGGGCCTTATTGGGCTGGCCGCTTCTCTTCTGCGCCTGCTGGCGAAGGGTGTGAAATGTGGTGAGCACTTCACTTCGGCTCTCATCGGTGTACAGCTCAATATCATCTCCGACAGAGTTGGCCGGATAGAGGCCGATTACGGCATTGGCCTTCAGCAGCTTCTGTTTGATGATGCAGTCGAGCAGCTGGTTGGCATCATCGTACAGTTTGTGGGCCTCTTCTCCGTACTTCTCATCTTCCAAAACTTCGGGAAAGCGGCCGGGCATCTCCCAGGCTGTGAAAAAGGGTCCCCAGTCGATGTAGTTACGGATTTCATCCAGCGGGTAGTCCTCAAACACCTGTCGCCCGGGCCGGTTAGGCCTGACGATAGATACCGACGGCCAGTCGATATTCGTTTTATTGCGGCGTGCTTCTTCAATAGGGAGATACTTCTTACGCTTTTTCCGGCTGGCGTGTTGTTGGCGAAGTTTTTCGTATTCGCTTTTCTTCTCTGAAACAAATTCATCGCGCAGCGTTTCGGAAACCAGATTGCTTGTCACCGATACGCTGCGGGAAGCATCCAGCACGTGGATTACGGGCTGGTCGTACATCGGTTCTATTTTCACGGCCGTATGCATACGGGAGGTAGTGGCTCCCCCGATGAGCAGGGGCTGGCTGAACTTTTCCCGTTTTAGTTCTTTGGCTACGTGAACCATCTCGTCCAGCGAAGGTGTGATAAGTCCGCTGAGGCCGATGATATCCACATTATTACGGCGCGCTTCGGCGAGGATTTTATCGGACGGAACCATAACGCCGAGATCCATGACATCAAAATTGTTACAGCGTAATACCACAGCTACGATGTTTTTGCCGATGTCGTGCACGTCGCCTTTGACGGTGGCCAGCAGTACTTTGGCCTTGGGTTTGTCGGATTTGTTTTTCTCTTTCTCCTTTTCGATGAATGGAATCAGGTGTGCCACGCCCTTTTTCATCACGCGGGCGCTTTTTACTACCTGGGGTAGAAACATTTTACCCGACCCGAACAGGTCTCCAACCACATCCATGCCTGCCATCATAGGCCCTTCAATTACTTCAATAGGGCGGTCATATTTCTGCCGCGCTTCTTCGGCGTCTTCCACAATATAATCGACGATACCTTTTACCAGCGCGTGCTTGATACGCTCTTCAACGGAAGCCTCGCGCCACTCTTCTTTCTTTCCAGCAGAATCACTTTCTTCTTCTTTGATTTTTTCGGCGTAATCCACCAGCCGTTCGGTGGCGTCGCCGCGCCGGTTGAGCAGCACATCTTCCACCAGTTCCCGCAGCTCATCGGGAATTTCGGCGTAGACTTCCAGCTGACTGGGGTTGACGATTCCCATATCCATCCCGGCCTGGATGGCATGATACAGAAAGGCTGCATGGATGGCTTCCCGCACCTTGTTGTTGCCCCGGAAGGAGAAGGAGACGTTACTCAGTCCGCCGCTTACCTTAGCCAACGGCAGGTTTTCCTTGATCCATTTGGTGGCTTTAAAATAGTCAACCGCGTAATTGTTGTGGTCTTCAATGCCGGTTCCCACAGTGAGGATATTGGGATCCAGGATAACATCCTGCGGAGGGAAGCCTACCTCTTCGGTCAAAATCTTATAGGCCCGTTCGCATATTTCAATGCGGCGTTCGTAATTGTCGGCCTGGCCCTTTTCGTCAAACGCCATGACTACGACGGCTGCCCCGAAATTTAGGATCTCCTGTGCCTGTTCTCTGAATACGTCTTCCCCTTCTTTGAGGCTGATGGAGTTGACAATTCCTTTACCCTGAATGGTTCTAAGCCCCGCTTTAAGTACCGACCACCTGGAAGAGTCGATCATTACCGGCACGCGTGAAATATCGGGCTCGGAAGCTATGAGCTGCAGAAATGTAGTCATCACCTTTTCCGATTCCAGCATGCCTTCGTCCATATTCACATCCACGACCTGCGCTCCGCCTTCCACCTGTTCGCGTGCCACGGAAAGGGCTTCCTCATAGTGCTCTTCCGTGATCAGCCGCCGGAATTTCCGGGAGCCGGTAACGTTGGTACGCTCTCCCACATTTACGAAGTTGGTGTCCGGGCGGACCACCAGGGGCTCCAGCCCGCTGAGCCGTAAGTAGGGCTTTTGCTCCGGTATGGTACGGGGCGAACACTCCGCCGCCGCTTCGGCGATGGCCTTGATATGTTCAGGCGTAGTACCGCAGCACCCTCCCACGATGTTGACGAAATTCTCCCGTGCGTAAGCGCGCAGTTGTTCAGCCATAAACTCCGGCGCTTCGTTGTATTCGCCCATCTCGTCCGGCAGGCCCGCATTGGGGTAGAGGCTGGTAAAACAAGTGGCGTTGTTGGCCAGCTCTTCGATATAGGGGCGCATCTGTTCGGAACCGAGCGAGCAGTTCAGCCCGACGCTCAGCAGGTTTTTGGTGTGCGAGACGGATATCCAGAACGCCTCGGTAGTCTGCCCGGAGAGGGTGCGGCCGCTCTGGTCTACGATGGTGCCCGATATCATGACGGGGAACTGCTCTCCCGTCTTTTCGGCATGTTTGTGGATGGCATAGATAGCGGCCTTGGCATTCAGCGTATCGAAGATGGTTTCTACCAGCAGAATATCCACCCCGCCATCTGCAAGTCCCCTGATTTGCTCGCTGTAAGCTTCGGTAAGTTGATCAAAGGTGATGGCGCGGTACCCGGGATCTTCAACATCCGGCGAAAGAGAAAGGGTTTTGTTGGTGGGGCCGATGGCGCCGGCCACAAAACGGGGCTTATCCGGGGTTTTTTGGGTGGCGGCATCAGCCGCTTCACGGGCAATGCGGGCCGAAGCCAGGTTTAATTCATAGGCCAGATCCTGCAGATGATAGTCGGCCTGAGAGATGGATGTACCGTTGAAGGTATTGGTTTCGATGATATCGGAACCGGCTTCGAGGAACCGGTTGTGGATCTCTTTGATAACCTCCGGCCTGGTAATGCTCAACAGGTCGTTATTGCCTTTTAGGTCATGGCCGAAATCGCGGAAACGAGTTCCCCGGTAATCGTTTTCTGTGAGGTGATACGCCTGGATCATAGTGCCCATGGCACCATCCAGAATAAGTATACGATCTCTTAGGAGATCCTGAATCTGTTCAAATTTCATTAATAAATTGGTAATCTGATGGTTAGGTACTTGAAGTTGCACAAAATTGTTTTAACTGAGCCATCAAGTGATTACCTTTAACACAATGTGTGTTTTCCTTCGATGAAGATGAAGGGATGGCTGCTAAAATAATTTTGGATTCGAAAGGTACAATAAATGGAGCATTAAATGAAAGTAATTGAACACTATAACCGGGCAAAAGAACCACTTATTTCTTTTGAAATCATCCCGCCTAAAAGAGGCGGATCGGTAGAGAAGGTATTCGATTCCCTGGACCAGGTGATGAAGTATAACCC
>CALJMB010000091.1 GCA_937982515.1 uncultured Balneolaceae bacterium
ATACGGCATGAGCTGAGTCGGGATACGGCATGAGCTGAGTCGGGATACGGCATGACCCAGAGCAGGTCACGCCGTATCCTTAAGTAGGTCACGCCATGAACCGGACTCGGATACGCCGTAACCTCGGGCAGGTTACGCCATGAACCGGACTCGGATACGTCGTAACCCGGAACGGGTCACGCGATGACTTAAGAGAGGATACGCCGTGACCGGCTGGCTGAAGCGGTGGGGTGGGGAGCCTGAGGCGGTGAGAGGGCTGTTGTGTGCTTTTAAGCCAGAGCGCGAACGTCGTTCGTGCTATACAGAAAGCGGCGTGAGTAGCTCCAGCTTCATCTCAGCAGGAGGCTCAACAGAAATACGGCCATTATACCGGTAATACCTGCCACGGCGGAGCCCAACGTCTGCAGGCGATAGGCCTGCGTCACATCCATCCCCGAAAATTGGCTTACCACCCAGAAATAACTGTCGTTGGCGTGCGAGACGGTCATGGAACCAGCCCCGATAGCCAGTGTCACCAACTCAGGGCCCATCCCACCGGCCATCCCGATGCCGGGAAGCAACGGAACCATAATAGATGCCGTGGTGATGATGGAAACCGTGGATGACCCTTGTACGGTTTTCAGGGCGGCGGCAATAAGGAAAGGTAATAGGATACCCAGATTCCAGCCTGCCAGGGTGTGTCCCAGAAAATCTCCGACGTTGGTAGCGCGTAATACATTTCCGAAAGCACCTCCGGCTCCGGTAATGAGAATAATGACGCCTGCGCTTTTTAATCCATCGCCTACCCAGTCTCCGTACACTTTTGCATTCCGGGTTCTTATGGTGCGGAAAGCAAAAAATACGCCCAGGATAAGGGCGGTGTTGGGATCACCGAGAAACAGAATGGCTGTGGCAGGCCATCCATCCCCAAAGGGTTCGGCCGGAAGGGCAGCTATGGAACCCAATGCGATCAGGAGCATAGGAGCGAGAATAGGCAACAGAGCGCTGAACGGGCCCGGTGGATTGCCGGTGTCTGTACGGGAGGGGCTTGCGGCGGCCGGCACCCCGGCAGGATCTGCGGCCTCGGGATCGATATATATGCGGTTGCCCATAAAGGTGGCAAAAACGTAGGTGGCGATCATAACAGGTACGGTTACCACCAGTCCCAGAATGATGACTGCGCCAATGTCGGCGTTCAGGGTACCTGCGGCCGCAATAGGACCGGGAGTGGGGGGCACGAATACATGCGTGGCATACAGCCCCATACTTAGCGCTACAGCGTATAGGGCCAGGGACTTATTGGCTT
Source organism: uncultured Balneolaceae bacterium (assembly GCA_937982515.1). GTDB lineage: Bacteria > Bacteroidota > Rhodothermia > Balneolales > Balneolaceae > CALJMB01. The sequence continues at coordinate 1,286 of CALJMB010000091.1, forward strand.
TGGAGGCAAGCGATCGGTTGAGAGGAGAAAGGATTACAAATCCGGAGTCGCAAAAGACGGGAATAGAAACAATAGCTCCGGTAATACTCATGGCCAATGCTGAACGGGCTTTCCCGATCCATCGCAGAATAAGGTTGGCAATGACTACTGTGCCCCCACTCTTACCCAGCAATGAGCCGATAATGGTTCCCGCCGCTATAACTATTCCGATGGCTCCTAGCGTGTTTCCGAAGCCATTGGTTATGGCTGCAATCGTCTCATCAGGCGGTAATCCGGACAGAAGCCCTACACCGAACGAAGCCAATAACAGCGCCAGGAACGGATGCAGTTTCACCCGCGCCGTACTATATACGATGAACAAGATGGCTGCGGCTAAAAGCGCTAATAGTATATATCCTTGCACATCAATCCCCTTTCTTTACTTTATTATTGGTACTCTGCCATTATAACAATCCTGCGGAAGAAAGAAAGGGTGAGAGCAGGGATTAATGCTTGGTTGATTGGGGAATCAGGGGGATATGTACTACGTAAGAAGTAATAAGTAAAGGGGAGGCAGATATCCTCCCCTTAAAAACCGGACTGTTGTGTTTTATTGTCTAAAAGATAAAGCAAAAACAGAAGGCATCATTCAGTCACGCCCGCTGTTGGGATTATCTTCTTAACGGCCCGCTGCTTCTGCCGGCAGGAGGTGCTCCATCCGCTGCGTCTTTAAGCCCCGGGGACGCCGGTCGGTACAGGTGGTTTACGCTATACCGGTTCCCAGGTGAAAAAAAATCAGGAGAGACCGGTCTCCCGCCTCAAAGCCAAACACCGGATGAGGAATAAAGATAGCCGAAAATCAGATAGGTATATTAAAATGAATAGCTACAGGTCGATGCGCGTCTCCCACCCGTCGTACTCAACGCTGTGATCGCGTGCAACTTTGTGCAGCAAGTCGGTACAGAGGTCCATAACCGGAGGGTCTGGCACCAGGTTCATTTCTGCCAGGCAGAGCCACCGCCTGTTCTGTGATTCCATCACCTGAACAATTCTGAAATCCAGGTTTTGAAGTTCATGCGCCAGCCGGTAGGCGTCGCCTTCTTCGTTGGCGTAAAAAAAGAAATGAACCGGTCGTATCTGATCCGGATGTTCATCAAGATAACGTACCCACTCAGCAACTCTGGGATGAGCCGGTTCGGTAGTAAATATTGATTTATTCACAGTACCCCGTAGTTAATTGTTTTAAAGCCTGCACTAATATGGCAAAATTTGGTGCAAGAGTCACATTTTTTTAAGTCTTTGGTATAATTGTTCTTGAAGGAATATAGCCGGGAACAAAACCTGTTTGGTGTAGTATGCCCGTGCGTGAATTGGCTTTTCAAAATGTTAAAAAGGGCAGGATTACGCCGCAAAAACCCGTCATTCAGAGCAAAATGGGCGATTGCAGATCCAACCCGGAGATCTTCATAGTTACAAAGATGTACCCGTAACAGAGCCTCTCGGGCCAGGAATATCGGGGCCTTGTTTTGGCAGACTTTTCCAGATGGCAGATAGGAAAACCAGCATTCAGTATGGAAAGTGTTGGCCGGAACCGAAGCAGTGCAGCCTGTATCTGAGGGAAGAATCACATCTTCGGGGAATCATTTTCCCGGAATCTGTCTATAAAGAAACAGAATAGGGCAGAAATGAACCAAGGCGTGTTTACAATGAATGTGAAGCGCGTCTTCCGGCTAATTGCCAACACACCCTTAATAAAATCCCGTTATTATGAAAAGCAATTCAAGCCTGGCTACACGTTTCCTGAAAGGCACCGTCGTAGCAGTTGGGGCATGGCTATCTGTTAAAGCGATAAGTAATTCCCTGAACAAATTTAGCCTGCGAGACAAAGTTGTTCTTATCACCGGGGGCACCCGTGGTCTTGGATTGATTCTGGCCCGCCAGCTTGCTGATGAAGGGGCCCGGATCGTCATATGCGGGCGTTCGGAAGAAACCCTTCGGCGGGCGTCTGAGGATCTCGCATCCAGAACGGACGATTATATGGCCATCCCCTGCGATATTACGGATAAGCAGCAAATAAAGGATATGATCCGACAAGTTAAGAATGAGATGGGAAGTGTAGACATACTGATTAATAACGCCGGTATTATTCAGGTGGGACCTAGGGAATCGATGAAAGAGGAAGATTACGATTCCGCTATGAAGAGTCATTTTTGGGGACCACTCCATTTAATGAATGAAGTGTTGCCGGATATGCTGGAAAAAAGAGACGGCAGGATTGTGAATATTGTATCTATCGGTGGTAAAGTAAGCTTTCCGCATTTGTTGCCGTATAATGCCAGCAAGTATGCCTTATCGGGCCTTTCAGAAGGTATGGCTTCCGAACTGAGGCGGTACAACATTAAAGTAACTACAGTCTATCCCGGATTGATGAGAACCGGAAGTCCGAGAAATATCGATGTTAAAGGCCAGCATCAAAAAGAGTATGCCTGGTTTAAAATTGCAGACTCGCTGCCGTTACTTTCCATGGATGCCGAGCAGGCTTCCCGCCAAATTATTGAAGCGATGAAGAAAGGAAGCCGGACGCTGATTCTCTCCATTCCTGCCAAACTTGCCGTTGCTGTTCATGGCATCGCACCGAGGTTTACCATTTCAGTTCTCGATTTGATCAACTCCCTGCTTCCGGTTAATAAGGACGGCGAACAATCTCGGAAAGGGTATGAAAGCAGTTCAAAACTATCCGATTCCATCCTGACCAGAAAAACCGACGAAGCAGCCAAAAAGAACCTGGAAGTGTAGGTGGAGGCAGCCCACCTGAGGCTTCAAATGCTCTAACCCTGCGGTTAGCTCCGGCTCTGGCACAGTTCAATCAACACGCCATGGTTATCCTTGGGATGTATAAATGCCACGAGTTTGTTGTCGGCTCCATGTGTGGGTTCCTCATTCAATACAGTGAATCCCTCTCGCCGGAGGCGCTTCAGCTCAGCATGGATGTCATCAACTTCAAAAGCGACATGATGCATGCCTTCTCCCTTATTGTCAATGTATTTGGCGATCACGGAGTCGGGTTCCGTGGCTCCAAGCAGTTCTACTTTAGACTCTCCGGTTCTGAAAAAGGCGGTATCTGCTTTCTGGCTCTCTACCACCTCCCGCTTATAGCACTTAGTATTTAAGAGCTTCTCATAAGTTTTGACAGCCTCTTCCAGATTCTTCACAGCAATGCCAATGTGTTCTATATACATGGCCTTTCCCATTTTGATTTAACCCCAGTGTTGGCGCAGACCTGGAAACGAGTGTACATGACTAACATGAGGTTGATATAAGAGAAGGACAAGTTGCCTTTCCCTGACAACTGCCGGGGGAAGGTGTCCCCTTCGCTTCCTGCCTTCCGAATACTCCGATAGAGAGAATAAGCTTTATACGCATTCTATTTCACCCTGTCGGGATCGCAGGAGCCACCGACAGGCGACCGAAGACCGCGCAGATCGCTCCGGTCATCGGTCACTCGTTTTCGGTTTGCTTATGCGTTACTCATTATCCGGCCTGGCTGTTATCCGAAAGGTTAATGTATCGCAGAGCTTTTATCCCATCCAGGTTTATGATAGGTTCCAGCTCTTTATCCTCCATCTTACGGTCTACCGCTACAGCCGTGATGGCATTGGAGCCCTTCTGTGTACGGCCCAGGCTCAAAGATGCAATGTTGATATCCTGCTTGGCCAAAGCACCGCTCACAGCTGCGAGCATACCCGGTTTATCCAGATTCTGGTACATAAGTACGTCGCCTTCCAGCCGCAGCTCGATTCCATACTTGTCTATTTCTACAATGCGGAAGTCATTATCTCCAAAGACGGTTGCTGAAATGTGCTTGTAATCGGCATTGCCATTGAGTTGAACGGTAATCAGGTCGTTATACGTTTTGGTACTGCTCGAAGTGGTTTCTTTAATTTTAAATCCCCGGTCGAGTGCATAGACTCTGGCATTAATGAGATTTACTGCCTCGCTCACGTGATGGGTCAGCATTCCCTTAAGTATGGAATCTGTGAGAATGTCAGCATACTTGGCACATGTGCCTGAGTATTCAAATGCGAAATCGCTGGTATGTTTTGGTGCCAGTTGAATAGCCACGCTGCCCAGTTTTTCTGCCAGCTTCAGGAAGGGTTGAACCTCCTTGTTAGTGATCAGGGAAATAGATTTTCCGTTCAGGCTGCCTTTGAAACTTTTTTTCTCCAGTGCGTCTGCCATCTGGTTGGCAATCTGCTCGGCTACTTTCTCTTGGGCTTCTTCTGTAGATGCCCCCAGGTGAGGCGTGCAGATGATTTTCGGGTGTTTCAGGATCTCGTGCAGCTCTTCGCTTGGCGGCTCATTAGAGTAGACATCCAGCGCTACCCCTTCAACAATTCCCTGTTCGATTAGTTCTACAAGGTCTTTTTCTTCATAAATACCGCCGCGGGCGCAGTTGATAAGGCGAATTCCTTTCTTGAGCTTATCTGCATTTTTAAGCGAGACAAGGCCTTTCGTCTTTTCTGTCAGCGGAGTGTGAACGGTTAAGAAATCACTGGTTCCCAGTAGTTCGTCCAGTTCGAGGAGTTCTACCCCCAGGTTTTCCGCTTTTTCGATGGAAGCAAAGGGATCATAGGCTTTTACCGTCATGCCAAAACGCTGCATACGCTTGGTAACTTCAACTCCTATTTTGCCGAGCCCTATAACTCCCAGCGTTTTACCGTGTACTTCGGTGCCCATGTATTTCTTCCGGTCCCACCCGCCATGTTTGACCTTTTCAACAGACTGGGCGATGTTTCTGGCCAGTGCGAGGATCATCCCGCAGGTATGTTCAGCGGTAGAGATGGTGTTCCCATCCGGGGTATTCATAACCAGCACACCGTGCGCAGTAGCCGCTTCAATATCGATATTATCTACCCCGACGCCTGCACGTCCTACAACCTGAAGTTTTTCTGCCGCACTCAGTAACTCTGGCGTTATGGTAGTTCCGCTTCTAACCACAATGCCGTCGTAGTCGGCAACTTCTTTGTACAGTTCTTCTCCTTTAAGGCCGTTTTTTTCGACGGCTTCAATACCCCGCCGGCTAAAAACTTCCTGGCAAAGAGGATCAACGTTATCCAACAATAAGACTTTAAAAGACATGATGTTATATACTATTTGCTAATTTAAAAATTCCGAGATCAATGTTTTGATCTCCTGTATTCCACTTTTCTCTTCTGCCGAACCAACAACCACAGGTACCTCTATATTCATGTCATCCAAAATTCTCTCCAATCTGAATTTAGACTGTTGTTGTCTGTTTCGGGAAAGTTTATCACTCTTAGACAAAACCACTAAAAAAGGCATACGATTTACGCCCATCCAGTAGAAGAAATCTTCATCCAATCCTGAAGGTTCGTGGCGGATATCAACCAAATGAATGATAAGCTTTAGTGTACTCCTCTCCAGCAGGTAGTCCCGGATGTTCCTGCCCCAACGTTCTCGTTCTTTTTTGGATACTTTTGCGTATCCGAATCCGGGCAGATCCACAAAATACGCTTTATCATCTACAAGATAATAATTCATCTGCTGAGTTTTACCCGGCACATTACTGGTCTTTGCCAATCCTTTATGGTTGAGCAACGCATTTATAAGCGAAGATTTACCCGCATTAGAACGTCCCGCATAACAAACTTCCGGGTAGTGAGGTTCGGGACATTGATCCAAAGACGGAGCGCTTGTAATAAATCTGGCTTTTTTAAACTCCATCAATAAATCTCGTTTTCTTCTTTCTGCACGTCAAAGTTAACCGGTACCGGATATTTTTCTGTGAAACAGGCTGTGCAGTAATCTCCTCCATTGGGATTGGCCTCTTTTACTGCTTTGACCAGTCCCTCCGGCGAAAGATACCGCAGACTGTCAACCCCGATTTCAGCAGCTATTTTATCGGTATCCCGTCCGAACCTGTTGGCGATCAGTTCTTCGGGATTTGGGAAGTCCATGCCGTAGTAGCAGGGGCTTATGATAGGGGGCGAGCTGACAAGAAAGTGAATTTCAGTAGGACCGGCCTGGCGTATCATATCCACCAGGTAGCGCGATGTTGTTCCCCGCACAATAGAATCGTCAACAATGATAACGGATCGGCCTTCAATAACCCCTTTTACCGTGTTGAACTTAGTCCGAACTTTCTGTTCCCGCGATTTTTGGCCAGGAGAAATAAATGTTCTCCCCACGTAGTGATTGCGTATCAGCCCGATTTCAAACTTGCATTCAAGGCCAAGTTTTTGATTTTCGTGTACGTATCCCAAAGCTGCCGTATTGCTGGAGTCCGGTACAGAAATGACAACGGGCTTTTTGTCTTCCGGTACATTTTGTACAATTTCGTTGATGGGGTGCTCCCTGGCCAGATACTTCCCGAGATTTCTACGTACTTTGTCTACATTTTCTCCAAAGATCCTGCTGTCTGGCCGCGAAAAGTAAACAAACTCGAAAATACACTGGCTGGACCCGGTGCCATATGCTGGTTTTAAATGGTAAGACACGGGTTCCTCGCCATTATTAGCCGCCTGGTCTATAACCAACACTTCTCCGGGTTTCACATCCCGAATGTATTCTGCTCCGATAATGTCAAAGGCACAGGTTTCGCTGGCTATACAGTACGCGCCATCTACTTTACCCAAAGCCAGGGGCCTGAATCCATTTGGATCGCGAACGCCGATCAGTTTGTCGTCTGTCAACATAACCAGGCTATAGGCGCCCTCGATCTGGTCAAGAGCTTCAAGGATCTGTTCTATCTGGGTCTCTTTCCGGCTGTGGGAGATCAGGTGCAGAATCAACTCGGTGTCTGATGTGCTTTGGAACAATACGCCTTCTTCACGGAACCGGTCTCTCAGCTGTTTGGCATTGGCCAGATTGCCGTTGTGGCCAATGGCGAGGTTTCCCTGCCGGTAGTGAACTCTGAAGGGTTGAATATTAGCGGGATTCTTTGAGGAGCCGGTGGTGGAATAGCGGTTGTGGCCGATGGCAGACCGCCCTCTCAATTCAGTATTAAATATTTCGTGATCATCAAACACACTTAGAACCAGGCCGAAATCTTTATGTGCCGGCATAACCCGGCGGCCTTTACGTTCATCATACCATGACGTTACAATACCGGCTGATTCCTGGCCTCGGTGCTGAAGAGCGTGCAACCCATAGTAGGTGAGCAGAGCGGCATCCGGATGGTCATACACTCCAAAAATACCACAATAATCGCGAGGTTTATCAATCATTAGGTTGGTTCGCATTCAGGATTTTCATAACAGACTCAAAGTTAAGAAAATCAACACCAATTAGTAACAATTTAATTGCAATAATGAATTAATTGATTAGTATAGCAGGGAATTTGGAGAATCAGGAGTATATAGAAGAGTAGTTCTTGTCAGATTTAATACAGCTATTATACAGAGCTACAAAAAGTAAAAACCAGAGTAAGTTAAACCTTTGCGTACCTCTGCCTTTTCCGCCTTCCTCTGTGGTGTAACAGACAGATTTATATTAAAAAAGCCCTTGCAGAAATCTGCAAGGGCTTTTAATAGAGAGCGGGAAACGAGATTTGAACTCGCGACCCCCACCTTGGCAAGGTGGTGCTCTACCACTGAGCTATTCCCGCCTTTGGGTAGGTTCAAATATAAGGCGCTCTTCTTATATATATCAACTTTAATTTGACCGCAGATTAATCTGATTATCTGATTATGCTAATTTGTTGTGGCAAGGTATTGGTTTCATTGCACTTGTCTGTTTTTTTATTGCCTGTCTGACATCTTCCTTTGCTCTCACCGGCGGATTTTACTGCGCGTTTTGTCGGAAGTGAGTGCTTTTTTTACCTCTTCGTCTCCTGGCAAAACGGGTCTGTCCCGGTAACGGTCCACTACACACAGGAAGCCCAGGGGTTCGCCTTTATCTGCATGAAACTGATGCAGGGTTTCCGGCGAAACGTAGACTACATCATGAAGGTTAATATCGTGAACTTCATTCCCGAGAACCACAGATCCGCTCCCCCGGATAATTATTACCGAGTGAGGGTGCCTGTGGTGTTCAAATGAGGTATATCCCCCGGATCCGACCTCAAAGTAGCGGGTATGAAAATTTAGCTCGTGTTCATGTTCTCCTTCTCCCAAAAGGGAGAATCGCCGTACTTTTTCATAGCAACCGGCACTGTCTTTGTATTGTTTTTGAGGAACGGACTCCCAGCGGTAACCAGAGCATTTAATTACTTTTGAGTTGTTTTTCATAGGTTTTATTATGAGAAGTAGTGGGTAAATACAGAATCCATTATGTGCTGGCAGTATATATCCGGCCACGACACCGCACAATCTCTTATTCCTTTAAAGACTAGGCTTTCTTGCCGGCAAACATGAATGCATCCTCGCAGTATTCCGACATGATCATATGAATTTCGTGTAACATATTACTTATTACTCATTCTTCTGCTTAAGCATAGCTGATAGTTCTTGCGCGGCTTCCCGGACGCCTCCGGGGTGATTATATAAACTCCCGCCCAGCAAAAACATCGTGTCTGTTCCATAAGTTTCCAGCCATTTAGGAATGGTATCCAGACTCATTCCTCCTGCCGGAACGGGAAAAGCAGTTGCAAAAGGGACATCGCTGTTTCGGACTCCTGTGAGAATAGTTTTGCACTCATCCAGGGTAAACGAAAAGCGACCGCCTGTGTTTGGGAACACAGAAAAATCAGCGCCGAGTGCGCGCCAGAGCTGCCCATACAGAAAGCCGGGAGTAAATCCCCGATCTTCATCTGTGGTCAGTGAACCTGAAAAGGAGGGATGAGCGATGAGGGGCAGCGGAATATCCATACACGCAAGCTGATGCATGGTTTCCAGGCCTGTTATGTGGGGGCAGATCAACACTCCGTCTGCGCCCAGCTCTGCTGCCTGCCTGTAACGCCGTACTGCATTTTCAGCCTCGGCTGTTATATTGGGAAAATAGTACGACCTTCTTCCGGTCTCATCGGCCGCGCGTTGTATGCCATTCACACAGGCCTTAACCCGCTCATCAAAGGGAGCATACGGTTGATTGGTCAGCCCATGATCATCTTTTATGATATCGATGCCTCCACAGGCGAATTCATAGCACAGGCTGCCAAGCGTTTCAGCGCTGGAACCGAGGGGCTTCAGAGCCGTACCGCTGAGCGCACGGTTGCCAATTGAAAACCGGGTTCTGAGTTTGTGAATACCGAAGGCAGGTCCTCCAAACAAGTCGCTGCTTAGGTCAGCCCATTCCGCATTGACAATACGAATACCACGTTGCAGGGAAATATTCCCATACAGCATGTTAAGAAACTGTGATATGTCGCCGGCGACATTCTCATGCGGCCACGAAATGGTTACTTCGTATATACCATCGGCAGTCTCGCGTTTGCCGGTTACCTGGCCGGTTACGTTTGCTTCTATTTCTTTAGAAAGCGCTGATCGCGGCAATTCCACACTCTGTTCCAGGCAAATAGCCTCAATCTTTTGGTCAATGTCTTCTCCCGTAGCTGTTTTGATACGATATGAGATGCTGAAGGAGTGCATTGAGTTAGTACAAGACTTAGGATATTGTTAAAATATTGTAGGATACTTGATGGTCAATTCATAATGCCGGTATGATTATGAAGAAGACCGCGCCGGATGACCGGAGCGGCCTACGGAATCTTCAGTCGTCCGTCGCCGGTCCTCGTAATTCCGATGTGGAGAAATAGGAGTAAAAACAATTATCCAACTACCTAAACTCTACACCAGAATCGTCTCGGATCGGTTAGGTCCGGTGGAAATTATCTTAATATCTACTCCCAGATAATTTTCAATGAACTTTAGATACTCTTTGGTATTGACGGGAAGGCTATCCGCTGATGTATACTTACCGATGTCTTCCTTCCAGCCGGGAAAGGTTTTGTAGACCGGCTTTACAGAGTCAATATCGGCCAGATCAAGGGGAAAGACATCGCTTCGGGTACCATCTATTTCATATTCTGTACAGGCCTTAACGGTTTCAAAGTTATTAAGTACATCGAGCTTAGTTAGAGCCAGCTCATTGATTCCATTGATCCTGACGGCATATTTCAATGCCACGAGATCCAGCCATCCGCATCGGCGGGGGCGCCCTGTTGTGGCGCCGAACTCCTGCCCTTTTGCACGAAGCTCCTCTCCATAGCTGTCATTCAATTCGGTAGGGAAGGGGCCGTTACCTACCCGTGTGCAATAGGCTTTGGTAATTCCCATAACGTATTGGATGGCTGTAGGTGGGATACCGGAACCGGTACAGGCACCGCCGGACGTGGGGGAGGAAGAGGTGACGTACGGATAGGTACCGTGATCGATATCCAGCAAGCTGCCCTGAGCTCCTTCCAGTAGTATGGCTTCTTCCTGGTCAATAGCCTGGTGCAGGATTTGGCTGGTATTGGTGATATAGGGACACAGTTTGTCTGCCGCATCAAGAGCTTCTTCCAGTATGGTTTCAGGATTCAGGGGCTCCCGCCCGTAGATATGCTCCAGTGCCTGGTTGATATCCGCGAGATTGCTTTCCAGTTTTTCTCTGAACTGTTCCGGATGAAATAAATCCGATGCCCGGATTCCCACCCTGGAAACTTTACTGACGTAAGCAGGGCCAATACCTCTGCCGGTTGTACCGATGGCATCATGTCCGCGATGCTCCTCCTTAACTTTGTCCAGCACCTGGTGGTAGGGGAGTATGATGTGGGCCGCATTACTTACGTACAGCCGCCCCTTCAGGCTTACTCCCATCGCTTCCACCGTGTCTATCTCTTTCAGCAGGGCATAGGGATCCATTACCACACCATTACCGATGATGCATTTGGCATCGCCATTAAAGATGCCTGAGGGAATGAGATGCAACACCACCTTTTTGTCGTCAAACTTCAGGGTATGGCCGGCATTGGCTCCTCCCTGATAGCGCACCACATATCTGGTGTCTTTGCTAAGCAGATCTACGATTTTGCCTTTACCTTCATCTCCCCATTGGGCACCAACAACAACACGAATTGACATAGATAGATAACTACACAAAAAAAGGGGTGAAACCACCCCTCTCTCCGTTTGGTTTAATAATATTCAAGGTTAATTTTTATTCGAATACGACTCTACAGCTGCATCCAGTGACTTGTAGTGCTTAAATACTGTGATGAGCTTGGTAATAACCAGCAGGCTTTCGATCTTGTCGGTAGCATTGGCAATTCTGAGATCGCCGCCGGCCTTACGCATAGTGGTTAGCCCGCCGATCATCATTCCCAGACCTGAGGAGTTCATGAACTTAACCTTTCCAAGATCAGCTACTACATTGGTCTGGCCCTTCTCAATAAGTTCATGAAGCTTCTCATTAAGTTTTACCGCATCCGGGCCTCCCATAACATTTCCCTTAAACTCTATCACCACACAATTATAACGCTCAGAAACATTGAAATTCATCTTTCTCCCCTCATTAGTATTAAGAATTAGAATTAAGCTTTCTGTTTTCTGCGATGAAGCTTGACAACTGTTGAGCTTGCAATAAACAGTGAGCTGTAAGTACCTATGATGACACCCAGCATCAAGGCAAATGAAAATCCTTTCAAGACCTCACCGCCAAAGATAAATAGCACGGTTACCACAAACAAGGTTGTTAATGAAGTAATAACCGTACGGCTGAGCGTATCGTTTAAACTCTTGTTGATCATATCATTATAATCCATCGTCTTGTACAGCAACATGTTCTCACGAACTCTGTCAAATATCACCACCGTATCGTTTATGGAATAGCCTACAATAGTGAGAAAGGCGGCAATTATAGTCTGGTCAATTTGCATGCTGAAGGGCGCAATTTCACTAAAAATAGTAAACACACCCAGTACAATTAATACATCATGAGCCAGGGCAGCCAGAGCGCCTGTAGAAAATGTCCAGTCTTTAAATCGTATCAGGATGTAGAAAAAGATAACTATTCCTGCAAAGATGACGGCGTTGAGCGCCCCTACTTTCAGGTCTTCGGCAAAACGCGGACCTACCACATCCGTTCTGACCACTGATGCTTCATTCTCCGGATAAACTTCCGTCATTGTTGATATAATAATGTCCTGTATCACACCGATGCTTTCAGGATTGTCAGTGCGGATAAGGATATCCCGTTCGGAACCGTAAAGCTTCACCTCGGGTGCGCCATCCAGCGGCCCGGTGAGTTCGCTGCGTATGTCACTGACTTCTACGGGTTCCTCAAACTGTAACACAACCGACTTGCCGCCCCGGAAGTCGATACCGTACTGCGGTCCTTTAATGATAATTCCAACTACTGCTACTATTACTAACACGGAGGAAACGAGAGTAGCGATCTTTTGTCCTTTTATAAAATTAAAACTGGGTGTTTCAAACCATCTCATAATGTATTTCCTGTATGCTTAATGTGAATTTGAAAATATGCTTCGTATTGCGTACTGCGTATTCACTAATGCAACTACACAGTACGCGTTATGCATGATTAACCGAAACTGAGTTCGGCATTCTTATCTCGGGTCAGGTAGTCTACAACAACGCGGGTAATGACGATAGCACTGAACATGGAGGAAACAATACCTGCCATCAGCGTTATGGCAAAGCCTTTGATAGGGCCTACCCCGAAACTGTAAAGGACAACCCCGACCAGGAAAGTGGTTACGTTGGCATCCACAATAGAACTCATGGCGTTGGCATACCCCGCATCGATGGCAGACCGCAGTGTTTTACCCATCCTCTGCTCTTCACGAATACGGTCAAATATCAGAACGTTGGCGTCTACCGCCATACCGATAGTAAGAACGATGCCGGCTATACCGGGCAGAGTGAGAGTGGCTTTAAAAGCAGCCAGAATGCCCAGTATGAAAAGAATATTAAGTATGAGGGCAAGGTCGCCAATACTTCCGCCCTTGTTATAATAGACGATCATAAAAATGGCCACGCAAAACAGTCCTATAACGGTAGAGTAGAAACCCGCCCGGATTGAGGCCTCGCCCAGCGTGGCTCCCACAGTCCGCTCTTCAATGATATCCAACGGCGCCGGGAGTGCACCGGACATCAATAT
>CALJMB010000092.1 GCA_937982515.1 uncultured Balneolaceae bacterium
TTAAGCAAAGAAGGCGATGAATTGGAAGCTTTGGGGATTATAGCCGATGAATATGAGAAAAAGCGTTTCCCTATTGATGTTCCAATTCCCGTTGAGGCGATAAAATTTCAAATAGATCCGTTAGGAATCATGACACTAACCGAAGCCATAGACCTCCTCCATCCTGCCATCGGCCCCGGCGACCTTTCCTGGATGGATCTGGGAGCCGGGTCTGGTACGTTCACGGAAGCTCTGGCAACTATCATCGGCGGGCAAGGCACCATTGTCGCGGTTGATAAGGACGGAGCCGCACTTGAGAGGCTCCGGGCCCGGGTGCAGCGCCTGCCGGCCGGTACGGCTTCCGTGTCCGTTGTGAATGGCGACATCACAAACCTGGGGTCCCTTCCCGGGCTCGAGGAAACCGCATTCCACGGAGCACTCCTGGCTAACGTTCTTCACTTCTTTCACGACCCCGAACATCTGCTCCGCATGGTTTCGTCAAAACTTGCCGATCCCGGACGTGTAGTGCTCATAGAGTACGACCGCACTTCCGGCAGCCGCTGGGTGCCCTACCCGATCTCCATGAACAGGCTTCCGCAGGTGGCAAGCGATGCAGGCTTCGGATCCGTTCATATCGTAGCGGAGCAACCGTCGCGATTCGGAGGCAGGCTATACTGTGCGGTGCTGACAGCCTCAGGAGACTTTAGAACCGGCTGATCAGGACACGGATACTGATTGATTGAGGGGTATGAAACAAGCTACGGATCCTGCCACCTGCCATCCGTCATCCATCCACCAGCAGCTGCATCCGGAATCAGTCCGCAGGCCATATCCGGGTTGCTTCTAACTCTTTAAATTCGTTGCTTTCAAAAGTTTAAAATTTTTCGCCATGTAAAGTGACTGAAAACATACAGATATACGGTTGAACTATCAGAACCGGGAATGGCTAAATGATAATCTAAATCAATGTTAAGATGGGTAAACGCGGCATATTATTTATAGCTCTCCTTTTACTTCATTCAGCGGAGATATTCGGGCAGATAACCCTGCCCCGGCTGATAAGCGACGGAATGGTGTTGCAAAGAGATGCAGAAGTCAGAGTATGGGGCCGGGCTTCGGCAGGCGAGGAAGTAAAACTGACATTTGATGGTGAAACGCACCATGCAACAGCCGATGAAGGCGGAGACTGGGAAATACTGCTTCCCCCCCGGAAAGCGGGAGGGCCTTATGAAATGGCCTTCGAAGCCAGCAACAGAGTAGTTGTACAGGATATTCTGTTCGGAGATGTCTGGATCGCTTCCGGCCAGTCTAATATGGAACTGACCATGGAGCGGGTGAAGGAGACCTACGCCGGGATCGTCCAAAGCGCGGATAACCGGAATATCCGGCAATTTGAAGTGCCGGACAGTTATGACTTCAACAAGAAACACAGCGACCTGGATGGCGGCAGCTGGCAGAGTGTCGCCCCGCAGAGCATATACGACTTCTCAGCCGTCGCCTACTTTTTTGCCAGAGAACTGCATAAGCAGTATGATGTTCCGATCGGAATTATCAATGCCGCTCTGGGCGGCTCGCCTGTGGAAGCGTGGATGAGTGAGGAGGCACTGAAAGAGTTTCCGGCCGCTTATAATGAGCTGCAGAAGTTCAAGGACAATAGCCTCATCGCCCGTATAGAACAACGCGACAGAGAACGGATGGAAGCCTGGTACAAGGAACTCAACCGGAAAGACCGGGGACTTACATCCGAACCGGACTGGACCCGGCCGGATGCCGATGACAGTGACTGGCCTACGATGGATATACCCGGCTACTGGGCCGATGAAGCTATAGGCGATGTAAACGGAGTCGTCTGGTTCAGGAAGGAGCTCACGATCCCAGAATCGATGGCCGGTCGGAAGGCCAGCCTGTGGGTAGGACGCATTGTGGATCAGGACTACGTCTATGTAAACGGTGAACTGACCGGCACTACCGGATACCAATACCCTCCCCGCCGGTATACAGTGGATGCCGGCCTGCTGAAAGAAGGAAAAAATGTACTGGCGGTAAGAGTCATCAACTCTTCCGGCAAAGGTGGTTTTATACCAGACAAGCCTTACTATCTCGCGGTGGGACGTGATACCATCGACCTGAAAGGCCCCTGGAAATATAAACTGGGAACCGAGATGTCCCCACTTGAAAGCCAGACCTTTATCCGCTGGAAACCGGCAGGGCTGTACAACAAGATGATCCATCCGCTGCACAATTATGCCATCAAAGGGGTGATATGGTACCAGGGAGAATCGAATACCGATAATCCGGCTCAATATGCCGAGACATTCCCGGCTATGATCAAAGACTGGAGAGCCAACTGGAATCAGGGCGAGTTCCCTTTTCTGTATGTGCAGCTGGCCAACTTCATGGAGACGACCGAAGTACCCGTTGAAAGCAACTGGGCCGAATTAAGGCAGGCTCAGCTGGAAACCCTCTCCATTCCACACACCGGTATGGCCGTAACCATCGACCTCGGTGAATGGAACGACATCCACCCCCTGAATAAACAGGATGTGGGGAAACGGCTGGCTTTACTTGCCCGGAATATCGCCTACGGGGAAACAGATGTGCCTGCTTTCAGTCCCGCGCCTGCCGGTGCCGAATTTAATGAAAACGCTGTAGTTATCAAGTTTGATCATATTGGCAGCGGACTGATTTCCAGCGACGGTGAACCGCTGAGGCATTTTGCTGTCTCCGGCGATGGAGAGACCTTCGTCCGGGCAAAAGCGGTAATTGAGGGAAAAGCGGTGAAGGTATGGAATGAAGCTATTGCAAATCCGGTGGCCGTCCGGTATGCCTGGGCCGATAACCCGGACGCTGTAAACCTGTATACAAAAGACGGCCTGCCTGCAAGCCCGTTTGAGATCCGGAAAGACAAGCCTGCCGTGGATATGGCCCCAGAGCCATAGTTATGTAAATGCCTGGTCTTCCCGCGGATGGGCCGGCCACAGGTCCGTACAGATCAGGCAGGCTGGAGTTGACGTAAAGCGGATAGGTATGCCGGAATGAGGCTTTACCTATAAAGCGGTACCCTGTATCCCGCCAGAGGGCGGTCACTTCGTGCCCTGAAAAGAACCACCCCAGGCGCCCCAATGGCCCCGCCCTCCAGGGCGGGGATAACAAGCAGATACTACCATCGAACAGGGCTTTAGCCCTTACCTCAAGGCTGAAAGGGCTGAAGCCCTGTCTTTCTATGGTTCATGGGAACCCCCCGATTAAAAGCCGGGGCAATTACTACCCATATCATACAATGAAATCTGTATAATAGATTCAGATGCCGCGATTTATCTTGGATGGGATTGGCCACAGATCAGCATAGATCAGGCTTCGCATAAAAGAAGCCGCTTGCCCGTTCCCTCTGGCAGAGGATAGAGGCTGATGATAAAAGTGTAGCTGCTAAATAGAGAATGGAGGCTCCCCTACCAGCTGGAAAAAAGAGAAAACAAGGGATAGCTTCCCGATGCCTGAAAGAGTTATTCCCTCCTGCGACGCAGAATAATAGCGCGAAACCAGAGAACACCCACGGCAATAAACGGGAGAGCGTAAACAATAAGGCCGATCGGGCCGATAGATCCATCCGGTGTGGCTTCCACTTCCGAATAAAGCTCTCCTTCCCAATCCGGCCCCTCAAGGCGCACCCGTACCTTCCACATCCCGCCCTGATCGAATGCCACTTCTGTATAATAGCGCGCGCCCCTGCGTACATTCTGTGGTTCTGCGGTATATACTGTTTCTTTCAGCCGGCCTGAAACCGGCTCTACTCCTATCTGAACTGAAGTAATATCCGGCAGATTACCTCCGGAAAGGGGCTCCATAATCACGAAAAACGTGCCTATGCCGATATCCGGGTCGGTCCATACGGAAACCAGAAACGGCCCCACCTCTTCATCTACGATGATAGGAAAAGGCGGCCCTTCATGCGCCCGCATAACGGGGACAAAGGCAGCCATATAGATACCGATGATCAGAACATACTTCCACACATATACGGCTCCGGCGCCTGCATTATCCCTTCCAGGTTCCATAATGTAAGATGAGTTTGATATAAGAATTTCTACAATAACGTGAGTTCATGATAAGAAAATGGGGTATTGCCCGGTAACCCGCCCCTTCGCTTTTACACGGACAGACTACCCCTGACATTATCCGAATAACATATTTTACGGTTTAAAAACCGCCATCAATAATTTTTTAGTCCATATTTGCCCCTGAAACGTCTGTGATACCTCAACCCACTTCCAGGCCGTGAGGAATACGAACATGTTAAACATTTTCGGGTAACGTCTGCCGGCTGTCCGCACCTGATCCATCCGCTTCCCCGGCCGCTACCCGGATAAATCGGCCACGGCCCTCGCAGGGGAGATATCCGCACTGTATAGCGTACTCTAAACGATGCTTTTGAGGAGAACAAAACCCGAAAATCATTCTGTTGGGGTGATTTCCGCAGAGAAATAGCCGATCAGGTCTGAAGGACTTAAACCCTGAATAGCCACGGATGCGATCCGGGCTCTTGGGGATTCATCCCCCGTCCGGCGGATGGGGTGAAGCCCTTCCCCGGTTGCATCCCGGGGCTGTTAGGCTGTTCCTTGACGCTTGCATGAAAGCCTCTATCGCCATGGCCCATTTCCGTATCATCCTCCGAGAAACATGCCTCTCATCTCCATGGGTTGATTGAGCAGCCACACAGCGGCGATGAACAGCATCACACAAAGGACCGCCCAGGGAATAAATGCCTGCCATGGACGTGCTTTATAATCCCTGAATGAAATGCGATAGGCCGCAAGCAGCGAGCCCAGCAACCCCAATCCTAGAAAGCCCATCTCCAGTGGATAGACAAGCCCTGCCGGCAGCCCCGACAGACGCCACAGCGGATCTCCCGGCAAAGGCACGCCCCATCCGGCCAATGTGCTTTGGGCGACGGGTATCACCGTCCAGATACCGGTCAGCAGGTGGAAACTGTAGTGGGCCACCCATAATCCGAAACCGAAAGGCACCAGCGCATAGGCATAACGCATTGCCACGGGCAACAGCTTTTCACCGGTGCCGGTCCAGGCTCTCGTTAAAAATGCGGCTGTTCCCAATAACAGGGCCGGCTCAACAACCAGCATAAGGAAAAAGAGGGAGCCCAGTACCACAGCTTCCGATGTGGTGCCCAATACCCCGGCCAGCCAGTCCTGAAAGGCATAGACAGGGCTAACCATTCCAAAAGCGTTCAGCAGCGCCCCGAAAGTGAAGATCAGCGCCAAGGCCGATATATCACTGCGGTTAGAAAAATAGCCGATGCCGGAGCGGCGGGTATCGGCCCAGAGCTCACTGCCCGGCAGACGGGTTGTAACGGCAATATTATCATGCGGACATGCATGGACACAATCCATACAAAAAGTGCAATCCATGTTGCCGACTTTTCCCGGCTGGAACAGAGCCAGTTCACAACCCCGCTGAGTGACTTTATCCTGATCTTCCGGATCGCGGGTTCCTTTGATACAGTCTTTGGTGGTGCAGTTCAGACAGATGTCGCCGTCTGCAACCTTCACTTCCAGAGGGGAGACTGTGGAAGAGATAAAATTAAACTGCCCGATCGGACACACATACTTGCAGAACGAAGCTTGTTTAAAGAAAGCATCGACAAGAAGAGCCGCTGCGAAGTAGGCGATAATGAGCCACGCCGTCCCCCAAGGGGAGCCCCACAGGTCAAAATACTCATAGGCGAACAAAACGAGCACAAACAGAGCTATAGAGAGCCATTTATTGCGCAGCGGACGCGGCCAGTTTTGTACCGGCCGGGAGAAACGGCGTGCCAGCTCCCGGGGCAGCATAAACGGACAGGCCATGCAGAAAAAGTTACCCGCTGCCAACAATACCAGCACCAGTATGCCGCGGTAGTGAACCCACGTCAGCAGTGTTGACAGGTTCCTGGGCGCCAGCTGCGGGCCAAACAACCCGTGCAATATCATAATCAGGGCAACGACAAGCATCACCAGCTGCATACCCATACGGGAATAGCGCCAGCGCAGGTAATTTCCGATTACAGGAAGCTTCAGTAAATCAAATGTACCGTTTGTGGACCTATTTGCTGTAGAGGCGTTAACATCCATTACATCCTGCCGTCCATCCTATATTATTATTGTTATTCAGAGCGCACTCCCGGGATATCAATGGTACTCTCCACCACCCGTTTGTCGGTAAGCGTTGATCTGAGCAATATGAACCAGTCGCCCCCCATGGTAAAATCAAACGCCGCCTTATATAGGCCCGGCGCTACTTCTCTGGCGGTTGTAATAACGGGCTGCATGCCCGGATGAGTCATGTTCCCCTGCACCTCTATTTCAGCGCCCGTCAGCCGCTGTTCGGTGCTGTCTGTCAGCGTGATGGTGAGCGTAGCCATTCCTGCCGCAGGAGGGTCTGGGGCGATTTCCCATTCAACCCTAACGTCAGAATGAGCGACTTCCGAAGGCCGGCATGCCGCCATGGCCAGGCACAATACCAGAAAGCAGGTTTTCATATTCTTCACCTTAACATAACGGCACAGCTGTTAATGGCTATAAACAGGCAGCCGGTGTTGTAAACAGAATGCATCAGGTAACTGAAGGCTTCAGACGCACGGCACAGGTACACCGGGTATGAGCCTCTTCGCCTGCGGGCGGGAACATGTGTTTGTACATGCCAATGATCATAGGAATAAATACCAGCGTGTTGTAAATGAGGTGCAGTTCAACCCGCGGAATGACAAACTGCGCCAGGCTCATAGGCACCGGCGAGTTTGCCAGATTCTCCCCTATTATAGCCTGGCCCTGCAGCAAGGCGTGTTCTATGTGATGCCAGAATTGAATCCAGAGCGAAATCATCCACCATGTATAAGAGCTGCCCGAAAAACCAGTGCGGAGTAGCCATAAACCGATCAGCATTACAAGTGCATAGCCGTAGTGCAGGATTTCAGAGGATACCATCCAGGGAAACCAATAACCCAGAACACCTCGCGATTCCGGTATCGGCCAGCCCATTACATAGATCTGATAAGCCTGTACAAGATGTTCCGCCCAGTGAGCCAGCACAATGATCAAAAAAACCTGCAGTGCCCGTTCGTGCCCTACCGTATTCAGCTTTTCTGTTATATCCCTGTAATAAGACCTTAGCCCCGGCAACACAGAGGCGGCCAGTTCTCCCGGTATTCTTTCCTGTTCCATTTATTAATGAGCTTGTGTGTTTAATGATGATAGTTAAGAACCCAATGCTCTAACTCAATGTAAAGGATCACCTTTATCCCATAAAATAATATACATAATTGAGCGCTTAATAACAAGCGTATGCCCATGAAGAAACAGGTATTTGCGCGTAATTGTTTGTATACAAACCTGTTTTATAGCAGAGCGCGCGCATTCATTATGATACAGAAAGGCAGATTAGCTGTGCCATTAGACTGATCCGATCACCCGGTGTGACCGGATTAGCAAAGAAGAACGGGCTGGTTGTGAACACTTCCAAGGCCCTTAATCCACCGAACATCCACCCGTAAAACCTTCAGCCGAAAATTTCGTTTCAAAGCTTCCGAACCGGTTGTCGTAGATGGCGCGTAACTGAAGGGTATGCTCACCTGAGCGCTTCGGCGAGCAGTACTCGAGTACATAAAACGAGTTAGATTCGCTTTCCAGCCTTTTGGCCACTTCAAGGAAGGTATCATTCAGCTCCAGGGAATCCCGGGCCAGCTCGAACCCGTCCTTTCCAAATTGTCTGAGCACTCCTTCATCGATCTCCCCTCCCAAACCGATGGTAAACACCGAATGCTCTTTATTGGCATTGTTAACAGAATCGAGAACAGCAGCGGTGCTGACTCTCCCCGCCTGGTCGGTTCCGTCGGTAAACAAAACCATAGAACCGGCTGTGGCTATATCCGAATCGCCCCGAATCTCCTCCAGCCGGGAATTCATGACAGATAATCCCTGGATTAACGCTCCGTTCAGGTTTGTAGAAACATCACTGCTAATATTTTCATCGATGGATTCTATGCCGGATATCAGGCTGTCGCGGTCGGATGTAAAAAAGACCAGAGAGTGGATATCCGCCTCTCCGTCAAACCAGTACACCGCCATTTCCCTGGTGCCGTGCAGGCTGTCATCTTCCCCCGGCATGGTGCGGCCGATAAACGTGGTGGCGGCTTCCTTCAGCCGGGGCAGGTCGCCGCTGTTTAATATACTACCGCTCAGGTCAAGCAAAAGAATAGA
>CALJMB010000093.1 GCA_937982515.1 uncultured Balneolaceae bacterium
TCTACTTTCTACTTTCTACTTTCTACTTTCTACTTTCTACTTTCTACTTTCTACTCACTACTCATTACTGTCATACGTAAAATCCCATCCGTTCGATCTATGCCAATCTGTGGCCAGCCCTGTATGTTGTTCCTGCCAGGTCTTAAGCCTGCTGAAGCTACTCGCTGGTCCACGTCCCCGAAACAACGACAGAATCAACCACCGAATTACGCACATATTTACTAAACTGGCCTATATTCATCTCGCCGGCGTTTAATGAAGTATCTGCAACCTCATAATAAAAGGTTTCCTGATTGTTATAGATATCGAAATAAACTTCAAACTTTTTAAATGTAGTTGAGTTGCTGATGTTTTGTACCCTGAATTCCACATCCACATAGGAGCTGTCTGCACTTCCCGACTGATACCAGGAAGTAACCTCGGCCTGAATGAGCTCTGAGGAGTTTTCTCCTCCATCTATAACTATTCTTGCAGATGAAGTCTCATTTTCCCGTACCAATATGTTAACAGATCTGGAGTTGTAGGTTGCCTTGGAAGCCTTCACCAGGTACGTCCCCGTGGAAATATTAGCTAGTTCAAAGCTTCCATCGTCATCGGTAACGATAGCCTCGGTAGCCGGGGTTGTTTCAATGCTTACGTTGCTGACACCATCATTGGTTTGAGCATCTACAACGGTTCCCCTGATGCTTCCGAAGGTCTCGGGTTCAAGTACTTCTTTGGAGCAGCCGGATAAAAGAAACAGGCAGAACAGAATATTATATACGGTCGGTCTCATAAGACATCGTAGTTGGATGTTAAGATTGGGTATATCAGTAAGGTTAGTTGGTACGGATGATAACAGGCGAGGGCGGACCCGCTTGCTGAATAGAAAAAGGTATGGATCTGCTTCCGGACTGTATAAGCTTCATTCCCTCATTTGTTTGTACTGCATCTACGTTTAGATCGGAGCCGAAAATCTGGAAGTGGCTTTGAAGGTTTGTGCCCAGCTGAGTCATATTAAACTGATTGGCATTTCCCCGTATATTTAAAATGGACTGTAAATCTGCACCTTTCTGATGCATA
Source organism: uncultured Balneolaceae bacterium (assembly GCA_937982515.1). GTDB lineage: Bacteria > Bacteroidota > Rhodothermia > Balneolales > Balneolaceae > CALJMB01. The sequence continues at coordinate 1,063 of CALJMB010000093.1, forward strand.
TGAGTATTATTGAGTTGTCCATAGATGTCAATAATGCCGGTAATCCGGTAGCCTGTTTGTGTCAGTACGGTGGTATTTTCTATGCCTGTGACATTAACGAGAGCCCAGTGGCCGGATGTGCTTTCCAGCGGTTGCAGGCCAGCTGAAGATGAACCATTTAAAGCAGTTGAAGCATAGGTGCTGCTGAAGCGCTGTACGGCATCATTATGTTTGATCAATACCTGTCTGGGATAGACTTCGCGATGGGAATGCTGTCCCGATACGACGGGTGTATGTAAGCCACTGATTAGGATTAAAAATAGTATGCATCTCATCATAACGCGCTCCTGGTTTATTGGTGTTGGTTCGTGTGAAAAGAAAGCATCCCGTTCAGGGGATGCTTTCAAATATATTACAGGCTTAAAGGCCGATTTGTGCTACAACAGAGTGGTGGCCGGATCCGTATTGGTCAACTACGCTGTTGTGATTTTGTCCTAACTGAAGCTGAAAAGACTCGTTAGCAAAGCCTTTTTGGGTTACTATAGCAGTCAAATCTTCTCCCCAACCCAACTGGATAGCTGTGTTAAATATGCCGTCCTGGTTGATTTGGGCATAGATAGGATCGCAGTTACAGCCGGTGCCTATGTATCCCTGGAGGGCGCGGTTGCCGTATCCTTCCTGGTCAATTCCAGCATCGACATTTTTACCCAGTATAAACTGAGCAGCTTCGTTTTTAGCACCTTCTTGTCCGATCTTTGCGTCAAGAGATCTGCCATTCAGGTACTGGAAAGCATCGTTTCGATAGCCTTCTTGCTCAATATCGGCATCAACGCCTCTGCCGTCGAGCTTTTGTGTGGCATCGTTATTCCAGCCTTTCTGTTCGATTCTGGCATCAATGTAACGCCCTTCGGTGTACTGGAAGGCTTCGTTTCGATAGCCTTCTTGCTCAATATCGGCATCAACGCCTCTGCCGTCGAGCTTTTGTGTGGCATCGTTATTCCAGCCTTTCTGTTCGATTCTGGCATCAATGTAACGCCCCTCGGTGTACTGGAAAGCGTTGTTGCGGTAGCCGTCTTGCTCAATATCGGCTTCAACATTTTTTCCATCCAGCAGTTGAGTAGCGCTGTTCTTCCAACCCTCTTGTTCAACATCGCCCTCAATACGATAACCATCGGTGTATTGGAAAGATCGGTTTCCATGACCTTCCTGGTTGGCGTTGAGCTCAACAAAGGTTCCTTCATTGGCTATTTGAAGTAAGGAGTTGTCGTAACCTTCTTGTTTGCCCCGAAGCCTTTGGCCTGACTCAAATAAAGAAGCATCACCATACTGGTATGAGAAGTTGCTTTTACCAACCTGCTTTACCCGGGCAGAGTTTGAGAATATGCTCCCACCCTGAGACTGCCTGACGACGGCTTCGTTATAGTCGCCATACTGTCTGACGGTAGAGGATTGGCTGTTGAGGCTCCAAAATGAAGTTTGCTCTATATCTGCTTCATTATAGTCTCCATGTTGATGGATATTGGATTCTGAACCATTGCCCCACTGCGTAACAGAAGTTGAATGATCATCTCCGGACTGATTAATCTCCGAAGTATTATCCTGTGCAAATGCCATTGTACCGGCAAATACGAATATAAAAAGTAATGTGCTTAACCTTTTCATGGTTTGCTCCTTTTGTTTTGTATGTTATTTAGAAGGTGAGGGTTATCCTCACGTGTGTTATTATGCACAGAGCGCACTGGCACGTGTGCATTTCAGGAGCAAAGAACGAACCTGCAAAATATAGTCCGATTATATATATTATCGGGACCATTGATTTTACGGGGCAGCGCTGGGTCTCACCCCTTATCACGGACTTGGTTCCGCGATAAGGTCCCCGGCGTTGCCTCTCGTTTTTACTCCCTATTCTTTACTGCAATTTTGTCTGCTAAAATCTGGGCGTGATCGTCAGCCCGGTTACGATGTTCCACTGCTGGTCGTGAATCGATCCCAGACGTACCCCGTCAATTCCATCCTGCACAAGGTACCGGTAGTCAACCCCTATCCTGAAGCCGAACCATCGGTTAAAGCGATAATCCAGCCCCGCCTCGGCTGTGGCCGTGGGGAAAAACTGTTCATCAACAAATTCGTGGCGCTTGTCATAGGCTATAACACCGACTCCAAGCCCTATATACGGCGAGAGTTTAAAATACGGAGTGACATAGAAGTTCAGCAGCACATCGCCGCTGCTAAAGGGTTCCGAAAAAACACGTCTGGCACCTATCTCGGAGCGCATCACGTTAAACTTTAAAGAGAATGCCGGGGCAAAAAACAGTTCGAGATGGCCAGACAGCCCCGGGTACTCTCTGGCGGTACCATAACTTCCAATATGGCTGCCATATACTACATTGGCTGAAGTGAGCACTCCTTTTCTGAGGCCGCTATCCCGGTTCAGCCCGAAATAATCTCTCTCTCTGTGCTGGTCATTCATTTTATGAGCTGTATAAGCTTTTTTGTAGGAAGCAAAAGCGGCTTCGCTGTCAGGACTCCATAACCCGTCTTCAACCCCTTCTATGATCAGTTTCCTCAGAGCCTCGTCGATTGCTTCGGTAACGGCCATTACAGGCGGTTCATTGAAGGTGTAACCGGCTTCGGCTTCGAGCAGACGGCTGGTATCCACAAAACGGAATACACCCCCATCCAGTTTTTGTGAAATAATAGACTTGGTGGTGTGCACCGTATTCAGAATGCGTCCGGTTTGGGTGGAAACGGCCCGTAGATAGATGGTGACCTGATCCTTCCGGAATTGCCCGGAGACCCCTGTTCCAAAGTACCTGACGCCTGCCCCGCCTGTTATGATATTGGTATCGTAGCCGATGATTCCGCCCTCCAGTATAATGCCGGCGAACAGCAGCGGGGCCAGCATGGTATTGTCGCCGTTTTGAGAGCGGGTGGAATTGATAATCTTGCGTTCATTTAACAGATTGGCAAGTCCTTCACGCTCTATAGGGACAAACCATCCCGATTCCTCCATCGCTTTAATTAAAATGGCGGTGGCGCCCTGGGTTACGGCCGTAGACCAGCTGGCTATCTGATCAGATGGTTTATATTGGCCGGTTTGGTCACTGAAACGGTATACAGCGGCAATAATCTTTTCCTTCGGTGCAGGCAGGGCCTGTAAGGATTCATTGGCTTTGCTTTGAAGTCCGGGCACTACCTGTTGCGTGTGGAAAGGCCTCATAGCAGCCGTGCAGCCAGAGCTCACAATCAGACAGACCGTTAACAATATGTAAATTAGGTTATACATTTATTTCTGGTATGGTTATACTGGTTTCCTGCCCTGTTACGGCGTTAAAGATCCGGATTGAAACTCCATTGCCGTTTGGTATGACGTCTATTGAAAATTCACCGAAGTTGAGGGTGCTTTCTTTGCTGAAAGAGAAATCATCCCCAAGTTTATCTCTGATAATATTTTGAGTGAGTTCCGACAGTACCTGGCGTTGAAGATTTTCGTGGAAATTGGCTACGGGGTCGTCATTCAATCCGAAATCATGGGTTTCGCGGTATTTGTTTTGAGTACTGGCCGAGCTTAAAAGCCATGAGTAATTCAAAGGACTTCCACCAAAGGCCGGATTTATGGGTTGATACACAAAATTCTGGGCAGCTCCGGGTACCGGCGCCAGAAAAAAGCAAAGCAGTATAAAGCAGATAGGCCATAAGTACATTGTTGAACGTTTCATGTTAGTAAGTAGTAATTTGAGATGAGATTGAAAGTTGTTCGTTAAGGCTGTAATACGTAACGGCAACAGCCTGTTTAGCCAGTTTTTCCGTTACGGCGTACCGGGGCTGTAACCGTGTTTTAAAGACCGGTTGGTTGTCAATCTTTACAGTCACGAGTGTTCCCATCGAAGGCATTGGCTGCTCGCTGATGGTCAGTATAAAGTTTCCGGCCTGTTCAGGAGCGTTCCAGTGCTTGTAGAAGACCGTGTAAAAGTCGCTCCCCATCTTGCTTCTGGTTTCGTTGATGATTAATCCGCCAATATCCAGATCGTAATCGTCACCGGTATTCCGGTTTGTTTCCTGAGGCTCCTTCTGCTTAGCCGCCTCCTGAGTGACCAACCGATTGAACGCCTGTCTGAATTGTTCGAGGGTCTCCTTGTTTTCATCTTTTTCTGCTTCTTGGGCCTGCGGAGCATGAGCTTGTTGGGATTGCTCTTCGTCCACATCGGTGAACACCTCTTTTGATTCAGCGACAGAAGGTGGAATAATTAGCTCCTGTCCGGTATAAATGACGTCACGGTGCTTGATGACGTCGCGATTGGCTTCAAAGATACTTTCCCAAAAATCCGGATTGCCGTAGCTAACGGCTATCCTGGTGAGCGTATCCCCCGGCCTGACGATGTAAACGGCTGATTCGGATGCTGCATCCTGAGTAAAGGCTGTAAGAGGCAGGAGGAAGAAGAATCCCAACAGGATAGCTTTCAACAACTGTTTAACCCGGATACTTAGCCGGCCGGCTTTGTTAATCTTGCTTTTTTGTTCGATGAACATTGCTTGTATGTTTGCCAAATCAGGGAATAAGCATGCTCTGATGTTGGTAGAGTTCTGGTTTTAATGGAGTCACTGAAGAGGTTGTGAATAGAATATTCAACCTTTCAGGTAGCGGAAGGTAATCTGCCCAACAGATAACACCGATTTATCACCACTCCGGAACTTTCTGAAGCTGGTCTTTGCTTACTTGAGGTGGGTTCGGATTAAAAATGGTTCGTACTTTCTTGCCACTGCTGTCGTGGATTTGAACGAATGGAATTTGTACTGCCCGTTAACCAATTCTTTCCCGGGACCCACATTTCTTAAAGCCAATATCTTATTAATGTCTACACTCTAATCTGGCAACAAACATGCCAACATGTAGCGTCGAAGCAAAAAGGAAGTAATTAATACCATGTGAACTAAATCATCCTGTAGCTTCTGAAGAACGTGGATGTTTCGGATGAGTCTGATAAACACAGATATGTTGCGTAGGATAACATGATTGGCAAATATCGGCCCTGTTCGCCGTATCCGCGTTCATCTTTGTCAACCCTTTATCACAGACACACGCTGATCAGGAGAAGAGTACAAATGAAGGTGTGTTGTGCAAGGAACCGGGATACGAAAGACGGGGAATTATTTGTCTGTATAAAAATGCCACACTTTGGTGGTGGTAACTGTTCAAAAATTGCTCAGGTGGCCGCAGCCTGGCTGGTCAGACAAGACATAGGCCATACAACCATCCTCATATAACCTACGAAGCCACCCTTACAGACAGACCCCATGTACAAGCGTAGTGTAGGGACTCTGAAAATTTGCCTGACTAGGCTTTATCGGTTTCCCGGCCTATGTAAAGCGATCGGCCAGTCTGTTAATTAGGTAGCCGCTCTCTTCAAGAGCCTGAGTGGCAAAGCTCCCGAAGAAGTCTGTTACGGATTCAAACTCCTTGATGAACCCTTTTTTATCGTCATTTTCCACAAGCTCGGCCAGCCGTTTATGGTGTTCGAAAAAACGGGTCAGCAGTTCCCGCCGTTCTTTGTTGGCAAAAACAATATCGGCGTAGAGCTCCGCGCTTTGGGCAAAAATACGCCCGGTCATCATAAGCTCGGCGCGGTATATTGGGCTGGAGTAGTCCAGAATATCCTTAGGATTCAGATCATAGGTTTCCATGAATGAGCCGTGCAGCAGGGCAACAAAATGACGCAGTCCCTGAACCATGTGCATTACGTGGTCGTGTTTGGCCGGATCTGCTTCTATGGTTCGCATTCCCCAAAGCTTGCTCTGTTCGATAAACCAGGCGGCCTGGTCGGCGCCGCGTACCGGACATATAACCATCAACTGTTTGGACAAGTTAGGTACATCCGGTCCGTGCATGGGATGAAGTCCCAGAACAGGCCCCGGATGGGCCTGCTTCATAGCCTCTATGGGTTCGGCTTTATTACTGGTAAAATCAGCCAAGATAGTATCTTCCTTCAGCTTGGGAGCCAGCCTCCATATCACATCCAGAGTTACATTAATGGGGACCGATATGATAGCCATATCCAGTTTCGGCGCTATCTCTTCCAGCTCGTACCAGTTGTGCTTGTCGATTTCATAGATGATGTGTCCGGTTTGCCGGGCAATTCGGCTATAAAGGCTGCCGATACCGCCTTTGGCTCCTACTATAAGTATATGTTTGGGATTCTCGGTTGCTCTGGGGAATTGATTATTCGATTGGCTGGCTCGTGAAGCAGACATAATCATGCGGAGGAAATCTTCCGCCCAATCGGGATCTAATCCCCGCTCCTGAGCCTGCTGCCTGAACGAAACCGTTTTTTCATCCTCCCGCTTCGGTACAAAGATAGGAAGCTGGTTCCGGATCTTCTTTTCGATGACTTCGCCGACAATCTGATTTCGCTCGGAGAGCAAGTCCAGAATCTGTTTGTCAATTTGATCGATCCGTTGCCGTTGCGGGCCCAGTTTTTTTTCTTTAGGTGTCATTAAATGCAGTTTTTCTTTTTTCCGCCAAAATCCAAAACCACAGAATATGTTCGTTATTTCCGTGTTTTAGTGACAATAAAACAGTTGAAGATACATTACTGTTTACAGAGCATAAAACTAAAGTTTTACTATCAATTGCGCTAAAAATATGGCATTTTTATCAAATGATTAGACTGGATTTACGTTTTATGATATATGGTATATAGAATACGCATTCCATTTCACTGTGTCGGAATCGGAAGGGCCATGGATAGTCGATTAAAGGCCATACAGACTGCTCCGGCCACCGGTCATCCGTCACCGATCCACTTTACAATTATACCGGCATTATAATGGGAATCCGTATCACATGTGAATAACTAAAGAGGAGTTGTTGAAAGCTGTCGGCAACTCTTGATATTTGTATCTAGCAGACTTTAAAAAAACCTTTTGTATAAAAATTTAATCCTTACCAAATAATGTCAGAATTTAAGTTGCAATCTCCCTGGCCACCCGCAGGTGACCAGCCAAGGGCTATTAAAGAGTTGGTTGAAGGGCTCAGAAATAAGGATAAATATCAAACGCTGCTTGGAATCACGGGGTCTGGAAAGACTCGCACCATCGCCGATGTGATCAATCAGGAAGGCCGCCCCACGTTGGTTATGAGCCACAACAAGACGCTGGCTGCCCAGCTGTACCGGGAGCTAAGCGATTTTTTCCCCGAGAACAGGGTGGAATTCTTTATTTCCTACTACGATTACTACCAGCCGGAGGCGTACATATCGTCACAAGATAAATACATAGAAAAAGACTTATCCATTAACGATGAAATACAGCGCTTGCGGCTAAGGGCCACCAGCTCACTGCTCTCCGGGCGGCGCGATGTGATCATTGTCTCTTCGGTAAGTTGTATTTACGGTATTGGCTCGCCATCGGAGTATGAAAAGCTGATCATCAAGCTTAAAACAGGAAATGAAATTCCGAGGAACACACTGCTTTATGATCTGGTGGATCTGCACTACACGCGAAATGACAATGAGTTTTTGCGTGGTACCTTTCGGGTACGGGGCGACGTGGTGGATCTTTATCCAGCCTATGCCGAAGATGGCCTGCGCATAGCATTCTGGGGAGACGAAATCGAGAAGATGGAAATCTTTGACGTAGAGTCCGGTAATGTCATAGAAGCGGTTGATGAGTTTTTCATATATCCGGCGTCACATTATGTGACCACCCAGGCGCGGCTGGAGCAGGCTATTGAACAGATTCGCGATGAGCTCTACTGGCGGGTTGAGGTGTTGAAACAGGAACAAAAACTCCTGGAAGCCAAACGGCTGGAACAGCGGACACTCTTTGATCTGGAAATGATGCAGGAGATTGGGTATTGCTCGGGCATTGAAAACTATTCCCGGTATTTGAGCCAGCGAAAGCCGGGTGAACGGCCGTACTGCCTGTTTGATTACTTTCCTGACGATTTTCTGCTGGTAATTGACGAGAGCCATCAAACGGTTCCGCAAATTTCTGCTATGTACGGTGGAGACAGATCCAGAAAAATCGAATTAGTAGAACATGGCTTTCGCCTCCCCTCAGCTATGGATAACCGCCCACTTACTTTCGAAGAGTGGGAGTCGATGATAAATCAGGCCATCTTTGTGAGCGCTACACCCGGCGACTATGAATTGGAAAAGAGCGGTGGTGTGGTGGTTGAACAGATCGTGCGTCCCACAGGACTGATGGAACCCGAAATTGAAATACGTCCGGTGGATAACCAGATCGATGATTTAATTGATGAAATCCAGGACCGGGTGAGCCGGGGACATCGGGTTCTGTGCATCACCCTGACGAAAAGACTGAGTGAAGAGCTTAGTGAGTATCTCAAAAACATAGGTATTTCAGCGGCCTATATGCACAGCGAATTAAATGCGCTGGAACGGGTCGAGGTTTTGTATAAGTTCCGTCGCGGCGATTTCAATGTATTGGTAGGCATCAACCTGTTAAGAGAGGGGATCGATATTCCCGAACTGAGCCTGGTTGCCATCCTGGATGCCGACAAGGAAGGTTTTCTCCGATCGGAGACTTCGCTGTTCCAGATCGTCGGCCGTGCGGCGCGAAATGTGGAAGGCAAAGCCATTATGTATGCCGATAAGATTACCGACAGTATGAAAGCCGTAATCGAAGAAACCGAAAGGCGTCGGATTATTCAGGCAGAATACAACAAGAAACACGGTATTACTCCAAAGACAGTAGAAAAGGAGCTGAAACCGCTGGTTGATCCCGCATTAATATCCTCGCAAAGCTTTGACCTGGATGAAGAAATGGAAATGAGACCGGATGCTCTGGAAGTTGTGAAAGTGGCCGAAGAGGGGATCAGATACAAAGCCAATCCGGCCATGAAGGAAGTTGTATTTGAGAACAAAGAAGAGTTTCTGGAATATTTGCAGGAATCGATGTATACAGCAGCCAAAAATATGGAGTTCGAGGAAGCAGCTCGCATCCGCGACCAGATTGAGCAACTCAAGAAAGAGTTGTAATGTTAGTTGCCAGTCAATAGTTATTGGTTGATCAGGACATGTGAACCATAAACACGTGGCGGGCCTTTGTCTCGACAGCCATGGGGATTGACCTGTATGAAATCGTCCTCAAATACGCCTACTCAGCCTAATTATCCACACATCTTGGTAATCAATAACCATTAACTGATAACCAATAACAAAAAATGAGTACGTTTACCTATTTAAAAAGCTTTATAAAAGACAAAGATGTTGCTTCGGTCACCCCTACTTCCAGATTTTGCATCCGAAGAGTTTGCAGCTTTATTGATTTTTCAGAAAAGATAACCGTTGTTGAATTCGGAGCCGGAGCCGGAGTTTTTTCTGAGTATCTGTTGAAGAGGATGACACTTGACTCCAGGCTTATCCTGTTCGAAACCAATGAAATACTGTTTGATAAGCTAAAAGAGATAGATGATCCCAGAATCGAACTCCATAATAAAAGCGTTGAATGGGTAGAGCAGACCATAGGGGAGGGATTAGCGGGCAAAGTAGACTACATTATTTCTGGTATCCCCTTTTCGTTCTTCAATACATCTTCTAAGATGAATATTCTGCATCAGAGCAGAGAAGTATTAAGGGAAGGTGGAAAGTTTTTAGCTTATCAAACTTCGGGGCATTTGAAAAAGCCTCTCCTGGAAGTGTTTGGGAATGTCCATACAGAATTCGAGCTTCTTAACATACCACCGATGACGGTGTACGAATCCATAAAGAGATAATTAAGCCTATCATATCGGTTGCCTGCCATTTTTAATCTGACTGAGCAGTTACCTCCCATGCATCCGATGTCACTTGAGGCATCGGATGTGGGCGTGGCAGGCAGTAACAGAGAATGGCTAAGAGACTACTCTTCTTCTGAGCTTTGTTCCTGTTGCGCGGGCGTCTCTTCTTCAGCAGCCACCTTGGATTTAACAGGAGCTTTCTTATTGTTGGTATTCTGGTTGTTGACATTTTGTTCCCTTTCCTGAATACGGGCAGCTTTTCCTCTGAGGTCGCGCAGGTAGTAGAGTTTGGAGCGGCGTACCTTACCGTATTTTTTTACTTCAATCTTTGCAATAAAGGGTGAGTAGAGTGGGAACACACGTTCAACACCAATGTTACCGGCAGATATTTTGCGGACGATGAATGTTTTATTTGCTCCGGAGCCCTTTCGGGAAATAACAACTCCTTCAAACTGTTGAATACGTTCTTTGTCCCCTTCACGGACGCGGTAGTGTATATTTACCGTATCTCCGGCCTGAAAGGCGGGAATGTCATCGTGAACCAGGGATTGTTCGGCTAATTTTAACTTATCCATTGCTTATGTCTTTACTAATGTTTTTTCTGAATTTTTTATAAATATCCGGCCGTAAGGTTTTGGTACGTTCAAGCGATTGCCGGAACCGCCATTCTTCAACTTTTTGATGATCTCCCGATCGCAGTACGTCTGGCACTTGCATGCCGTTGAAGCTGGCCGGGCGCGTATACAGCGGTCCTTCCAGCAGGTGATCCTGAAAAGAGTCGCTTAACGCACTTTCGGAATCGCCCAGTACGCCAGGCAGCAGGCGGACGATGGCATCCGTCATAACCAGAGCGGGCAATTCTCCTCCGGAAAGTACGTAATCACCAATGCTAAACTCTTTGGTAATCAACGCATCGCGCACCCGTTGATCCACGCCTTTGTAGTGGCCGCAAAGGAACATGATGTTCCTTTTAAGGGACAGTTCGTTAGCTGCTTTCTGATTAAAAGGTTTCCCGTCAGGAGCGGTGAAGATGATCTCATCATAATCCCGCTGTTCTTTGAGATGATTTATACAGGAGAAAACAGGCTGTGGCGTTAACACCATGCCGGCTCCACCCCCGTAAGGATAATCATCTACCTTTTTGTGCTTGTCTTCCGAGTAATCCCTTAAATCGTGGATATGAATATCAACGAGTCCGTTAGTCCGCGCTTTGCCGACAATACTATGGCTAATCGGGCTTTCCAACAACTGCGGTACCGCTGATATGATATCAATCCTCATCATCATTTACAGTTCGTCTGTTAACTGGCTCAGATTCTGGCATCTGATGATATGGGCATCTTCATCGATTGAACGGATGTATTCGTCCACCAGCGGTATGAGAAGTTGATTCCCATTTCTTGTTACTACTTCAAGAACAGGGTGTGCCGGGCTGTCAATCATCCCGGTCACTTCTCCGGCAGGCTGCCCATTCTCATCAATAATTCTGAAGGATGTGTAATCATCTGTTGTATCCTCATCCTCAACCAGATGGGCGGCTTTGTTGCGTTCAGCATAAACCACTCGGTTTTTTAACTGCTCCGCCTGATTGCGATCTGTTACGTGCTCAAATTTTACAAAGAACAAAAGTCGCTGATCCTTTTCCTGAACCCGGACTGACTCAATCCGCGCGGGAACAAGGTCCCCTCTGGTATCTTGCAGATAAACCAGATCCATGTTATCAAAAAGTTGAGGGGTAGATATATCTGAGTATATCAACACTACTCCGTTTACCCCGTGCGGCCGGGTGATGTAACCAATCTGTAAGTATTCGCTTTCTATTGGTCTCAGCATCTGTGCCCGGCTTTGCCATCCTTTATAGCAGCTTTGTAAAGCTTTCTATTCTTCCTGTTTGCTTTCCCAGGCTCGTTGAACGGTTACCCGGTCTTCATCGGTAGAAATAAAGCCTTTAAGATCTTCAATATCCGTATTATTGATATGTTCAATAGCCTCCTTGGCCGTCATATCAGTAGATACCTTTGCGCCTTGTTCGGGCTTTTCAGTTTTTGTTTCCTGGGAAGAAGTTTCTTCATGATTTTCTTCCTCTTCAGTATCGTCCACAGACTTCGTGTCCGCTTCGGAAGCTTCTTTTTCAGCTTCTTTCTGTACCTCCGGCTCACTGGCGGTGCCAGCTTCTGTTTCTGTGGTTTCTGCCTTCTCTTCCTCAGAAGCTTCGGCTTCTGCGGGGCCTTCATCTGTGGGTTTTATTTCGGCCTCTTTTTGTACTTCAGGCTCGCTGGCTTCAGCTGTATCGGTTGCTTCAGCTACTTCACCTTCTTCCGCAGGAGCTTCTTCCTCGGCTGCTGTTGCGAGTGCTTCCTCTTTAGCTTTCTGCCGCGCAGCTTCTTCAGCCTTTTTCTGAAGCTGTTTTTGGTATTCTTTTTCTTCGGCTTCCAGCAGGGCCCGCTGCTGTTCTTTCCTGTTAGGTTCCTGGCCTTTCTTAGCCTCTCGGGCTTCACGCCACTCGGCCAAAGCCTGCTCGATTTCTTCTTCCGATTTACCCCAATTCATAAGGTGAATCTTGTACAGAACTCCCTGATCTCTTAAAATAGAACGAACGGTATCGCTGGGCTGAGCACCTTTTTGAATCCAGTAAATGGCCCGTTCTTCGTTAAGATAAACCTGTTTCTTCGAAGTTATGTTATCGAAACGGCCAATATTTTCGATAATTTTTCCGTCTCGCGGGGCGCGGCTGTCTGCAACCACAATGTGGTGAATAGGCCGCTTTCTTCGACCTCTACGTTGTAATCGAATTCTAATCAATGGTAATTCTCCTGTTTACTTATTTTGGTTTTGCGTTGATTTCAATAGAGGATTTTTGTCGGAACCTTGCGCAAATATTTTGAGCTTGAGCTATCTTATTCTTGAACCCGGATCGGCTAAAAACCCAGGTTGAATTAGCAGCCCGTTTTGTTATAATCGAAACTGTGTTACTGGCCAAAAGGTAAGTTCTTCATTCCCATTCCTTTCATCATCCGGCCCATTTTTCCCATGCCTGAGATGGATTTCATCATCTTTTTCATCTGTTCAAACTGCTTAATAAGGTCATTCACATCTCTGACTTTGGCACCGGCTCCCTGAGCGATGCGGCGGCGCCGGCTCCCGTTCAGTATATTGGGATTACGCCGCTCCTCCTTTGTCATAGAACAGATAATAGCTTCTACAGGTTTAAAAGCGTCCTCATCGAGCTCTTTACCCTGCAACGCTTTACCCGCTCCCGGAATCATATTCACCAGGTCTGAGATATTGCCCATGTTCTTTATTTGCTGAAGCTGCTGATAGAAGTCTTCGAGGTCAAACTTCTCAGACTTGATTTTTCTCTGGAGTCTTTCCGCTTCTTTCTGGTCAAACTCCTTTTGGGCTTTTTCTACCAGCGATACCACATCACCCATTCCGAGAATCCGCTGCGCCATCCGATCCGGATAGAAGGGAGAAAGCGCATCCAGTTTCTCGCCGGTACCTACAAACTTAATCGGTTTTTGAACAACCGTCTTAATAGACAGGGCTGCCCCGCCGCGGGTATCACCGTCAAGTTTGGTAAGAACTACGCCATCATAGTTGATGCGTTCGTTAAATTCTTTGGCTGTGTTTACCGCATCCTGTCCGGTCATGGCGTCAACAACGAACAACGTTTCGTGAGGATTCACGGCTTTTTTGATTTCAGCCACTTCGGCCATCATCTGCTCATCCACGTGCATACGCCCGGCCGTATCGATAATTACAGTATCCAACGCCAGGCTTTTGGCCATCGATACCGCTTCTTTTGCAACACGGACGGCATCTTTTTGTGCTATGGAGTAGACCGGTACATCCAGCTGTCCGGCCAGTGTCTTCAACTGGTCAACGGCCGCGGGACGGTATACGTCGGCGGCCGCCAGAATGGGATTGCGGTTATTTTCCCGCTTCAGATATCGTGCAAGTTTGGCGGCAAAGGTCGTTTTTCCCGAGCCTTGCAATCCGGCAATGAGTATTACGGTAGGGGGCGTGTGTGCAACGCTGATATCAACACGCTCCTGCCCAAATACGGTAACCAGTTCATCATACACAATCTTGGTGAACTGCTGGCCCGGATTGACGGCAGTAAGCACATCTTCTCCCATTGCCCGGTCTTTGACGCGGTTCGTAAACTCCCTTGCAACGTTGTAGTTCACATCCGCATCCAGCAGCGCGCGCCGTATCTCTCTTACCGTCTCAGCAATGTTGACATCACTGATCCTGGCTTCGCCTTTCAGCGACTGAACAGCTTTATCAAGTTTTGACGAAAGATCTTCAAACATAGTGTAATTGTAGTTACCAGCTGGTTTCTTCTGTTGCCCGCCCTTGCTTTACGGGCTGGGACAAAGTTTTGCAAAATAAGGACATTTTTTTGTCTAATCAACAGAATAAATCAGCATATATTTCACTCTGTCTGATTTTTTATGCCTGAGATTACCGGGAACAAATAATCTCCAGCTGATTATAAGCTCACACTATAATTTTTTCGGAATAAAATGCTGGTGAATCTGAACAGGTGAAATCATGCAGAACATAGATACGAGGCTTAAAAACGTGAAGGGACATGGAATAGCTATCGGGCTGGCGATACTTTTTAGTGCGTGCGGCAGTACGCAGCCCCCCGTGCAGACAATGGCAGAAACCCGAGCCGCTGTAAACCAGGCCGAACAAATAGGGGCCCGCGATTATGCGCCTTTGGAATTCCGCGAGGCCAATAAAAAACTTGAACAAGCCCGCATCCTCATCGGGGAGAAGAAGTATGAGGAAGCCAGGCGGATGGCGGAACAAGCGCGGGTGGATGCAGAACTGGCGGCTGCAAAAGCCCTTTCAGGTAAAGCCCGGCGTGCGGTCAGAGAGCTGCGGGAAGGCATCAGGGTGTTGAAAGAAGAAATTGAACGTAACCAGTAAGGATAGAAGGAGGGGCTAAGCCATTGAAGACATTATTACCGTTGATGACATGCATTGTAACTGCAGGCTTGTTTATAAGTGGATGCGGAGGCACACCTGAGATCAACCCGCTTCTTAAGGAGGCCAAAGAATACTATGATGAGGCGGAAAAAGATTCATTAATCGTAGTTAAAGCTCCCGTTGCTTTTAAAGAGGCAGAAGAAGAGCTCAGAAGGAGTCAGCAGCTTTGGAAGGATGGCGAAGATCAAGAGCTGGTGGCCCACCATGCCTATCTGGCCAGACAAAAGGTAGCCATAGCAAGGGAAACGGCGGAGTTGAATGCCGCACAGGATGAAGTTGAACGGGTGGAGGCCGAGCGGCAACGCGTATTAATTGAAGCCCGGAGGGCCGAAGCAGTAGCGGCAGAACAGCGCGCTGAAAAGGCCCTGGCGCAAGCCAGAAAAGAACAGATGGAGGCAGAACGAGCGCGGAAGCGGGTGGAAGAACTGGCCCGGATTGTGGATGAGATGGAAGCCCAGCAAACCAAAAGAGGTTTGGTGCTTACCCTCGGAAACGTACTCTTTGATTTTGGCGAGGCAACCCTGAAACCCGGAGGCATCAGGGCGGTTGAAAAGCTGGTGGATTTTCTCCGGGATTACCCAGAGCGCCGGGTTATGGTTGAGGGTTTTACAGATAATATAGGTCCGTCTGATTATAACAAAAAACTATCTCTGCAGCGGGCTGAGGCTGTTAAACAGGCCATGGTACAAGAAGGGATAGCTCCGGGACGTATTGAGGTGCGGGGTTATGGAGAGCGGTTTCCGGTTGCCGGCAACAACACTGAAGCGGGACGGCAGAACAACCGAAGGGTAGAGATTGTTATATCAGACGGGGAAGGATATATCCCCGAGCGGGGTGTTTAGTCCTGGCTTCTGCCATTTGCCTTTTTGACAACACGCCTCTCTTTAGTATAAAGACGCCAGATCCGGTATCGCCCTGACAGGATTTCGAAACTCTGCCAGGGTGATACCGGAGGTACAAGTTACATCCGGAGAAAAGAGCAACGGTGCTGCACGTCCGGGGATAGGATCCTGAGTACATCACATTCAGATCCGGATCAGACGCTCATCGGTAAAAGGAATTGAGATTTGTGCCGCCATATTTGTTATTTTCTCTGAAATTCTCAAACCTAGAAAGAAAACTATTTATGGCTGATCAAAAAGGATATGGACTGTTAAAAGGAAAGAAAGGAATTATTTTCGGCGCTTTGGATGAACGCAGCATCGCCTGGCGCATCGCTCTGGCATGTAAGCGGGAAGGGGCCGAGTTTGCCCTGTCTAACGCACCGGTAGCATTGCGGCTGGGCACACTTGATGCCCTGAGCGAGCAGACCGGGGCGTCTATATTTCCCTGCGATGTATCCAAAGAAGATGAAGTGCAGGAATTAATGCAGAAGATTAAGGATGAATATGGCAAGATTGATTTTATTCTGCACGCCATCGGAATGTCTCCGAACATTCGCAAAAATAAATCTTATCAGGGTCTGAACTACCGTTGGTACCAACAGACCCTGGACATTTCCGCTATTTCCCTCCACAAAATACTGCACTTCGCTGAAGAGGAAGACGTCCTTAACGACGGCGGCAGTGTAGTCGCGCTCAGTTACATAGGCGCTCAGAGAATCTTCTCGAAGTACAGCGACATGAACGATGCCAAAGCACTGCTGGAGAGCATAGCCCGCAACTACGGAAGCCGGTTGGCTAAAAGAGGCATTCGCGTGAATACGGTATCGCAGGCTCCTACAAAAACCTCGGCAGGCAGCGGTATCAAAGGTTTTGACGGCATGTATACGTTTGCAGATAAGCTGGCTCCGATGGGCAACCCATCAGCGGATGACTGCGCCGACTACTGTGTGACGCTCTTTTCCGACTTAACCCGCAAGGTAACCATGCAGAATCTCTACCACGACGGAGGATTTGTTACTGCAGGTATAGACGAGGAAATGATCAATAACCTGGCCAAGCTGTATGCAGATGAGGAATAACCGGACGGATAAGTGACTTTCAGATTCAAATCCTGTCGCGGCTTTAAATCGTGACAGGATTTTTTTATGCCCATAAATTAAGGTGTCGGGCAGCTGCAATTGTTAAAATATACTCAATAAGTTTAATTTTTAAGCCAAAAGTGGTTAATTAAGCGTGGGTATAAAACAACAATTAATAGGGTCTCAATGAAACGTCTGGCATCGACAATCATTCTTCTCTTATGTATCGCTATTTCGGCTTTCCCGGCTAATGTGCCCACCATCACGCAAAAGACCCGGGGCTTTGAAAAGCATGAAGGCTATTTTACCTATTACTGGGATGAGAATACCGGTAAAATCTGGCTGGAAATCGATGCGTTTAATACTGAGTTTCTCTATGTGAATGCCCTGGCGGCCGGCATAGGTTCTAACGACATCGGGCTGGATCGCAACCAGCTGGGAACTAATCGGGTGGTGTATTTCGAGCGCCGCGGGCCTAAAATCCTATTGGTACAGCCCAACTACTCGTACCGGGCGGTGACCGAGAACGAAAAAGAACAGGCTTCGGTGCGCGATGCATTTGCACAATCGGTACTGTGGGGCTTTACGGCAGAAGCGGAAGAAATGGGACGGGTCCTCGTGGATGCGACAGATTTTCTGCTGCGCGACGCTCACGGAGTCGCCCGGCGGCTGAAGCAATCCGGACAGGGATCTTTTACCCTGGATGCATCCAGGTCGGCTATTTATCCGGAAGGGACGATGAACTTTCCGCGTAACACGGAGTTTGAAGCTACTCTTACCTTCACCGGATCCAATCCGGGCCGGGAGGTACGGTCGGTAACCCCCGAGCCGGAGGCTATAACCGTACGCCAGCATCACTCATTTGTACAGCTGCCGGACAGCGGCTATACGCCCCGGAAGTTCGACCCGCGCGCCGGCTACTTCGGCATCACCTTCCGGGACTACAGCACACCCATAAGCGAGCCCCTTATCAAACGTTTTATTACCCGGCACCGCCTGGAGAAGAAGAATCCCGATTCAACCATGAGTGAACCGGTAGCCCCTATTGTCTATTATCTGGATCCCGGTACGCCGGAGCCGATACGGAGTGCACTGCTGGAAGGCGCGCGCTGGTGGAATCAGGCGTTTGAGGCGGCCGGATATATTGATGCGTTCCGGGTGGAAATGCTCCCTGACAGCGCTCACCCGCTGGATGTGCGCTACAACGTCATCAACTGGGTGCACCGGTCTACACGCGGGTGGTCGTACGGTTCCTCTGTGGTAGACCCGCGAACGGGAGAGATCATTAAAGGCCACGTGCTGCTGGGTTCGCTCAGAGTCCGCCAGGATTACCTCATCGCCGAAGGGCTGCTGTCGCCTTATAAACAAGGCGGATTCCCGGAAGAAGACGATCCCATGCTGGAACTGGCGCTGGCCCGGATACGCCAGCTCTCTGCTCATGAAGTAGGACATACGCTTGGCCTGGCCCACAACTTCGCGGCCAGTGCAAACGACCGGGCCTCGGTAATGGACTATCCCGCCCCTATGGTTACATTCAATGCCGACAGCACCTTCGATCTGTCCCGGGCCTATGGTACCGGTATAGGCGAGTGGGACAAAGCAGCCATTATCTACGGTTATTCCGACTTTCCGGAAGAAGTCAGCGAGCAGGCTCAGCTGCAAAAGATTATCGATGAAATAGCAGAAAGCGGCCTGATGTTTATTTCAGATGCCGATGCACGTCCGCAAGGCGGAGCTCACCCTTATGCCCATCTCTGGGATAACGGTACAAATGCCGTGAGGCAGCTGCGCCATGTGCTGAATGTACGGAAAAAGGCGCTGGAGCAGTTCTCGGAGTCTAACATCCGTCCCGGCATGCCCATGGCTACCTTAGAAGATGTACTTGTGCCTGTATACTTATACCACCGGTATCAGGTAGAGGCGGCGGCAAAGCTCGTTGGCGGGATGCATTACACCTATAATGTAAGGGGCGACGGCCGGCATGGGCCGGAACCCGTTCCGGCCCATGTGCAACATGCAGCCCTGGATGCTCTGCTGGAAACAATCACCCCGCATTTTCTTCGCATCCCCGATAACATAGTGGAGCTCATCCCGCCTCGCCCCCCCGGATACTACGGATCCCGCGAGCTTTTCAGAGGGTATACGGATCCGGCCTTCGATCCCCTGGCAGCTGCGGAAACGGCGTCTAATATGACGATCGAACTGCTGTTTAACCCCAGCCGGGCCGCCCGCCTGGTGGAAATGGAAGCCAGGGACACGCTCAACCTCGGGCTGGCCGAGATGATCGATGAAGTACTGAGCCGCACCTGGTACGGGGAAGTTAAACGGGGTTACAGCAGTACTGTTCAAAATATTGTGAATCACGTTGTACTTCGGCAGCTGCTAAGCTTGGCTTCAAACAGTCAGGCCTCGTCTCAGGTACGCGCCGTAGCCAACTTCAAGCTGGAGACATTGAGAGAATGGATGAAGATAGAAGCCGAACAAAACACCGACACAAGCGATGTGCAGCGCCTCTCTTCGCTGCTGTACGGTTATCGTATGCTGCAACATTTTACAGATAAAGGTAAAGCACTTATCGATCCCACAGATCCTCCCGCCCCGCCGCCCGGTTCCCCCATCGGCAGCGGCAGCCGGATAGGATTGGAGTGCAGCTTGTAAATACGATTCCGGGTGGCGTGAATTATTCTTCAACAAAATCAATTATCTTGAAAGAGCTGTAAGACAAGTTCCTTTCGTTAATGTGATTTGCACACGCTGAAGCCAAGCCTATATGATTCCACCCGAAGACCTACTTAACGGCTATGCCAATGGCATATTCCCCATGGCCGATTCCCGGTATGACCCCGATGTGAAATGGTACACCGCACGGAGGAGGGGCATCATACCCTTAAACCGGTTCAGAGTATCCTCCAACGTACGCCGCATCATCCGGAACAACCATTACCGGGTGGAAGTAGACCAAGCCTTTCACCAGGTGATAAAAGCCTGCGCCGACCGAAGCACAACCTGGATATCGGAAGAGATCATCGATTCCTACTGCAATCTGCATGAACTGGGATACGCCCACTCGATCGATGTTTTTGATTGGAACGGAAAGCTGGTGGGCGGACAGTACGGTGTGGCGCTGGGTGCCGCTTATTTCGGAGAATCGATGTTTGGATATGCCAAAGAAGCATCCAAGGTAGCCTTATACTGGTGCCATCAGGCCCTTATACAGGGCGGATTTGAACTGTGGGATACCCAATTTTGGAGCAAACACCTGGCCCGTTTCGGTTGTATAGAAATTCCCTCCCGTGAATACCGGGCCCAGCTAGACCGTGCCCTGAAGAAGAAAGCTGTTTTCGGGCTGGAACACCGGCGTTGGTGAACCGGCTCCATCCGCAAGCGACAGAATGGAAGCAACGCAGGCATCGGTTGGACAAAACGTACCTACGCGTGTTCTGATTCACCATTGGTGGATTTAAAAACGACCAATGGTGGATTTGAAATCCACCAATGGTGAAATAAAAA
>CALJMB010000094.1 GCA_937982515.1 uncultured Balneolaceae bacterium
TATCTGTTGAACCAGCACATCCCTCCAAAGTCCCCTCCAGGGGATTTAGGGGCCTGCAAAGCATGAGCTTAACCATGTGCTCCCACCCTGACAGGGTTTGAAACCCTGTCAGGGTGGGAGCACACCCCCTGTCATGGGGCCAGAGCTGTTACGTTCTGCTAGGGCGTGTTGACATTCAGCCTGAGCATGTGGATGTGCGGGTGATTTGGTGCAGATCAAGGCGCTTTCTGCAGGTCAATGTGGTTCATTGGCCAAAGAAAGTAACGCAGAGATGCGCCTAATCAGCCCAAAGACACGCCGCACGTTGAATGTCAACACGGCCTAAGTTATAGCGCGAACGTCCGTTCGTGCTATGCCGGAAGTGGCACGAGCTGAGCGGGCGCCTGCTCCGATAGGGAGCACACCCCTGTCCCGGTAGGGAGCAGCACCCTGTCCCCTATAGGGGACACGCCCCTGCTCCGGGGCCGGCACGGTCTATACGCCCTCAGGCATCATATATCAACATTAAATATCACATATCAAACGATCTTTTCTTATCATTGAACTCCGGCGGAATAAGGAATTTTAAACAGGTACTGAATGAAAGATCAAAACATTATCGTTGCTTTTGGGGGCGTCTCCCCGGAACATGAAGTCTCCGTGCTTACGGCTATGCAGGCTATAGCCGCTCTGAAAGAGACCACTTACCGGATTATTCCTCTCTATGTTACCAAATCCGGCCGCTGGCTGACCGGCGATTACCTCCTGGAACTGGAGCACTATAAGAACCTGAACCGGCTTGAAGAGAAGGGCATTCCCTGTACCTTCACGCTCGATGAGGCAGGTAAGCCCGTTTTGTTTGAAACCCAAAAGAAAGGTTTATTTTCCCGCCCGGAGCAGCATCCGGTTTACGCCGTCCTCCCGGCTTTTCACGGATCGGAGGGGGAGAACGGAGCATTTCAGGGAGTGTGCGAAATGTTCAGTATTCCCTATGCCGGAAGTGGCGTGCTTGCTTCTGGCGTAGGTATGGACAAGGTCAGAGCCAAAGATCTTTGCCGCGCCCACGATATTCCGGTGGTAGATGGCGTGTCTTTCTCGGAAAAAGAGTGGGAGGAGAACCAGCAGAGGTTAATCGGGCACATTGAGGCGCTTCATTATCCCGTGATTGTGAAGCCGGTTACCCTGGGCAGCAGCATCGGTGTGGCACGGGCCGATGGCCGGGATGACATGATTGATGCCGTTGAAACCGCCTTCCGTTACGACGACAATCTGGTTGTGGAAAAAGCCGTAAACCCGCTGATGGAGATCAACTGTTCCGTTCTGGGTTCTCCGGAAGAAGCCAGGGCCAGTGTCTGTGAACGTCCGCTCGGAAAAGCAGAAACCCTTTCCTTCGAAGATAAGTACCAGAGTGAGGAAGGAGGAAGCAAAGGAATGGCATCGGCCGACCGCATCATTCCTGCGGATATCTCTGATGAGCTAAGAGACCGTATCCAGGAACTGGCACTGAGCGCTTTCAGGGTATTCCGCGCCAGTGGAGTAGCCCGGCTGGATTTTCTGGTTAATGCCGATACACAGGAGGTCTGGTTTAACGAAATAAACACGATACCGGGCTCTTTTTCATTTTACCTGTGGCAAGAAAGCGGGATAGATATGAAGGCTCTGCTGCTGGAATTAATTGATATAGCTCTGAGGCGGCACCGGCAAAAAACAGGCCGGATCCGAAGCTATGAAACCAACTTACTAAGCGAAAAGGCCGCACGGGGTATAAAAGGACTAAAAGGAAGCAAAACCTAACCAACAAGGAATATGATGCTAAAACCCCGTTTATCTCCCATATCAGTTATCCTGGCCCTTCTGCTTCTGTCGTGCAAACAGCCCGAGCGCGTGGTGGTAACAGAAGACCCCACCGCCTCCTCACCTAAAACAGAAAAGAAAGACACCTCGTTAAGGGCATCTGATTTCATGCAGCTTAACATCGGTGAAACGGACAGGATATCATCCTTAAATCCTCTTTTTGCTGATAATGCAAGCACCATGCGCGCCTTGCAGTTGGTTTTTGAAGGGTTGGTTCGCTACAACGGCGATGGTGTGGTAGTGCCGGCTATAGCAAAGAAGTGGACCGTATCTGCGGATTCCCTGACTTACCGCTTCACCCTGCACAACAATATTTATTACCACGACAGCAGCGTCTTTCCCAACGGGGTAGGCCGTAAACTGACAGCAAGGGATGTAACATATGTATTTGAACGGATGGCCCGTATCGACGTGCCCGATTACGCCGCGCGTCTCTTCATGGATATTCGCGGATTTGAAGCCTTTTTCAAAGAGCAGCACAACGTATGGAATCCCGCCGACCGCCGGCTTTCCGGCGTCAGGGGTATTGCCACACCCGATGATAGCACAGTAACATTTACCCTGGCCAGAAAAGATCGCTGGTTCCTCGAGAAGCTGGCTTCCCCCTACGCCGTCATCTACCCGCGGGAAGCTGTCAATGAACAAAATCCGGCGGCATTCCGGCCGGTTGGAACCGGGCCCTTTACCTTCTCACAAAAGCAGGGGAGCAATCATTTCATATTTTCTGCCTACCAGAATTACCACCGGCAGGGTGAGCCGGTGATTAACCGGGTGGATGTCACGGTTATAGCTGACGGCCAGGCACTGGCAGAAGCGGTGCAGAAAGGCGATCTGCACCTGGTTCCGCAACTGGGTCCGGCCTCAATGAGCCGCCTGGTAAATGCAGACGGGAAGCCGGCTCCTGCGTTTGCCGGCTCCTTTAGCCTTGCTTATCCCGCCGCAAAAACGTTTTACGCACTGAACCATAACCCTGAGAGCCTGCTCAGGCGTGAGGCCGCCCTTGCAGCCACCGCGTATGCAGAGCCTGAGGCTTTCTTTCCTGAAATTCCCGGCACTATTATTGAATTCGGAGGTAGCCGGGAGGCCGGCCCATCAACGGGCTTTGCCGGGGCAGACACTCTTAACATTACCTTCACAACGGATCCGTTTCTTAGAGCCTTTCTGCAGGCGCTGAAAGATACGTTGAGCCAGAGGGGCATTGTCCTGAACATGGCGGATATCAGAACACCGGTCAGGAGTACGGGGCTTTATACGGACACCCACATCCCACTTCATCCCGCCGATGTATGGGCCGGGGCACCAAATACCCTGATCCGTTTTTCCGCCCGGCAAACGGCGGTGTATCTCAGCAGCATCGAAAACCTAACGTTTAATAACTATCTCTGGTGGATGGATTTGCGCCCGGTAACCATTCCCGAAATCGATAACCTTGGCCGGTGAGCTATGAAACTCTCCGTAATAGCAAATCCTAAGAAATACTCCGTCAGAAAGCCTTTTATTGATGTACTTAACTGGGCTGATGAACATAAAGTCCAGGTTTTCTTTTATGAGGAACTGACAGAGCTATATGATGGCGAACAGCACCCCTCGGCCGTGGTTGCCGGTTCAGAAAGTGAAGCCGTTGACCATGCCGATATAATCGTGGCGCTGGGCGGAGACGGTACGATGCTGTACACGGCGCGGCTCACAAAAAACCTTCAAAAGCCGATTCTGGGAGTCAACAGCGGGCGGCTGGGATTCATGGCCTATACCCAGAAAGAAAATCTGGCTTCGGCGCTGGATGCTTTACTGGAAGGCAACTACCGGCTGGATAAGCGCTACATGCTCAAGGCTGAAGATAAAGAGGGTAAAATCCATCATGCGTTAAATGAGTTCCTCTTTGCCAAGAAAGACTCAACCTCTATGGTAACCCTGAGTGCCGCCTATGGCGATATGTTTATCAATAAATACTGGGGCGATGGGTTGATTGTAGCCTCCCCTACAGGTTCAACCGCTTATAACCTGTCTTCAAACGGGCCTATTGTCATGCCCAATACCGATGTTATGGTATTGACTCCCATCAACCCTCACACACTCACTACCCGCCCGCTGGTGTTGCCGTCGGACAAATCTCTCAGGATTACTGTAGAAGAACAGGAGCATGAGGTGTTGTTTTCGTATGACGGTCAAATTCAGGAAATCCAGGCCTATCCTTTTGAAGTGGAAATTCAGCGATCCGATTTTACCATAGATCTAATAGAGCTGCCCCATCAGAACTACTTCGAAACCCTGCGCAACAAGCTGATGTGGGGGATGGATTTCAGGAAGTGATATTGATGTGGGGGAGGCTGGAAGTTGGAGG
>CALJMB010000095.1 GCA_937982515.1 uncultured Balneolaceae bacterium
CTCCAATTCACCCAGCGTATAGCAGAACTATGAATAGTCCTAAGTATACCCAACACTTTCTGAACGACCGTACCGTACTAAAAGAAATGCTCAGCCAGTTCCAAATTTCCAAAGAAGATCTGGTAATAGACATTGGTGCCGGTAAAGGAGCCCTGACCAGCCATCTTTCACAACAGGCGCAAAAGGTCATAGCCGTGGAACTCGATGCACAGCTGGCCAACGCCTTACGAAAAAAGTTTGGCAACCATTCGAATGTCAAGGTCCTGAATAAAAATATCCTGAACATGCCGCTACCCGGCTATCCATTTAAAGTAGTCGCCAACATTCCATACAACATTACCACAGATATTCTGGGAAAGCTGATGGACATACCAAGTACCTCATTTACCAGTGGAATAATCGTCATGGAATGGGGCGCTGCCAAAAGATTTACCAAAACGGAACAGACCAATCCGAGAATCATCGGCTGGAATACCTGGTTCGATTTAAGCATTGTCCGCCAGGTTTCTCCCCGGTCATTCTCTCCGGCCCCGTCTGTTCAGTCGGCTATGGTAAAAGTATGTCGTAATCCGAATGCCCTGATTAATCCCCTGGCCTGGCGGGAATACTTGTCCTTTGTTGCTACCCTGCTGGAGCATCCGCGTATCCGTGCTAAAGACGTTCTCAAGCAGCTATTTACCTGGAACCAGATCAAACGAATCAGCAAAGATACAGGGCTTAACTACAATCAGCCTGTACAAAGCCTGACGATTGCTCAGTGGGCGCACTGTTTCAATATCATGCATAAGCTGGTACCGAAACGCCTTCATCCTTCCATGCCGGGAAGGTATAAAAAGCTTTATAGAAGATGAATAACGTGAGTTCGAGATAAATATGCTAAAAGGATAAGAAGAAGTCAGAAGGGACAGCCTGGCTCAGAAACAATCTGCTATCTCCTTTCCCGACCTCGCAGCTTCGGGGGCGGTGCAGAGACTTTCTGGGTTTGGGAAACTCAGGAAGTCTGGATTTCTGCCTCCTCTTCCCACACTTGAAGGATCGACCACAAAACCACCGTCCCGACAGCCGTCGGGATCAAGGTGGAAGGGAGTGCCTGGTCCTAATCACTGTATATTATAATTTGCATTACAACATATATCTGTTTCGGTCCACCGGCCCTTCCCGCCCTCCCTATCCCTGCGCCATACCTTCCCCGTACCATCGCCGGTATAAACCCGCCACTTCCCCGTGACTGCTCCGGTACAGGTCCGTGTAAAACACGGAGCTGTGACGGACCTGTGACGGAGGTGTTACGGAGCTGTACAGGCCTTGGTATAGGGATGGTATGGGCATGGTACGGGGAAGAGAGGGATCGGATACGGTGTTTATCATGCTTTATGATATGTATAATAAAATATACATTATAGTCATTTTTCATATACACCTGCCCCTGACATAGCAGATTAGCCCTGTCTGCAAAGAGGAATGTTTATGGCCTTTATCCCGTTTTTCATGTTAATTGCATGGAGCCTTGTTTTGAAATTTTATACTGAAAGCTTAATACATATATTGTTATACGGAATCCATCTCTTAATGTCGTAATTGAACAGGCCGGAGAACGCAGACAGGAGACCGGAGACTAGTAAGCCGGTGGTTACGAATTCTCGGAAGCAGGAACTCTACATCCCCC
Source organism: uncultured Balneolaceae bacterium (assembly GCA_937982515.1). Classification (GTDB taxonomy): domain Bacteria; phylum Bacteroidota; class Rhodothermia; order Balneolales; family Balneolaceae; genus CALJMB01. The sequence continues at coordinate 1,667 of CALJMB010000095.1, forward strand.
TTGTGGCAAATACGTCGCTCAGGGCAGCAAGCGTCGATGAAGGGGGGCAGGGGGATGATCACCCCATGTTCCCGGATAGTGACACCATGAATTGTATTCGGCATTATATCCATTAATATAGTTAAACAGAATTAGATCTTCATGAGAACATCTTCAATATCAGATATTCCGGCCGGTACCGGCACTTCCTATCCATCCTTCTTAAGAGAACTGGAGACTCTGCTGAGCCGAAACGGTATCATACCGCACAGGCAGCCGGTCACGGCAGGTATACATCCAAAAGAAAACAGAACAGGATCGGATTCGGATAGTCAGCTCGCAGTCGGCCGGGTTGTCATCTATATAGAAGAACACCTGGCCGAGCAGCTGAGCCTTGAAAAGCTGGCTGAAGAAGCCCGGCTAAGTAAATACCAGCTGATACGCCGATTCCGCGCCGAACGGGGAGCTACTCCGTGGCAGTATCTGATAGAAAGGCGTATTGAACGGGCCAGGGAATTGCTTAAAGAAGGTGTGCCGCCCGGAGAGGTAGCGGTTGAAACGGGGTTTTATGATCAGAGTCATCTGCATCGTACCTTTCAGGAAGAGACGGGGCATACACCTAAAGAGTATCAGGAGAGGCATAGTGATGAGTAGTAAGTAAAAAGTATTAAGTAGAAAGTCTCAGGTACCCCCTCTACTTACTACTTTCTACTTACTACTTATTTCCCTTCTGCAATATTTTACAATACACGAGTTCGTGAGACAGGTACATTAAGCCCGAATTGTTAACTGCAAATACGAGCGTTATGAATAACAATAAACCGTCTCCAATTCATCAGGCCATATCTGACCGCCTGTTTAAATCCCGCATCGTTATCATAAGCGGAGAAATTACGCAAGACCTCGCCGGCAGCGTTATATCCCAGTTTATGGCATTGACCTCTGCATCCGGTGAACCCATCACGCTTTTCATCAACTCTCAGGGCGGACACGTGGAATCCGGAGATACTATTCACGATTTCATCCGCTTTGTAGACGCAAAGGTCCGCATCGTAGGTACGGGATGGGTAGGCAGTGCTGCTGCCCTCATCTATTTGGCGGCGCCTGTCGAAGACCGTTTCTGCCTGCCCAATACACGTTTTCTGCTGCATCAGCCTTCCGGCGGAATCAGGGGCAGCGGCAGCGATATTGCTATAGAAGCCGATCAGATCGTGCAGATACGCCGCCGAATCAATGAAATAATAGCCCGGCAAACAGATCAGCCCCTGGAAAAAGTTGAAGAGGATACGAAACGTAACTTCTGGCTTAACGCGGAAGAAGCGGTAGAGTATGGAGTTGTGGGACATATTGTGGATCATGTGAGCGAGGTGAACTAAAGTACCAGACATGTTGATGCCACCTGTTGTTCCACAGGGTTATACAAAGAAAGCACAGAGGCTTGCAGAGGAGTTCTTTGTATAGCTCTGTGAATTTATTTCTCATGTACCCTGCTTCTTACTCCGCTGATGATAAACCCGCTCCTGGGATAAGTGGGCATGCGCGACAGGCTGAAATCCAAATCCTGACCGGGTACATCATACTCCATATAGCGTGTGAGAAAATCGAGCGCAACTTTCATAGTCTCGATTGTAATCCATTCGCCGGCGCATCGGTGCCCCTCGTCGTGGTTATTTCCTCCCTGGGGGATGAAACTGTACAGGCTTCCCTCCCATTCTCTGAACCTCTCAGGATTAAACGTATCAGGATCCTTCCAAAGCTTCGGATCGTGATTGGTGCCGTAGACATCCAGCAGTACAAGCCGGCCTGTATCGAAATTATAGCCTCGCCAGCTAAAGGGTGAATGTACTCGCGCCCCCAAAAACGGGGCAAAAGGGAAATAGCGGCGAACTTCCTGGATGAACAGATCTGTAAAATCATCCGTGTGGTTCAGCAAACGATTCCGGTATTCGGGATAGCGGTGCAGGGCAAGGGCAGAAAAGACGATATAAGTGGAAATGGCCACAATAGGGCGTATCAGATTAATCAGCTCCACGGCCGCCACAGTGCCCGGCAGCAGACGTTCATTCCGTTGCCGGTGGCGTGCAATGATGTAGGCAGGTGCATCTTTTGCAATTTCCAGTTCTCCCCATCTCACTTTTTTTATAAATTCCCCTATCCATTGACCGGTTCTTTTTCTGGCACGCCTGCCACGCCAGTGTCTGGGCCCGATAGCGCCGAACGCATCCACCATAGCCCACAGATCCTTTGCTTTTTCGCCGGCTTCATCGTCTGTTAAGGGGACGCCTGTCCAGTCGCAAGCGGCCCGGCAGAGAAGCTCCTGCACTTCATCAAACAGGACGACACGCTCCGTCATTTCCCACCGGCTTATGCAATTTTCCCACTTCCGGGAAAGCGTATCCATAAACATCCTGATGCTTTGGGGCGTCATCAGTGACATAAACATCTCTTTCCGGTACCTGTGATCCTCCCCATCCAGTGTCTGGACTCCGCCATCACCAAACAGAGTCTTTTTTATACGGGAGGGAATGGCATCCTCCCGCCTGAACTTATGTGTGTCGTAAAATTGCCTTGCGGCCTCAGCCCCGCTTATACAGACGGCCACTTCACCCATAATTCTGGTCAAAAATATATCAGAATTAAAACGCCGGCAGCGTTCCTGTATGAAAGTGTAACCGTCGTACAGAAGTGCAAATGAACTGTCAAAATTTTGATCGCGGGGAATATTTGACATGGTGTTGCAAGTAAATTGATGCCGAAACAAGATGGATAACAGATATTTCAGGCAACAACAAACAGGTCTGAAATTATCGGGCCGATGTATACACTCATTCTGGGAATACATTAAGCTAACTTTTACGGCAGGTAAATTGTTTCGGCCAGGGGTGAAAAGGCCCCATCCCCCGTGGCAATACAGGCCGGTACCTGACCGGCAGAAAAGAAAGGGCAATGTTTATGAAGCCGTTTTCCAAAAACGGCTTCATTTTCTATAGCGCTTAATGTGCATCCAGCCAGTTATCAGCTATGCCCACGTCTACTTTTAAGGGCACGGCCAATTTGTAGGCTGTTTCCATCATCTTTTTAATGACCGGAGTTATTTTCTCTGCCTCCTCTTCCGGAATCTCAAATATCAATTCGTCATGAACCTGCAGCAGCATTCGTGTTCCCAGATCATGTTCCTCAATATATTTTTGGATGTTGATCATTGCCCGCTTAATAATATCAGCGGCTGTACCCTGTATGGGCATATTGATTGCCGTCCGTTCGGCAAAAGAGCGTACATTCCAGTTGCTCGAGTTAATTTCGGGTATGTACCTCCGGCGGCCCATTAACGTTTTAACGTAGCCGTTTTCTTTGGCGAACTGCTTTGTCTTGTTGATATAGTCCAAAACGGCGGGAAAGCGCTCAAAGTACTGATCGATCATTTCCCTGCCCTCTTCATTGCTTATATTCAGCCGGGTGGCCAGCCCGTAAGCGCTCACTCCGTAGGGTATTCCGAAATTTACCTGCTTGGCCTTGCGGCGGTGGTTAGAATCTACTTCATCAATTGAATTCAGGCCAAATATTTCTTTAGCTGTCCGGGAATGAATATCCTCGTCATTTTCAAAGGCTTCAATCATCTGTTGATCCTCCGCAATGGCTGCGATGACTCTGAGCTCTACCTGGGAGTAGTCGGCTGATAATAACTTGCAGCCTTCTTCGGCAACAAAGGCCTTGCGAATCTCCCGTCCACGTTCTGTACGGATCGGGATATTCTGCAGGTTGGGATTAGACGAAGACAATCTGCCTGTGGCGGCTACACTCTGGTTAAAATCCGTATGCACCCGGCCGGTCTCCTCATTTATCAGTTTGGGAAGTGCGTCGACATACGTGGATTTAAGTTTGCTCAGTGCCCGATACTCGAGTATGAGATTGGGCATTTCATAGCTTTCCGCCAGCCCGGCTAATACTGACTCGGCGGTAGAGTACTGCCCGGTCTTGGTCTTTTTACCGGCAGGCAGTCCCATTTTATCAAAAAGTACCTCTCCCAGCTGCTGAGGCGAGTTGATGTTGAATTCCATTCCGGCTTTTTCGTAGATCGTTTGCTCCAGATCCAAAATATCTTTGGCCAGTAATACGGAGAACTGCTTAAGCATATCGGTATCCAGCCGTATACCATTTAATTCCATTTCTGCCAATACTTCGATAAGCGGGAATTCGAGTTTCTCGGCAACTTCAGACAGCTCGTCTTTGGCCAGGAGAACGTTAAGTATCTCGTAGAGCCTGTAAGTGACATCGGCATCTTCGCATGCATAGACACTGACTTCTTCCGGTGATATATTGTCCATGGTTTTAGCAGTGCGCCCCTTGCCAATAAGATTCTCGATGGGAATGGGTTCATAGTTGAGATACTTTCGGGCCAGGTTGTCCATTTTTAGTTTTTGACCGGCATCCAGAAGATAACCCGCTATCATGGTATCGAATACCTGGCCCCTGACCCGCAACCCGGCCCTGCGGAGCATGAGGTAATCGTATTTGTAATTATGAGCTATTTTCAGGCTCTTTTCGTTTTCAAAAAGCGGGCGGAGGATTTCGATTGCCGTTTCCTGATCGATCCCTTCTTCCACGTTTACGGGAACGTAGTAGGCTACCCCCGCAACGGCACAGAGTGAAATTCCCACCAGTTTTGCCTGCATGGGATTGACCCCGTCTGTTTCCGTGTCAAAACAAAGGGTATCGTATTTGATCAATTGATTTACCAGCTTCTTAAGGCGCTCAGGGTCATTGACCATTGCATAACTGGCAACCTCTGCATCATAAGAGCTCTTATTGCCATCGTGGCTGGGGCCGGATGCCGGAGAACCAAAAAGATTACCCTGGTTATTATCGTCCGTCCGGTCTGCCAGCCGGGTTACAGACTCACCCAGGTATTTTTGGGTAAGCGTACGGAATTCCATGCTCTTAAAAAACGTACCCAGCTTCTTCTTGTCCGGCCCCTTCCACTCGAGCTCCTTCCAGTCGGTAATATCCGGTACATCGGTCTTTATCGTAACCATCATCTTGGCATGCAGAGCCTGATCGGCATAATTCAACAGCCCTTCTCTGTGGCGCTTAGACTTCATGTTGGGAGCATCGGCTATGGCTGCCTCGAGCGTACCGTATTTATTGATCAATTTGGGCGCCCCTTTCTTCCCTATTCCACGGACACCCGGTATGTTATCGGAAGCATCGCCAATGATAGCCAGCACATCGATTACCTTTTCGGGATATACTCCGAAATAGTCTTTCACTCCCTCCCGGTCAATAATATTAAAGCCCCCGTTGTTATTATCGGGTTTATACATTTTGATGTGGTCATGGATCAGCTGCATAAAATCTTTATCGGGCGTTACCAGAAACACGTCTACATCTTCTGCATTAGCCTGGCTTGCAATAGTCCCTATAATGTCATCTGCCTCGTATCCGTCACTTTCTATATTATCGATACCATAATGCGCGACCATCTCTTTGATTAACGGAATACCTATCTTCAGTTCTTCAGGCTGAGGAGGACGATTGGCCTTATAATCCCCATCCAGCTCATGCCGGAAGGTAGGTGCGTGCGTATCCCAGGCGACGGCGATATGAGTAGGCTGTTCTTTATCCAGCAGCTTTTCCAGCGTATTGGCAAAACCCAAAATGGGTCCGGTAGGAATGCCTTCCGAATTACGCAGGTTGCTATTGATAAATGCAAAATGTGAGCGGTACGCCAGCGCCATACCATCAAGAAGAAAAAGGATACTTTTAGACATCGATACAGGTAAAAAGGTTATATTGAGAATGTTTGCGTATTCTGGTGTCGGCAGTGTTACATTAACTAAACGAGCTTTCGGATGTTGTGTGCAGCCAGGGGTCTTACCACTAAAACACTAAAGTACAAAATAAGAGTTTTTCAGTGTTTTCATGTTTTAGTGATAATAAACGCATACTGCTTTTTTTACTGGCTGCGACATTAGCGGCTTGTTGTTCTCTTACAACTAACAACAGACCACACAACATACCCATGCTGAATAAACCCTGCGGCTTAACGCGCCACCGGTATTATAATACGTTAAGACATAAACACGTTTACGCTCAGATAAAGTAAAACTTTTTGGCTCGGAATTCGAATAAGCCTGTAAACTGTTATTCAGTTAATTTTCATGAGTTTAAAAAACGAAGCCCGGTCGGCATTTCAAAATACCAAGTCATTTTACAAAGAGTACGTCTCGGGTATGACCAGGGAGCGCCTTGGCAAGGAGTTTTATGAAGACACAGACCGGCTAAAACAACTCTACCGGGAAGCTATTGGTGAAGATATTGAAAAGTCCGGAATTCCCCGCCATAATAAAATGCTCCGCCTGTTCTCCTCACTCACCCAGCGATTGAACCCCACACGCAGGTTAACCTTCGGCCTCTCTATAGTATCATTTATAGGGCACTATTTATTCGGCTTGTTGGGTATCACCAACTTCATCGTTTTTTATGAGCTGCTGATGCCTTTCTCCTTTGTTTCCATGCTCATACTTCTTATGGTAGAACTGCTTGAGAAAACAGATGTAAAAAGGGAGATCGACCTGGCGCGGGAAATACAGCTCGGCCTGCTACCCCCCACTGCCTATACAAATGAAAACCTTGAAATATACTCCTTTGCCAACACAGCTAAAGAGGTAGGAGGGGATTATGTGGATATGATTGAAACTCCCCAAGGCATGTATATCATTATTGCCGATGTATCCGGCAAGGGACTGTCTGCGGCTTTATATATGGTACGCATGCAGGCGCTGGTTCATCTGATCATTGAAAAGAGCAACCCCTCGCCTAAAGAGCTGTTTTTGGAATTAAACGACTATGTTAAATCAGACATCAAAGACAAAACCTTTGTCACGGCCTGTGCTGCTTTCTTCCCCTCTGACGAATCCAATTTTACCTTTGCCCGTGCGGGACATAACGCGCCTATTTTCTTCAGCAAAGAAAGAGACGCCACTTTTGACCTGCGCTCAGATGGATTTGCCCTTGGCATGACCTCCTCGGCCAATATGGAAAACCACATGCAGGAAAAGAAGTTTCACTTCAAGGCGGGAGACAGTGTTCTATTCTATACCGACGGACTGACAGAAGCCCGCAACGAGTTTGGTGAGGAATACGGAGAAGGCCGTCTGGATGCCATCATGAGCATATACGGTTCTCTTCATGCCAAGACCATTGTAAAGAAAATACAATCGTCTCTGGAAACATTTATTGGCAAAGAAAAACCTGCCGACGACATCACGTTCACGTGTGTACATCGCCCCGAGTAATTTATATCGCGTTTATTCTCATTCATCCGATGTCTGGTTTTGGCATCGGATGAATGAATCCAGCCTAATACAGCTATACGTCATTTACTCCCCTTACCCTTGGGAAAACAACCTTTTCATTCATCGGATATCAAATCAGATATCCGATGAAGAATCGGTCTTTAAAGGTTTTTACCCTACCAGCCTTTTCGCGGCATCGGCAATTTTTTCTGCGGTAATGCCAAACTCTTCATAGAGTTTTTCATAAGGAGCGGAGGCCCCGAAATGGTCCAGGCCAATAGCTATCCCTTCTGACCCTACCCATTGTTCCCATCCGAAGGTTGATGCAGCCTCTGCAGATACCCGCGCCTTGACCTCGGGGGGTAATACAGCATTACGATATTCGGCCGGCTGTTGTCGGAAAAGCTCCCAGGATGGTATACTTACAACACGGGCATCCACCCCTTCTTCTTTGAGCAGGCGGCGGGCTTCTACGGCCAGCTGCACTTCCGAACCGGTTCCCATTAAAATGGCATCCGGTATCTCTTTATCTGAATCTTGCAGCACATAACCGCCTTTCAATACATTAGATGCGGCATTAGAGGCGTTGCGCTCAAAAGTGGGCAGATTCTGCCGGGTTAGTATCAGCAATGAAGGTCCGGTGGTGTGTTCAATCGCAGCTTTCCATGCCCACGAAACTTCATTGGCGTCGGCGGGGCGAAGAACCAGCACATTGGGCATAGCCCGCAGCGAAGCCAGATGCTCAATCGGTTGATGAGTGGGCCCGTCCTCTCCCAGGCCGATGCTGTCGTGGGTGAAAACAGTAATAGACGGAACCTGAGAAAGCGCGGCTATTCGAATGGCCGGGCGGCAGTAATCGGAAAAGACCAGGAAGGTAGCACCATAGGGGATAACACCTCCGTGCATTGCCATGCCATTGACAGCCGCAGCCATGGCGTGTTCGCGGACACCGAAGTGTATGTTTCTCCCCTCATAGTTTCCGGGTGAAAAGACGGAATATTCGTCCATCCAGGTTTTTGTGCTGCCCGTCAGATCAGCAGACCCGCCTATTAGATTCTTTTGAGCTCCGGCAAGGGCGTTAATCACTTTTCCGGAAGAAACCCGGGTAGCCAGTCCTTTCTCGCTCTCTTCAAAATCGGGAAGCAGCTCATCCAGATTATCTGCAATTGTACGGCTCAAGAACCGTTTGAAATCTGCCGCTTTCTCAGGAAATTCTTTCTCATAAGCGTCCAGTTTCTTTTGCCATGCCTCGTAGTGACGGGATCCATCCTCTCTGGCTTTTCTGAAATGTGCAAGCACTTCTTCGGGAACATAAAACTTTTTATCGGCATCCCACCCGAGATTTTCCTTCGTCAGCCGTATTTCTTCTTCTCCCAGTGGCGACCCATGAGAGGAGGCACTATCCTGCTTGTTCGGGCTTCCGAATCCTATATGAGTCTTACATACAATAAGAGAAGGTTTATCCTCTACCTGCTGGGCCCGGCGAATAGCCTGCTCAACAGCTTCACGGTCATGCCCGTCTACTTCCTGTACATCCCATTTGTAAGCTTTGAATCGTTGAACTGCGTCTTCTGTATATGCAAGCTCCGTGCTGCCATCAATAGAAATGTTATTAGAGTCATACAGATAAATAAGTTTTCCCAGCTTCATGTGTCCCGCCATAGAAGCTGCTTCGTGGGAGATTCCCTCCATCAGATCGCCATCACTGACAATAGCGTAGGTATAGTGGTCGGTTAATGAATGGCTTTCCGTATTGAATCGGGCAGCCATGTGAGCTTCAGCCATAGCCATGCCCACCCCTGTGGCAAAGCCCTGTCCGAGAGGGCCGGTGGTAGTCTCCACGCCTGGGGTCATCCCGTACTCCGGATGGCCGGGAGTTATACTATTCCATTGGCGGAAGTTCTTTATCTCTTCCAGAGATACATCATAACCGGTTAAATAAAGCAGGCTGTATAGCAACATGGAACCGTGTCCGGCTGAAAGTACAAATCGATCTCGGTCGTACCAGTCCGGACGTGCCGGATCATGTTTCAAAAATTTTGTCCAAAGAACGTAGGCCACATCCGCCATACCCATAGGCATACCGGGATGCCCCGATTCAGCGGCTTGTACCGCGTCCATGGATAATGTTCTGATGGTATTTACAGAAAGATCATCTAAAGATTGTTTTGTTATTGCCATGCTTATAAGGTTTTCCCGCAAAGGAGGTTAGAAAATTTAACTACTCTGATTTTTTTCATGTGGAAAATAGGCAAACAAGAAAAGATTAAAAAACTAAAGACGGGGATAAAACAGATACAAACAAAAAAAGCTCCCGTACAGGGAGCTTTTTTACCTCAAAACCCGAAGATCTTAATTGGTAGTGCTTTTGCACTCCAACTCAAATTCCATCTGATGCTCGGCTGGAGCTTTGAATGAGCCGTATGCAGCGTTCTCGTAAGCACCGCATGCCTGCTTCTTATTGCCCTTATTTTGATAGGCCAGACCAAGCTCGAAATAGATCTTGGCTAAGTCGGTTCTTCCGCCACTTTCCAATTCCAATGCCTTATTGGCATGTTCAATGGCAGAATCCCAAAGGGCTTGCTTGTTATATGCTTCGGCAAGGCGGTAATAGATATCGGCAGAAGAAGGATCGTATTCAAGCGCTCTTTTTAGCAAGGATACGGCTTCATCAAACTTCTGTTCTTCATTTATTTTCAGAGCGCCATTGTATAACAACTCCTCGCTTGCGGCTTCTTTGGCATTGCGTACGGTTTGCACGTCGTTCGTCTTGTTGCCAATTTCTATTGCTTTATCAAAATAGCCTAAAACTTCATCGAGGCTGTTGCCTTCTTGTCTTTTAGCAACGATACCCTTTTGATAATAAGCTTTGGCATAATTGGGATTACGGCTTATAGCCTGGTCCAGTGAAGCTAAAGATTCGTCATAATTTTCTGTTTGAAACTGCAGTAAAGACTTGGTGTACAACAGCTGAGTAATGACCTGGCCGGTCTTATCAACAATTTCGGTATTGCCAAGTTCTTCAGCTACCTGGCCGGTCTCTTGAAAGGAATTTATGGTTTCTTCCAGGCTCGAAATAGATTTTTCCTGCTGAAATGTTCTGTATGCTGCCAGAGACATCTGATAATGAACAGAGGGAAGTTGTTTCTGTGAACGCTGGATTATGTCTTTTCCCTCTTCTCCCAGTTCTTCAGCGTTAGAAATAGCCTGATTGAACATGTTGATGGCTTGCTCATACTGTCCAGACTTTGCTAATTCCAGGGCTTTATTATAAGCCTCGAAAGCTGCCTTTTGATTTTGCGCAAAGGCATCCGTTGATAACCCTATAAGTAAAATGCCCATTAAACATGTAAGGGCACTGCTTTTCAGATATTTCATAGTTCTATGGATTTTGAGTTATTCGTCAAGGCTTTTAATGTAATGAATTAAAATATTTATTTAAAAGCAAAACAGCTTTTACGCCAACCCTCTATTTATATTTGACTTACATAGATAATAATTTTAATTAATTACATTATTTATTTACTGTTTAAAGTTTCATTGCCAGAATTAGTTCCACCTCTATGAGCTTAACGCAGGTATCGTAACTGCGATTGCATACCGCTAAAAATTCGGGCTCAGGGCATGCTTTTGATAGAATTCATAAATTATGTCAACGGCTTCTTTATAGTCATCCGTCAGCTGGAATAAATCGGTATCCTCCTCTGATATCGTGCTATTTTCAACCATTGTGTCTTTAATCCAGTTTATCAACCCATTCCAATACTCCGATCCTATAAGTACTACGGGAAAGCGGGTGATTTTTTGAGTTTGAATCAAAGTCATGGCCTCAAAAAACTCATCCAGTGTTCCAAATCCACCCGGAAAGACGATGAAACTCTGGGCGTATTTCACAAACATAACCTTGCGGGCAAAGAAATAGTTAAAATTTATAATGTAGTCAGGGTCAACATACTCATTAACTCCCTGCTCAAATGGCAAGTTGATACCCAGGCCTACCGATTTTCCCGAACCTTCAGCCGCACCTCTGTTTGCGGCCTCCATTATTCCGGGGCCGCCGCCTGTAATAACACCAAACCCTTTCAGGGTTATTTCCCGGGCAGTCTTTCGTGCAATTTCATAGTACTTGTCACCCGGTTTAGACCTGGCCGAACCGAAAATGCTGACACAGGGACCAATTCTGAACAGTTTGTCGTACCCTTCCACAAACTCGCCCATAATTTTAAAAATACTCCATAAATCTTTTTCATGGCCCCTGTCAAATTGTTCGGGTATGGAATGCCCTTTAGCTTTCTGATCTTTCATCTGACGTTACCTTTATTAAAAAGTTGTATCGATAGTGTAACTCCCGGGGTGCCATGGGCCATTACGGCTGGCTTCAGGGTGGTTTTCATACTTAAGTCTTCCGAAACATCGAATGAGCGCATGTGGGCAAATACATAGGCATCTACGATATTCAGGCCGTAGGCCAGGCCCAAGGCAATATATATAAAATCCCTTCTGTTTCTGTATGAGTTTCGCGCCTGTCTTATGGCCTCCAGATCGGTATTTTCCGGAATATAAGCTGGGGTAGCTCCAAACCTCATGTCATCGGGGGTATTGGGATTTAAATTATAGTATGCAGCCCTGTAATCGTGATAACTGGTTGTCAGCTGTATGCTGTACCATGCCAGACCTCCCAGTAGGCCATAAATTATAGGAACTTTCCAAATTTGCTTGTTTTGTAACTGTCCCCATCCCGGAATCAGCATAGATTTGTACATTACAGACTTGGGATCCGGATAAATATCATCTTCTTTATCAGAAGTTTCAACTGTGTCTTCCCGGATATATAACCTTCCGGTGCCGGCATAGAGAGACAACGGTTCGTAGGCAGGTTTCTGGTACGAATAGAAGCCCTGAGCCAAAGTATAGGATAAAGGGAGGGAAAGCAGCAGGAGAGAAACACTAATTGATCGTGCCAAATAAGTCAAGGAGCCGGTCCAGTTCCTCATCGGAATAATATTCGATACGAATTTCTCCGCCATTCTTTTTGGGCTTAATATTTACTTTGGTGCTTAACTTTCGCCGAAGCTGACTTGTTATTTCATTATAGATGGCCTTGTTTGCTTCTTCTTTCTCTTCTCCCTTCTTTGTACCGGCAGCCGTTTTTTGTTCTGTCAACGAACGTACAGCCTCTTCTACCTGTCGTACAGAATAGTCATTTTTTATGGTCTTATTTAAAATCTTTTCCTGGTCTTTGGGATCCTTCACGTTAATAAGCGCCCGTGCATGTCCCATAGAAATTTGTTCATCGCGCAGGGCTGCCTGAATGAAAGGAGGCAAATTCAGGAGTCTCAGCATATTGGTTACGGTAGTTCGGTTTTTTCCCACCTTATCCGCAACCTCAGCCTGTGTATACCCCACCTCGTCAATCAGCCTTTTATAACCCATAGCGACCTCTATCGGGTTCAGGTCTTCCCGCTGTATATTCTCGATCAGGGCAAAAGAGATAACCTCATCGTCATTCACCTCACGGATGTACGAAGGAATTTCATCCAACCCGGCCAGTTTAGAGGCACGAAGCCGTCGTTCTCCGCTGATAAGCTCAAATCTTTTTTCGCCTATATACCGTACGGTTATGGGTTGGATCAATCCGTGCTTTTTTATAGAATGAGCCAGCTCATCAAGACTCTCTTCCCGGAACTCTTTCCTGGGCTGATGCGGATTGGGGCGGATATTCTGAACGGGTATATGCAATACCACATTAACCCGCTTTCGCGGATCCAGGTAAGCGCTGGAGGCGCTTTCTTCCCCCCCCTTTGCCGGTTTGTCTATATTCTCTTCATCATATTCGGGGAAAAAAGCCCCCAGACCTCGTCCTAAAACTTTTTTAGATGCCATAGTTTAATTACTCTTTTAACTGCTTGCAAAAACAGGACTATTTTTGAACAGCTTTCTATTACGCTGGATAATCTCCCGGGCCAGAGCCAGATAATTTTTTGATCCTTTGCTGGTAGAATCATAGAGCAGGGCAGGCTTGCCAAAGCTCGGAGCCTCGGCCAGGCGTATGTTCCTGGATACTACCGTTTTAAAAACCCTGTCATCAAAATACTTTTTCACTTCATCAGCCACTTGATCAGACAGTCTTGTACGTGTATCGTACATCGTCAGGAGCACACCTTCTATCTCCAGATCTGTGTTCAGGTGCTGGCGTACAATCTTTATCGTATTTAGTAGTTGTCCCAATCCCTCCAGTGCAAAATATTCGCACTGAACAGGAATCATTACAGAATCAGATGCCGTCAGTGCATTGATTGTAAGCAATCCAAGAGAAGGCGGACAATCAATAATGATAAAGTCGTACTTTTCCCGAAATTCATAGATCGCTTTGTGCAGGATGAGCTCCCGCTGCTCCCGGTCTATCATCTCTATTTCCGCACCAACCAAATTGATATGAGAAGGAACCAGATCCAGAAAAGGAAGTTCCGTTTCCCGCACAGCATCCACAGCGTCAATACCGCCTACCATTACTTCATAAATGGAACTGGTAACTGTTTTTGATTCAATACCCAGGCCACTTGTGGTATTACTTTGCGGGTCTACATCTATGAGAAGCGTTGGATGCTCTATAGCCGCCAGGCTGGCAGCCAGATTAATGGCAGAAGTTGTTTTACCAACCCCTCCTTTCTGGTTAGCTATGGAAATAATTTTACCCATAAGAAGCTGTCATGAACTGTTTTTAACTTTGATTAATTTAAAAATATAATGTGCTTGTTTATGGTAAACAAAAATACTTATTAACAAGTTGTCAACTAACCTATATGGATATATAACTCATTGATAGTCAATAAATTGCATCTTGTACCAAGAAATTTTATACAGTGCTCAAGGCTATTAATTACAAGGACTTGAAGCCGGATCCGGCTCTGTATATTTTTATTTTACACAGGGTGGGCTTGCGCTTTTAGGCCTATCCTCTAACGCTGGAGAATGGTTCGCGGTACCTCCGGCGGCTCTCTGTTTCAAAATCCTTAATCAGGAACTTATTAACGATAATCAAGGGCATAAGCCTTACTTTTAAGCCAGGCTTACCCGTATCTCCCCTTCTTATATTGCTCGATCCCTTTTAAGGTGATAGTAATGTGGCCGTAGAGTAAAGGCCCTCCGATAGTAATGATTTTGATGTATCCCAGATACTGCAAATACTCAAGAATGTTTTTCAACTCCGTACGGTCATATCCCAGACCATAATTCACGTCCTGTACAGATAACTCATACTCTACATCTTCCTTTGACAGGCGACCTATTTCATTTAATACAAGCTGATTCTTCTTGCCAAACCCACTGCCAATGATCATACAGACTGCTTATTCCAGATTATAAACTCCTGATACTTTCAGCCTGAAATACACGATTTATCTTTCAAGGGAAGATTATCAAACCATTATGAAATGGTTAAGTGCGTGCAACAAGTAAAAAAAGAGAAGCACTCTGGTTAAGAATGGCCGTTCGAACTTTCTTCCAGATGCTCGTCTATTCGGTTGATAATTGTTTGCTTAACCTCCTCAAAGTCTAGACCATGCGCATAAAACTGGATACATTCTTCCGAATCTTCCGCAAGCTTTATCAGCATAGAAGTACTCTCATTCCCGTCAAGCCATATCTTAACATTAACGTCACGGTATTTGTACAGGTGATTATTAATCTTATTAAATCTAAACATACCGACTATTTTTTCTGGTTTAGTTGCGTTTAGATAACTATCAGAGACCATACGGTTGATTTCAGGCAACCGAATACAACATCCCGGCCTGCTGACTATTAACTGTGCCCGGGTACTCAATACTGTCACGAGAGCCTTCAAAGCCCTCAGATTTACTTTTCCCGTCTAATTATACACCTGACAGATCCATGAATTTACTCAGGAAATGTTGACATTCAGCGTGTAAATGTCAACACACCCTGTTTACTAAATAAAATAATACGTCTTCTGCAGGGGGATGGCAACAAAAAACTGTCCCAGACCAAATATCATTTGAGATGTTGCAACCGGTCCGTCCTTAACGGTCCCTTACCCATTCTCCCGCATCAACGCTTGATCCGTTGGAAGAAGAGAAGAGATAGGTCATACTAGCGCACAGATATATAATGACCTTTATTATTTCGCATAAAGCCCTTATCCTAGGCTTCAAATGGTCGTTAAATGTATAGCCTATGATTTCAAAAGAAGTTCTTAAAAAAGTTCGAAAAATCGAGATCCGTACCAAAGGAATGGTTAACAACATTATGGGAGGCGAATATCAGTCGGCTTTTAAGGGACGGGGAATGGAGTTCTCGGAGGTCCGGGCTTATACCTATGGTGATGACATCCGGCAGATTGACTGGAATGTCACCGCCCGCACAGGCGATCCGTTTATTAAAGTATTTGAGGAAGAGCGTGAACAGACCCTCATGCTTTGCGTGGATATATCTCCCAGTGGATTTTTCGGGAGCCATAATCAAAACAAGATGGAACTCGCCATTGAGATTTGTGCCGTGCTTGCTTTTAGCGCCATTAAAAACAACGACAAAGTAGGCCTGGTACTGTTCAGCGATATTATAGAAAAGGTTATTCCTCCTAAAAAAGGACGCCTGCATGTGCTGCGGCTTATCCGGGAACTGCTGACGACAACGCCTCAGGGAACGGGTACGGATATCAGTGAGGCGCTGGCTTATGTAAACCGTCTGCTAAACAGAAGGGCTATTGTAGTGATGGCCAGCGACTTTCAGGACCATAGCTATGATCGGCAGCTTAAGATTACCAGCCGAAAACATGATTTGGTTAATATTATAATCAATGATGTACTGGAAGACGAACTGCCCGACCTTGGGCTCATTCCCCTTAAAGATGCAGAAACCGGAAAAGCAGTACTGGTAGATACTTCCAGCTCCAAAGTGCGCCTGGCGTATCAGAAAAAAAGGCTGAGAGAAAAAGCTGCTCTGCGGGACAAATTCCTTAGAATGAAGATCGATTCCATCGAGCTTCATACTAATCAGTCGTATGTAAGGCCCCTGATGAATTTCTTCCGCCGGAGGGTAAACCGCTATTAATATGAGTAAGCGGTGGATTGGGAAACGCGTACTCATCTTGCTGATCCAGCAGCTTCCTGTCGTACTCCTGTCTTACCCTTTCAAAGGCGGGCATAGCCGATTCGGGAACCGATTCTGATGCCGGAAGATCCAGAGTCAGCGGGTTGATAGGCCGGCCGTTTTTATAGATTTCATAATGCAAATGCGTGCCGGTAACGCGCCCCGTATTCCCCACATAACCGATAATTTGTCCCTGCTCTACGGTAGCCCCCTTCCTTATGCCCCTCGCAAAGCCCTTTAAATGCAGATAGGCCGTGCGGTAGGTAGAATTATGATGAATCTGGACAATATTTCCATTGGCTCCCCGGTACCGTGCTTCGGTAACGGTACCCTTCCCCACAGCTAGCACAGGCGTACCATACGGAGCGGCGTAATCCACTCCATAGTGTGGCCGCCGCTGCTTCAGGATAGGATGAAACCGGTTGTAAGAGAAATTAGAGCTTATTCTCTGGTTATACTTAAACGGAACCTTCAGCAGTGCCTTCTGCATACTGTTTCCCTCCTCATCGAAGTAGCCGCTCACTCCTTCACTTTCGAACTTATAGGCGGAATAAAGCCTGCCCATATGTTCAAATTGTACCGCCAGAATATCCCCAATACCATATTCTTCTCCATCTATATATTTTTTTTCGTACAGCACTTTAAAATTGTCTCCGCTCCTGAGGCGATAAAAATCGATTTCCCAGGCATAGATGTCGGAAAGTTTATAAGCCAGCAGAGGACTCAGGCCTTCATTTTGCATCGCTTCATATAAAGAAGAATGGATGGTTGCAGAAGCAGATTCCTGAGTGGTAGTAATAGACTTGGAAGATGTGTATATGTTAAGAGAATCCTGCCACTCAAAAACCACATAATCTACGGGGTTAGGCTGCCACACCAAACGCGAAATTCCCGCGTCCGCGTCTGCAGAGGCATATGTGCGGTATAATTGTCCCGGTTTCAGACGGCGTACATCAACCAATTCCTTTGCCTTTTGGGTGATGTTATGGATCTCCTGTGCGGAAAAGTTGAATTTATCCAGTATCAGATAAAAGCTTTCGTTCCGCTTTATGGTGTAGTCATTTACCTGTAAAGTGTCAACCCGAAACCCAAATGAATCGAACTCTGCTTTAACCTGTTCAAACACGACCGAATCCGGATCTGCCTGCAAGTCAGTATCTTGAGGCTGATCGAATGATCGAACTTCCTGCCTGCAGGATGTTAATATAGAGAAAGCGGTAAAAACCAATATCAAGGAGAGAAAACGCATCTGTGCTGTGTACCCAAAGTTTTTTTTAGAAATCTAGTCGCTGGAATTTAATGTATATGCAAAATACTTTCACTATGAATATCCGTTTTTCTTATTTATAAATAACCAGCTGAATCTTTTGAATCAGAAACATCAATAGATACATACAGAAACTAAAACTATTGGTAAATAACCCAGGTAATAAATAACATGATCATCTTTTTCTGAATGGGCCATTTTTTCTATCTTAAACGCCGATGAAGTATGATAAAAAAACACACAATATTTTGAACAAGTCTATAGTTTAGCCTGAAAAGCATAAAATCTTGTTACGAGTGCCACTATCCAAAAAGTGCCCCCTTCTGCTTCTGCTGGCGGGTATACAATTTCTTAGTTTATCGTCGACGCTGCGGGCTCAAACCGTCAGAGAATATGTGACCGTTGATACCGTAACCGTTGGAGATGACTTTTCCTACACCATCACGCTGAACAAAGACCAGCCCTATGATGAGGTTATCTTTCCGGATTCATCTGATTTCAACTCTCCATTTGAAATAAGGACTAGGCAGCACTTTAAAGTAACCAGCTTTAAAGACAGCTTGGTCTATGAGTTACAGTTCTTTGGCAACGAGCATGCCACAATTCCCGGCCTGCCTGTCCGGCTGGTCAACGGCACTGATACAACCGTGGTTCGTACCAATCCCGTTGCGGTTTATTTTAAATCCGTCTTACAGGGTGAAGAGGAAGAACTCCGTCCCCTCAAACCTATTTTTGATTTTGCCGCTGCCTGGTGGCCATATATCGCCGCACTTCTGTTACTGGCTATGGCCGCATGGTACCTGTTTCGCTATTACAAGCAAAAAGAAGCAGAGCCGGAGGAACCAAAACCGGAATTCATCCCCGTCCCATTTATCGATCCATTGCAAACACTCTCCAGTTCTCTTCAGCAGCTCAGAAATTATCCATTTAATTCCCGGGAAGATTTTAAGCAATTTTATATAAGCCTGGGAGACGCCATACGCTTATACTTTGAACGCCTTTATGATATACCCGCCCTTGAATCGACGAGCAGAGAGATTTTAGCCGATTTACACCGCCTGGCCTTGGATCAGGAGCTCATCGTACATACCCGGAGGGTGCTTAACGAAGCAGACATGGTTAAATTTGCCAGGTTTACCCCCTCTAAAGAACAAGCTGCCGAAGCACTAGACAAAGCCGATGCTTTTCTGAGACGGGCGCAGCAGGTAGACCGCCCCCGGATAGACCATCTGCAACGCCAGCATCATGCCGATATCGAGGCCCGGCGCAGACAGTTCGAGGAACAACTCCAAAATAAAAAGGAAGAAGTATGATTTGGGCAAACCCTGAGTGGTTATGGTTGTTGCTGCTGGTTCCGTTTATAATTGGTCTGTACGTATGGAGAAGAATTAAAAACAAGAGGCCCAGCCTTACATTTTCCGATACTTCGTCCCTGTCTGACCTGCCGGGCAATTGGCGCGCCTATGGAACATGGATTGCACCTATTCTGCAGTGGGTCGCTATTTCGCTGGTCATCATTGGTATGGCCCGGCCCCAATTTAAGAACACTACCATAGAGCGTAACGCCGAGGGCATAGATATTGTACTCGTCCTGGATATTTCTACCTCTATGCGGGCAGAAGACCTAAAACCCAGTCGTTTCGAGGCCGCCAGAAGCGTGGCTAAAGACTTTATAAATAAGCGGATATCCGATCGCATCGGCCTCGTGGTCTTTGCCCGTAAAAGCTTCACTGTTGTCCCCCCCACCCTCGACTACCAGTTACTCCGACAGCTGCTGGATGATGTAGAAATGGGTGTCATTGAAGACGGAACGGCCATTGGAATGGGGCTTGCTACCGCTGTAAATCGCCTCAAAGACAGTGAGGCTGCCAGTAAAGTAATCATACTGCTAACGGACGGGCAAAATAACTCCGGAGAAATTGACCCCGTAACGGCAGCCGATTTAGCGGTATCGTATGGCATAAAGATCTATACTATTGGGGCAGGAACCCGTGGTACCGCCCCCTACCCGGTGCAGGATCCCATATTTGGCAAGAGGTATCAAAATGTAAAAGTTGATATTGATGAAGAGATGCTTACCCGCATAGCCGATATGACGGAGGGCGCGTACTTCCGGGCAACCGATACAGACAAGCTGAAAGAAATCTATAATCAGATCGATGAACTTGAAAAAACCGAGATCGAAGAGATGATCTATACCGATTATCAGGATCTCTACCCCCGGTTCCTGATCCCGGCTTTTCTGTTGATTCTCCTGGCCGTGCTCTCCGACAAAGTCTTTTTCCGAACGGAACTAGAGTAAGTGCAGGGGAATAGATAAGCACACCTTTTCCTTTTTGTAGCGTCTTTGGCCGGCAGAAATAGCTATGTTTTGTGCGATTCACATATGTTAATTTAGAATTCACATATGTTATTTTCAGATTAACATATGTAATTTTAGAATTCACATATGTTATTTTCAGATTAACATATGTAATTGACTGAAGTGCTGCCTATGTTTGGGCCGGAACATGCCTCTCTTTCTGTGGAGAAGATGCTACAAATCACCGGAGTATTCCCCCGTTCCTGTGGCGCTTTGTGGCTATCGGAACAGGAAATACAACCTGAAATTGTAGTGTGGAGAGGCAGATACAGCGCCAGGTTGTTGTGTTTGGCCTGCTACCGCTATCAGGTTCAAAGGCACCGTCAGGGATCGCTACTACACAGCCATTGCCGTCAGGCTGTTCCGGCATTGACAAATACTCACTCTTCACGTATCTCAAAATCTACTTTTCTTTCTGCTGTCCGTCCGGTAAGGGGTTCGGTTATTTTGAGAGAAAGCTCATAGGCCCCCGGCTCAAACGGAGAAGTGTCTACTTCCAGATCACTGGCATAAAATGATTCCACTGCCTCAAAATTAAGAGTCAGTTTCACTTTTTCTCCTGAACCGCCGAAAAGGCGCTGAAAAACATTTCTCTCCTTTCGGTCTACCTGATATTCCACCTCGAACCTGTTGGGGGCGGTACCGCCGTCAGACAAGTGATACACCTCAAAGTGGACCATCATATTTTTATTGGCCGGGATCATGCGGTTGTGCAGAACCCTAAAAGGCGCCGGCCCGACGGTGGGCCGGTTTTCCGGTTGCCCTGCGATCCCGATCAACAGGTCACAAACCTCCAGTTCATCCGGGGAAACCGAAAGAGGTTCGGGTTGTTCTGTCTCCAACTGGCCAATTGCACGTATATGTTCCGGAAAAACATCTTCTCCTAACACTGACGAGTTTGTTTTTCTATTGTGCAGCTCCGCACTAAATACCTGCCGGGAATTTTCGGAAGTATGAGAAATTTTAAAATAAGATGCAGACTTCTGCATCTCCTCGACATGGCCGGTTCCTGTGTAGTAGATTGGTGCATGCTCAGATTGTCGGTCAAGCGTATGATTGGCTTCATCTGTCACTCTGGAGTAGTGGTACAATTGATAAGAAGAACCGTCGAAGACTTCCTGTTTTAGCTGATCGATGAAAAATGCTTTTTGTGGCTGACTCTCTACAAATGTGGCCAGATAGGGCCTGTTGTTTTTGTCCAGCATCCTGTATTGATGTACCAGTATGTCTATACCAGGCATTTCTTCCAGATAGGTAGATTGTTCCTGTGGGGCTTTGAACTGCAGGAACCGAAGCTGGCTGGCTTTTCTGCTGCGTAAGGAGAAGGATATCCGGGAGTTAAAATTGTTCAATGAGAACAGGTTGCTTTGCAGCTCGTTGTAAGCGTCTGCAAAATAGTTGTCGGCTATGCTGGTTTGTTCGTAAAAAAGCATTTGCAGCAGCAATCCCGGCGATATGGAAGTTCCGTTAGTGCGATATGACCGGAAGGCCGAACTGGGGATCATATCCTCAAGTGACCGCAACATTCTGAATTCTCCGGTATCTCCGTCTTCCCCGAAAATGTATATTACGTTTTCTCTCGTTTCCGGCAGCAGTTCTCTGTATACCCATATCTCATAGTAAGGATAGCGGTGTAACAACCGTGCATTCTTGGTGATGTTACTTGCCATGATGTCTTTCGTTACCCTTTCCAGAACGAACTGTTGCCGTCTGTTTTCACCGGCGGCGGAGTCGCCTGATCCCCCGAATGAGGAGAGCGGGCTGCCGGAAGCATTAGCGGAAGTGTGAAGCTCGATGCCATCCTGCACCCATGAGCGTACCAGCGGGCTGTTAAAATGCAGCATCCCTTTGCTGATGTGGTCCGGAGCGCCCAGCTTTACATATATGGGGGCCCGCTCATCGGCCTCATAAACAGACGACCGGCTCCGGTTAAAATGTTCTCTTGCGTAGGCAATACGTTCCCAATGTTCTATCAGGCGTTCGTTATAGGGGGTTGTGGCGGTGGGATCGGTCTTTTCCCAAAAGTCAGCCAGCTGTTCGCACGCTTCTGCGGGGTTCTCCTTTAATAATTGCCTCCACTGCTTGTATGTTTTCCTGTCGGCAATAGGCTCTATCCGTTCAATCTCTTCTTCCAGTTCGTCTTTGAAACCAGCGGCACAGCCCGTAAGGCCCCGGCTATACATGGCGGATGCGTCCCGATAGTACTTCTTTAGCTTTTGGCCGGTTACAAGATCTATGTATGAAAAACCGATTCTGGGATCTGCCGTTGTACTTTCTTCCATCGCCGACTTCCACAGGCTCAGCGCTCTGCCGTACTCTCCGTTATCTTTCGCCTCAACTCCTTTTTCCCAGAATGATTGCGCAGTTTCGGGAGTTTGGGCACGGGTTTGCACACTTATCCATAGCAAGAAAGGCAGGGACAGAAGCGTTATGTTGAAGTGCAGAGCCATTTCATATGGATTAAGACTTCATACCATTACATAGGTAATCAAAATCATCGAAAAAATCCACAAGATCGAAATGTATATTTAACTTAATTTGTTACCTTTGTCACTCCAGATCCCAAACGATTAATATAAATATTCAGTTACTGCGCCGATTTTCGTATGGCACTACACTCCGTATCTAAAACATTCTCTTCTCTCATTCCGTGGAAATCGCTCACTGAAAAACTTAATCAAAAGGAACGGGTGCATCTGGATCATTTTACCGGCTCTTCCAGCGCTTTTCTGATTGCCGGGCTGAGCTCCAGATATAATCATATCATAGTGATCCATCCCGATCCGGAAGCGGCCAACTTTATGAAGGGAGACATGGATCAGCTTGGCCTGGAACATGTCTACCTGTTTCCTGCAACCGGACATAAACCCTACGATGCCCAGCAAATTACCGACAGCTCGCTAATGGTGCAACGCTCGGAAGTGCTTGAGGCTATTCAAAACACTCAAAAAACGGTTACGGTAACTTCGGCAGCAGCTTTATTTGAGAAAATCATTGCACCGGAAGACTTTGCTTCGGCATCGCTTACCATTTCCAGTGGCGATACGGCTGACCTGGAACAGCTAAAATCCGACCTGACTGATCAACAGTATCATCATGTCAAGTTTGTGAGCGAACCGGGGGAGTTTGCACACCGGGGAGGTATTCTGGATATTTTTCCTTTTTCGGGCGAATACCCTGTCCGGCTTGAGTTTTTTGGGGATGAAATAGATTCTATTCGCGAGTTCGATCCCGATTCCCAGCGCTCGGTCTCCTTCCTGAATACAGTACGCATTGTCCCCGATGCAACGAACCTGACTCAGGGCCCGCGCCAGCACCTGCTTTCCTATTTTGAGAATGACGTGGTTCTGGTGCTGTTCAATGAGCCTCTCATCCAGGCCGAATTCAGCAAACGCTTTAAGAATGCAGAAGAGCGTTTTGGATCGGAAGAAACCGAAGCCGATGCCCCTGCCCCTGAAGAGCTGTTTTTGTCGCCGGCTGATTTTAACGATTCTGTTAAAGACAAGGCGATTATAAACTTCGGCGGTTTCTCTTCCGGCCTGGAAGCCGGCTGGAGTTACCGCCTGGACAGCAGTCCCCAGCCCGACTTCAACAGCAGTATTAAACTGCTCCGGGAAAACATCGAGGCGCTAAGCGCCCAGGGATACGATACCTACATCCTGTGCGACAATGAAGGGCAACGCGATCGGTTTGAAGAGCTGCTTGGAGAACCCTCACCGAAGCTGCGCTACCGCCTTTCTGTAGAGACCATCCACGAAGGGTTCATCCTCAAAGAGAAAGCACTGGCGGTGTATACCGATCATCAGATCTTTAATCGCTACCACCGGCCCAAAGTTAAAAGGCGAACGTATCGTGGTGGAATCTCCTTTAAAGAGTTGCGAGATCTGAACATTGGCGATTATGTTGTACACGTAGACTACGGCATCGGCCGGTTTGCCGGTTTTAGAAAAATAAAGGTCCGCGACGCTGAGCAGGAATCGGTGGTGCTGCGCTATCAGGAAGATTCTGTGCTATACGTCAATGTGTCCAGCCTGCACAAGATCCAGAAGTATTCAGGCAAGGAAGGAGTTCAGCCCCGCATAACAAAACTGGGATCCGGCCAATGGGCAAGGAAAAAAGCGCAAACAAAGAAGCGGGTCAAAGACATTGCCCGTGATCTTATTAAACTGTATGCAGCCCGTAAGGCGCAGAAAGCCTATTCTTTCGACCCGGATACTTCCTGGCAAACCGAGATGGAAGCCCGTTTTGAGTTTGTGGAAACGCCCGATCAGCGCGAAGCCATCGAAGCTGTTAAGGCAGACATGGAAGCTCAGACACCGATGGACCGGCTGGTGTGTGGAGACGTAGGCTTTGGGAAGACGGAAGTGGCCGTCCGCGCCGCCTTCAAAGCCGTCATGGATCACAAACAGGTTGCCGTACTGGTACCTACCACCATCCTGGCTGACCAGCACTACAAAACGTTTACCCGCCGGATGAAAGACTTCCCTGTTTCCATCGATGTTATTTCCCGTTTCAAAAACAGATCCGAACAGAAGAAAACGCTGAAACGGCTGGAGGAAGGCCAGGTTGACATCATCATCGGCACGCACCGGCTCACTTCGAAAGATGTCCGGTTCAAAGACCTCGGGCTGTTAATTGTGGACGAAGAGCAGCGCTTCGGCGTCTCTGCCAAAGAAAAACTAAAAGAATACCGGGCAAGCGTCGACGTGCTTACGCTTACAGCTACGCCCATCCCTCGAACCCTGCAATTCTCACTGATGGGCGCCCGGGATCTGAGCATCATCAATACCCCTCCCCCCAACCGCCAGCCGGTGGAAACAGAAATCCACAGCTTTAACACGGAACTGATCCGCGACGCCATTAAACAGGAGATATCCCGGGGCGGGCAGGTGTTTTTTATTCACAACCGGGTCAAGAATATTGAAGAGGTAGCCGAAATGGTGCGCCGGCTTATACCAGACGTCCGGGTACGTTTTGCCCACGGGCAGATGAGCTCTTCAAAGCTCGAAAAGATTATCGAAGATTTTTATGACCATAAGTTCGATGTACTGATTTCCACTAACATCGTTGAGAACGGAATCGATATTGCCAATGCCAATACCATGATCATCAACCGGGCTGACCGCTTCGGGCTGGCGGAACTGCACCAGCTGAGGGGGCGCGTGGGCCGCTCCAACCGGAAAGCGTTCTGCTATCTGATCACTCCGCCTGTTGAAACGCTGACGGAGGAATCGCGCAAGCGGCTGCTGGCCCTGGAAGAGTTTTCAGATCTCGGCTCCGGTTTCAATATCGCCATGCGCGACCTCGACATCCGGGGCGCCGGAGATATTCTGGGAGCCGAACAGAGCGGCTATATCAACGATGTAGGCTTTGAACTGTACCATAAAATTCTCAACGACGCGGTTAAGGAGTTGAAGGAGGAAGAGTTCAGCGACGTGTTCGAGAATGTGGAAACAGAGACCGAACTGCCGGAGACGGTTGTAGAATTTGATGTACCGGCGCTTCTTGATAATACCTACGTTTCGGATAATATTGAACGGCTCAACCTCTACCGAAAACTTGCCCAGGCCTCTGACGATCAGGAGATCGAAGACTGGAGGGAGGAAGTTACCGATCGCTTTGGCCCCATCCCCCAATCCGGACTTAACCTGATAACGGCCGCCAGAATTAAACTGTTTGCCTCTCACAACTTCTTTACCAAAGTAACGGTGCGGTCCGGGCGGATGTGGCTGGCCTGTCCCAAACAGAGCAGCGAGCTGGGAGAAGAGTTTTATAATAACCGATTTCAGAAGCTGCTCAAAACCCTGCAAAGCGAAGCAGCCGACCGGCTTCAGGTTGTCCAGAAGGATGACAGAGTTCGGTTTGTGATTAGTGAGATAGCGGGGCTCGATGCCGCTGCCGGGTTTCTTAAAATGCTGTTTGAGCACATCGCTGCAGAGGAAGAGGTGGCTGTGGTCAATGAGCAGTAATCTATTTTGGTTGCGGGATGTGCCACTGAGTTACACAAAGAGCCACAAAGTTTCTCAAAGGGTTTCTTTGTGTAACTTTGTGTCTTCTCCGTGCAACTCTGTGTAAGAACAGAAGACTAAGTTCCTGAAATGAAAAAAATCAGCATTGGCAAAGCGGTAGAGTTACTTAAAAGCGGGGAACCGGTTGCCTTCCCTACTGAAACGGTCTATGGCCTGGGAGCGGATGCTCATAACCCTTCCGCCATCCGAAAGGTATTTTCTATAAAAGGGCGTCCGGCAGACAATCCCCTCATCGTACACATCGCTTCCAGAGAAATGCTGTCGGAGTTTGCAGAAGAAATCCCTCCCGACGCCGAGAAACTGATGGATGCATTCTGGCCGGGTCCCCTGACGCTCATCTTCAGGAAAAAACCCGGAGTCTCAGATCTCATTACCGCCGGCTTACCAGGGGTTGCTCTGCGCTGGCCCAGCCATCCCCTGTCTCAGGAGCTCATTGCCCGTGCGGGCGCTTTGGTTGCCCCCAGCGCCAACTCTTCGGGGCGGCCCAGCCCCACAAGGCCGGAGCATGTGAAAAAGGACTTTGGCGCCGATTTCCCCGTAGTCGGGGACGGAGCCACCCAAATCGGCCTGGAATCTACCGTTCTGGATGTCTCGGCAGAACCTTTTCAGATATACCGTCCGGGTAAAATCGGTAAAGATGAAATTGAAGAGGTGTTAGGTAAAGAGGTCCGTATGGCCTCTCAGGACGAAGAGCAGACGGCGGCCAGGAGCCCGGGTACCAAGTATGTTCATTACGCTCCCGATGCCCGGGTACGCTGGCTCGGTAAGGATGAGCCTTTAGACAGCCAAACCTCCCTCTATCTGATCCACAGTTTGAGCCCGAAGGATAAAACAGCGCGCAGTAATGTTATTCATTACGAACACGATTACGAAAGAATGGCGCGTGAATTATACGACCGCTTCCGGGAAGCCGACCTCAACGCCTGCCGGGAAATAGTGATAGAACCTTTCGACCGATCATCCTCCACCCTGCCTGCTATCGCCGACGCGTTGGTGAATCGTATTGACAAAGCAATAAACTAGCAGCTGACAGGGTCGAGGATTTAAACGGATGATGTAAGCCACAGATGTACACAGATCGGACGGATGGATTTGCATGTAGAATGGGCGGTGGTATGAAGACTCAATAACAGAAATCAGCTGCGCGGGCAGGTCAGGAGTCTCCCCTCCCTGGGAGCGGAACAAGGGGTGGGTTTGGCAGGGCGATACATTCCGGGCCTGAAGCCCGTTCGGTTCACCCCTACATCCCCTAAAGGGGACTTTGATAATGTGCTTGCTTAATAATGTAAGCACGCTCAGATGTAGGACACCTTGAAGATGGGTTACATCTTCTTCTATTTAAAGGCAACCAGCCCGACAAGTCCCCCTTTAGGAGATTTAGGGGTCAAAAAAGCAACACGGCTCTCACTATTGCCTTTTGGCGGTTCTTCTCCTCCATCCCGCCATCCCGTGTAGCAGCGTCGCAAAAACAGTCTCTGTGTACTCTGAAGGCCATTTTTCACAGATGTTAAAACGATGCGCATCGTTGGCGAAAGAGATGCGCATCTTTCCGCCCAGAGTTGCGCAACTCTTGGCGGAGAGATACCCTCTTCTCTAAAAAGGCCCGGGCTCTGCCATGTTGTCGGGCGCCGAAACATGCTTTGCCTGAAGCCCGCCCGAATGCATCCAAAACGATTAGTGACAAGTAGATGTATATCTTATTTCCGCCTGGTAATTATTAATACAATCCTAATATATAGTACAAATACAATTTTATATAAAATAATAATAAATAGGAACCATTCATGATAAGGCTTGTACAAGGCTGTGACGATACTAATATCAGCTAAATCTTTCTTAAAGAGAGGAGTAAAAATGATTGAATACAGAAATAGAAATGCCAAATGGATCAAACATCCATTGATAGTTTTATGTACAGCAATTGTAATTGGCCTGGCGGGGTGTGGTAAAGACAGCAGTAATAATCCAACAGGTCCGGACCCTGATCCCGATCCCGATCCCACCGATCCTGATACCACGGCTACAAATACAACCCTTATACAATCCATTGAAGAACATGAGGATCTTTCGGTTCTGTACCAGGCCATCATTGATGCCGGTTTGGAAAACAGCCTCGACGCCGAAGGTTCCTTCACCATTCTGGCACCGGTGAACTCAGCATTTGATAGTCTTCCGGAAGGATACACCATAGACAAGCTTTCTCAGGAGCAGCTGAAAGCGCTTGTCGGTTACCATATCATCCCTTCCGGGATGAGTTCTGAAGAACTGGGCGGACAGCCGTCGATCCAGACTCTTCAGGGAGATTCTATATTCGTCCGTACATCGGGTGCGAGTGTGGAAATCAACCGGGGTGAGCTTCATGGCGGATCCAGCATCACCGAAGCCGGTATAAAGGCCACAAACGGCACACTCCACAAAATCAACGAGGTGTTGTTACCCGATAGCTTCCTGGATGTATTGGCCATAGCCGATAAACGCTATAACCTTACAAAGTTTGTTTGCAGCTGTACGACAGGAGAGGCCGGCCTGCAGGATTTCCTCGAGGATCCTGAGGTCAGCCTTACGGTATTTGTGCCTACCGATGCCGCTTTTGGAGAAGTAAATGTAGACGCTCTTCCCGGAGATCAGCTTAAAGCTGTGCTGGAGTATCATATTGTTGAGCAGGCCATGCTCTCCGGCGATCTGAGCGATGGACAAACCATCACCACCCGCAACGGTACAGATCTTACCATTAATGTGGGAGGAGACGGAACCCTTACGCTAAACGGTGGCGCCGCAACCATACTGGAAGCCGACCTGGAGGGTATAAACGGCGTAGTGTACATCATCGATTCCGTACTGACACCTCCGGCCCCCGGAAGCTAGCATCGCGTGCATGGCGCAGGGGGAACGCGGATATTGCGGATGAGGCTGGCAGGCGCAGATCATGATACCCGATGTATTAATATCCGTGCTTATCAGCTCCATTCGGATTCCATAATCCGTGTTCTATAGAAACGACAAGGATATAGGTCGCATAACCTGGCGACATGGCCATGTTTCCAATTACCTGAATAGGATATAACACATACCCGCCTGCCCGGCATATGAAGTCCGGGCAGGCGGGTATTTTTGTATTGGTAACATAACACCCGGCAGCGAAAATATACAGAGCCTCTCTCTAACCAAGGCTGTCATTCACCGGGAAGTGAAGCATGCACGAGGCAG
>CALJMB010000096.1 GCA_937982515.1 uncultured Balneolaceae bacterium
ACACGCCCTAAAGCCCTCTTGATATGGGATTGGTTTCTTCGACCCCCGGCTTAAAAGCCGGGGCAATTGGCAGGTTAGTATGTTTAATCTGGATTTATTTGTTCCGGTAACAGATTCATTTAAAAGTCTGCCCGTTGAAACAACCCCCTTGCCCCCTTTTCTAAGGGGGAGATGATCGTGCTTTTATACCGTTCACCGCTCATTCCCTTATACCCTAATTAATCAATAATCAATCAACCAGTAGGGACGTGTGGACATACGTATCCTGCCCCTCCGTGCTTTTCGTGTTTCCGTGGTTGTCTCTAATACCTCTGACATAACCGGTAAAGTTCTTGCTTTTATTTAAAAACATTTCTATTAATGGGCGGGTGGTGGGTTCCTTTAAGAATGAAGAAGCAAGCAGTAACAGATAAAGTAACCGGTTACCCCTCTTCACCCTGGAACTCTAATAATAAAGGATTAACAGATGAAATTAGGACGATACTCTTTTGGAACCGGAGACCGGTTTGCCCATCAGGGAAACGCACAACTGAAAGCCGTCACCAAAGCCTGCGACGAAGGGGTGTGTATCACACCGGTCTGGAACAAGTCGCACAGGGAGCACACTATTATCCATTCCACACAAAAAGAGACGCGGAAAGAGGCTGACCAGGCGGTAGAAGAGTCGGGGTGGGAAAGAGCGTACTTCGTGGATGCCGATCACATTAACATGAATAACGTAGATGAGTTTCTGGACTATTCGGATTTCTTCACAATCGATGTAGCCGGGCAAATAGGAGTTCCGGCAGATGATGAGCGGATTGAGGAGTTTGCAGAAAACAACCGCCACTTTATAGGTTCACTGAAGATAGAAGGAATTGACGAGACATTTGAAATTACGGAATCGCTGATTCAGCAAATGGGGTCGATGTTTCTGAACGCTGCTACGGAGGTTAAAAAAGTGTATCGGCATATTGCCGATGCAAAGAATTCGGATGAAATTGTCATTGAGGTTTCGATGGATGAAGTGGAACAGCCGCAGACGCCGGTGGAGCTCTTTTTTATTCTCAAAATGCTTTCGGATCTTGAGGTTCCGGTAGATACCATCGCTCCAAAATTTACCGGCCGCTTTAACAAAGGAGTGGATTATAAAGGCGATACGAAGGCCTTTGCCCGAGAGTTTGAGCAAGATCTGATGGTGATCGATCATGCCGTACGGGAGTTCGGTTTACCGGCCGGCCTCAAACTGAGTATGCATTCGGGCAGCGATAAATTCTCTCTCTACCCCCTCATTCACTCCATCCTTAACCGGCATGGCAAGGGAATTCACGTCAAAACCTCCGGTACTACCTGGCTGGAAGAACTGATCGGGCTTTCCCTTGCGGGAAGTGTCGGGCTCGAAATCGCCAAAGAAATCTACCGCCTGGCGCTGGAGCGATACGATGAATTAACTGGTCCTTACAAGCCGGTTCTGGATATAACCAAGTCCAAATTGCCCGACTATGAGGAGATGAAAAACTGGAGCGGAGAAGCATTCGCCCATGCATTGCGTCACGATCAGAATCATCCGCAGTATAATCCGCACTTCCGTCAACTTTTGCACTGCGCCTACAAAGTAGCTGCGGAGATGGGTGAGGAATTTACATCAGCCCTGAAAAAATATGAGGATACCATAGCACCCAATGTGACGGAGAATTTATACGATCGCCATATAAAACCCCTTTTTATGGGAGTAGAATAGGCAGGCGAGAGGCTCTGTAACAAGTAGAAAACTCGCGAACAATTAATTGCGGCCGGGAAAACACCAAGGCACTAAGTGGTTATGTCAAGCATCTTATCCAGGTGATCGTTTCTCATACGGAATATACCATATAAGCCGGGGGGCGAATCAGTAATGGAGACACGATGCTTCACTATTTTTGTGTCTTCGTGTTTTAGTGGCCTGACAGAAGGGATAGGGGATGAAACGAAATGCTTTTACCATGAAGCTGAAGCCCGGCTTTGAAGAGGAGTACAAAAAGCGGCATGATGAGATATGGCCGGAACTGGAGAAAGTACTGTCCGATGCCGGCATTCGCAATTACTCCATCTTTCTGGATGAAGAGACCCTGACGCTCTTCGCCTATCAGGAACTGGAGGAAGACAGTACGGATGTATCTGTGAATCCGGTGGTGAGAAAGTGGTGGGACTATATGAAAGATCTTATGGAAACGCATCCCGACAACGCTCCGGTAGAGAAGCCGCTGACAGAGGTTTTTCATATAGATGGAAAGGTGAGAGGTGAGAGGTGAACGGTGAAAGGGGCAGAGCGCATAACGTAATATTTGGCTCCCTCCCACGCTATGCGTTTTGTGCTAACAGATAACTATATGAGCTTGAAAATGAAACAGGGATTATCACATTGGCGGAGGTTCAGGATGGGGGTATGGTTTGTTCTCTACCTGGTAGTGGGGGTTCAGAGCCTGTACGGGCAGCGGCTTATGGAACACCTGAACCGGGGCGTCGTGGCTGTAGCGGACGGGGAAGGCAATGTTTTTGTGAGTTGGCGTTTGCTGGCGACAGATCCTGAAGAAATAGCCTTTAATCTCTACAGAAGGGTAAATGGGGGAGAAGCTGAGCGATTGAATAGCGAAGCTCTAACCGGGGGGACGAATTTTGTGGATGAAAATATTCAGGCCGGCCGGGACACAGCGGCTTACTTTGTTCGGGCGGTTGTTGACGGGAGAGAACAAAAGCCAAGTAAGGCTTATGCATTAAATTCAGAAAAGAACTATATCTCCATACC
>CALJMB010000097.1 GCA_937982515.1 uncultured Balneolaceae bacterium
AAAACGTGCGCATCTTTGCCCAAAAACGACCGTACGTTTTGCCGAAAACGTGCCGACGTTTTGGAGAAAACGTACGGTCGTTTTCCCGGAGACGTGCGCAGCACTTTAAAAACGGGTGTGTTCTGCCATTATGTCGGTACGCTGGCGATGGACCTACAGAGCCTGGGATGGAGATATGGTATGTATTGTATATTTTGTACGGCCTGCAGAACGTAAGCCGCGAGGCTGCCCGGCACGAAACACAAACTGTGAATCCTTTTACTTCACCGAAACATAATCCATGAAGTCAATCTCCAATTCCACCTGCGACATCCTCATTGCCGGAGGCGGCTTTGCGGGTTCGCTGACGGCGATGATCCTCCACAATGCCGGCTTCCGGGTGGCGCTGGCTGAGCGGGGTAGCCATCCCCGGTTTGCAATAGGCGAGTCGTCCACGCCTATTGCGGATATGATCCTGCGGGATCTGGCTGATACTTACAACCTCCCCTGGCTCAAATCTTTCTCCCGGTATGGAAGCTGGCAGGCGTTCCACCCTGAAGTGACGTGCGGCCTCAAACGGGGATTCAGCTACTACAAGCATCACACCGGGCAACCGTTCACTACTGATGGTTTGCACAGCCGGGAACTGCTGGTTGCGGCCAGCGTCAGCGACGAACAGTCGGATACCAACTGGCTGCGCTCGGACTTTGATGCTTTTCTGGCAGGTAAAGTTAAAGAGATGGGCATCCCATATATGGATCACGCTGAGATCACACACCTGAGGCGCTCCGGCTCCACATGGGAAATGGAAATCAATCGCAACGGCTCCCCCCTGGTTTATACCTCTGCCTGGATCATCGATGCGACAGGAGGTGGCGGGTTGCTGGCAAACCTTCTGGGCATCAAAAGTTCTCCCGAGGGATTTAAGACCAACTCATTCGCCGTGTTCTCTCACTATGATGAAGTACAACCTTGGGAAGACTGGCTCCGCCGAAACGGTATCAGCCAGGCCGATTACCCATTCACGCCCGATCACTCTGCTCTTCATCACCTGCTGGATGAAGGGTGGATGTGGATGCTTCGGTTTAACAGCGGACTCACCAGCAGCGGGATAGTCTTTAACGGAAAAAAGGAAAAATACGCAGGCCGCACAGCTCCCGAAGCACTCTGGCAGAAGACACTGGATAGGTATCCGGCGCTGAGAGAGCTGTTTGAGCCGGCGAGGCTTGCCGAAACTCCCGGACGGCTGATCAGAAGCCGGCGGCTGCAGCGGCGTATGCGGCAGGGTGCCGGCGACGGGTGGGTGGCTCTGCCCCATACCATCGGTTTTGTTGATCCTCTTCACAGTACCGGCATCGCGCATACCCTGTCGGGTATCGAGCGTATTGCCCACTGGTTTACAACCTGCAGAGGCCAGCCGGAACAGCTTACAAGCCGGTTACAAAAATATGAGGGGGAGGTGTTCAATGAGCTTTCCCTCATCGATCTGCTGGTAAGTGGCTGCCACGACTCCACCCATCATATGGAGCTGTTTAATCTCTATTCCATGCTGTACTTCACGGCGGCTATCACCTACGAGCAGGCACGCCTGTCCGGCCGGTTCCGGGTCGGGCGGGATCAGTTTCTCCTGGCAAGCCATCCTTCCATACCGGTATGTATCCGGAAAAGGTATGCTGAATTGCAGAACATACTAGCTGAGGGCCACATCAGCCACGGCAGGATCTCCGCATTCAAAGCACGCATTCAGCAAGATATAGAACCCTACAACGTAGCCGGCCTGTTGCGTCCCCCGGTTCCCAACATGTACTACCATTCGGCGGCAGAGCTTTAGTCACTTTCATCGAATAGCCGGGCACCTGTCTAACTACCGGCGCCACCCGGAGAAGGATGTTTTTATTCGGAATTCTGGATTCCGAATTCAGAATTCCGAAGGGTGCTGCATTGGATGTAGAAGCGTAGAACTGATGGCAATGGCAACCCGCCCTACAGTTCTACGGCCGGGCGCCATCCGCCTCCCCGGATCCTGCCCACTGCTTACCGCTTACCGATCACTGATCCCTGCCCCGCCGGACCCACCCCTTGTTCCCCTCCCCGGGAGGGGAGACGCCGTGCGTGGAATTCAGCTTGTTTCCGCCCACTGCTCCCTGTACCGGAAGGGGCACGAGCGGATCCCGACCGCG
>CALJMB010000098.1 GCA_937982515.1 uncultured Balneolaceae bacterium
AATGAAGGTTTAACCGTCAGCATCGTCTATTCCAGTGGACGGGATTTGGATATTCTGCCGGCCCGAGCCGGCAAAGGCAAGGCGCTGAAGTGGATGTGCGCGAAACTGGGCATTCCGCTCAACAAGGTTATTGTAGCCGGAAACACCGGTAACGACAGCAGTATGTTTTTAATTGAAGGTGTTAAAGGGATACTTGTATCTAACGCCAACCCCGAGCTTTGTGAAGCGGTTAGCGGAAAGAACGTATTCCACGCCACCCGGAGCATAGGTGACGGGGTGGTGCAAGGCCTGAAATATTTCGGGCTGAGCTGCTCTTCCTCCGGTGCCACGAAAATACTGGCCGAACTGAATGAGTAGCGCGGCAGCCTGCCTGTGACAGAGGCACGGTTAGGGGCGCCTCCTTTTCTGATAGAACCTGTCATCCTGAGCTCCGCCGAAGCATCCCCGGAATAGGAGGATGCACGCTATAAGCAGACTCTCCAACAAAGCTTGTCCTGCTGAACCTGTCGAAGCATCCTCATTCTACAACAACACCTGTCATCCCGAGCTTCGTCGAGGGATCCCCGTAGCTGTGAGGATATGCCGGGAAGGGACAGGTGAAGTCTGGAGACTTCCCTCATCATAAGTTGGAGAATGGAGATCCTTCGGCGGAGCTCAGGATGACAGCCTCTGTTAGGGAGGGAAACCGTACTCTTCTCACAGCACCGGTAAAAGATATAGGGCTGAAACCGGAACTATTTTGCTTTTAACTCATTTTTAATGAGTAGCCATCCTGGCGTTTTTCGATTTCAGGATATCCAGGGCGTGTTGATATTCAGCCTGGGCATGCCAACATACCCTGACAATCAAATGAACCATTAAGAATACATACGCTTTCCTATGAGCAAGCAATCCCATCCCCGAAGCTCAACAGGCCTGGATTATCTGGGCCTGCCCGACACCGCACATACCCTCTGGAATCTTACCCCGCCGGAGCTTTATGAAGAAGCGATTAAAAACGAGGAGGCCATCCTCAGCAGCGACTATGTGCTGCGTGTAAAGACCGGCACATATACAGGCCGCTCTCCCGATGACCGGTTTATTGTTGAAGATCCGTCTGTTAAAGAGGATGTCGACTGGGGGGAGGTCAATCAGCCTGTTTCGGCTGAGGTGTTTGACAACCTCCATAAAAAGCTGGCCGACTACCTGAGTGACAAAAAGCTTTACATAAAAGATGTCTATGCAGGGGCCGACCCGGCATACCGGCTGAGTGTACGGGTGGTGAGCGAAGCGGCCTATCACGGGTTATTCAGCCACAACATGTTTATACGTCCCTCTGATGAAGAGCTCAGGCGTCACAAACCCGGCTTTACCGTGCTGGCAGCTCCTAACTTCAGGGCCGATCCCGAAACAGACGGCGTCAATTCGGGCACGTTTATTCTGATCAGCTTCGAGAAAAAGCTGATCCTCATTGGCGGTACGCTCTATTCGGGCGAAGTAAAGAAAGGGATCTTTTCTGTGATGAATTACCTGCTGCCCAAACAGGGGGTAATGGCCATGCACTGCTCTGCCAATATGGGCGCGGAGGGCGATACAGCTATCTTCTTCGGCCTGTCTGGCACCGGGAAAACCACCCTCTCTTCCGATCCCGACCGGATATTGATCGGCGATGACGAGCATGGATGGAGTGAAAGCGGCGTGTTCAATATCGAAGGCGGGTGCTACGCAAAAACCATCAACCTCTCTGAGGAGGGAGAACCGCTGATTTACGCCACCACCCGGATGCCCGGAACCATACTGGAAAATGTAGTGCTGGATGAAAACAGAAAACCTGATTTTAACGACGCCAGCCTCACCCAAAATACCCGGTGCTCCTACCCTATCCATTACATCCCCAACGCCAGCAAAACAGGCCGAGGAAATCATCCTAAACATGTACTATTCCTCACCTGCGATGCGTACGGCGTGCTCCCCCCTCTCTCCAGGCTGACCCCCGAGCAGGCCATGTATCATTTTATCAGCGGCTATACAGCCAAGGTTGCAGGTACGGAAAGAGGAGTAACAGAGCCTCAGGCGACCTTCTCTGCCTGTTTTGGCGCTCCCTTCATGCCATTGCACCCTGTGGCGTATGCCGAACTACTTGCCGGAAAAATACGCGAACACAACTCTGCCGTCTGGCTTCTCAACACCGGATGGACGGGAGGGGCTTATGGAACCGGGCACAGAATTGAACTGAAGCACACCCGCACTATGCTGAGTGAGGTATTGAAAGGAAATCTGGAGGACACAGAATTTACAGAAGATCCCATATTCGGACTTTCGATGCCTACCCGGATAGAAGGTGTACCCTCCGGGATACTTAATCCGCGCCAGACCTGGGAGGATAAAGAGGCTTACGATACAAAAGCGAGAGAACTGGCCGGAATGTTCAACGAGAATATAGAAAAGTTCAAATCTCAGGCCAGCGGAGAATTGACGACAGCCGGGCCCTGGACTTAGATAACAGTG
>CALJMB010000099.1 GCA_937982515.1 uncultured Balneolaceae bacterium
ACAATCAGCTCTTCACCTGCGATAGCCTGGGACTGCAGGGCCACGTCAATAACTGTACGGCCGTTTATGGGTACTTCCTGTGTCTGGTAGCCTATAAAAGAGAATAAAAGCGTATCGTTGAGAGAAGGTACGTTCAGCTCGTATGTTCCCTGCGCACCGGTCGAAGTGCCAATAGTTGTGCCTTTCACCGCAATATTTACCCCGGGCAGCGGATCACCGCTTCCGGCATCGATAACCGTTCCCGATAGAGTTTCAAAAACAACCTCAGCCGGCGCCTCTTTTCCCTTCATCAGCACCAGATGGCCGTTCGGAGATATGGCAAACCGCAGCGATGTGCCTTCCAGTACTTTCCACAAAGCTTCGTTCACCGTTATATAATCCAGATCCATCGTCAGCTTTTCGCTCAAAGGAACAATCTGCGTGCTGTAGGAGAGCTTTAAACCCGCCTGGCCGGCAACTCTTTGCAATGCCTCCTCCAGGGTAGACTCTTGCAGACTTAGGGAAATAACCTTGTTGAGTATTGCAGTATGCGCCATTTCCCTGCCAACCCTCATATCTCCGTAAAAATCGGAAATACTGGCAATGGCCTGACTATTTTCTTTTGCCTGTTGTATGGCTTGCGCCATAACAGGCAGCGATACCAAGCCTGACAGCATCCATACCAAGGCGGTCTTGCGTAGCAACCTGATTTTTCTACATATATCCCTACTCATAACAATATCTCCATTCGTTGATTTGTGAGTTGTTTCTACTTATTAACATTTAGCGTTTGACTGAAAAACTTAATCCAATCTGTTTTTGCGGAAGATTACAGTACGGCCTTCCCGCTCGTAGCTCATATCCATCGACAGCGCCACCACATTGAGCACCTCCGTCATAGGCTCGCCATCAAAAGAAGCGGTGATCCGGCGATGGTCCAGCGACGTATCCGCAATGGTGCAGACAATGTCGAACCAGCGCTCCAGCCGGGGTCTGACTTGTCCAAACGGCGTATCCTCAAATATCAGCTGACCATCCTTCCATCCCAGATGCTGCCGGATATCATCGGCATCGGAAACCCGGGTCTGCCCCTGCCGGGTAAAGACTCCTATCTGATTTCTCCCGACCTCTTTACCCGACTGGCCGATGGAGTCCTTCCCGGCGCCCAGCGCTACTTTCCCCTCCGCTACTACAACATGTATTTGCTCTTCTTCCGGATAAGCACGCACTCCAAACTTTGTACCTAACACTTTCGTATGGGCCTCGCCTGCGTACACCCAAAAAGGCCTCTGTGGGTCATGACTCACCTCAAAATAGGCTTCACCCTGCAGGTAGACCTTCCTGGACGAATCACGGAATGTCTTGGGGATTTCGATCTTACTGTCGGCATTGAGCTGCACACGCGTGCCATCAGAAAGAAGGAAGGTAGTACGTTGCCCCTTCCCAGTTACAATCTCCTGCATAGTAAACCGGGGCTGCAATGATTCCCCGGTGTCCGGAGCAAAGCGCCATGAAAACAACATGGCGAGGAGAATGACAGCTGCCGCTGACAGAGCTATGGCGGCGGTATATTTGTATGTTTTACGGGGAGATTGCTTTTTGCGAAGCCTTCCGGCTTTATAAAGAAGAGCTTTTTTCTCAGCCGCTTCTTCGGCAGGAGAAATCTTCTGCTGAAATGCACTCCATGCCGATTGTGCATCCACCGCGATTTCTTCATCAGGATCGACGTTCCATATCTTCTGCAAAGAGTCAAAAAATCTGAGATTCCCCTCATCGGCCTGTAGCCAGTCTTCGACTTTTTGCATTTCTTCAGGATTGCATTCTCCTGACAGGTATTTATGTAGTAAAGTCCAGTTCATTCCGTAATTGCGCGTTTCGATTACTTCTTATGGGTAGTACAATCGAGAAAAGAGGTACCCTGCAACTTTTTTAAAAAAAATAATGGCGGGAAAAGAACGGGGTGAACAGGCAGACATAATGGCAGAGTGTCCCTCCTGAAGAAGGCCCCGGGCAGCCCTGCCCAGAACGATGCGCATGTCTTGCCGAAGAGATGCTTATGTTTTGCTGAAAACATGCGCATCTCTTTGAGCAAAGATGCGCACGTTTTCAATGCGGATTAAAAACAGCCCCCAAAGGCTGTAAGGGCCGTTTTGTAGCGCCAAGCCAGCCCGGCGACAAAATGACACGCGAGGATAATGAAAACAAGCTGGTTAGGCGTCTGACCCCTTTTGGAGAGCAAAGCTGTTACGTTCTGTTTAAGGCGCTCGGTTAGGTCATCCCGACCCCCTGTCTTTTAGGGGTGAGGGATCTCAACTGTATAACGGGTAGCTTCTCAGCCCCTGTGACAAAGCCTAAACAACGCTTGAGATCACTCGTCGCACAACCCGCTCCCCGGGAGGACACCATAGATAGCGAGTCGTAGTTTAAAGAACGGAACAGTCCTACCTCTTGGATAGGACAGAGCCACTTGCCACTAAACAACTCTCTGTGCCCCTCTGTGATACCGCCTCCCAGTCTTACAGTGGGAACCTAATCTCCTTTCCAAGGATGACTCAGCACTGTTTTTGCTATAATACGTTGGCTCTGGCAGATAGATATTGCGAAAGGTCCCTTCGAAGAAGCTTCAGGGCCCGACTCATTTGAGACTCGACCGTTTTAAGCGAAATATCGAGTACTTCCGCAATTTCCTGGTACGTTAGTCCATCCTTACGGCTTAATTTGTAGATATGGCGCGCGCCCTCGGGCAGGTTCTCGATTGCTTTCTTTGCAGCCTGAACAAACCCCGAACCCTCACTAAAATTATGAAGTTGTGTAATCGGCGCAACATTAAGCCAGTCGATATCCTGATTATGTTCGTTAGCTATATGTTCGTGCTTAACGTAATTCAATGCCTTATTTCTTACATTCTTATACAGATAAGCTCTTATATTTTTGTCAGGATCTAATGATTCATTTGCCTCCCACGCTTCTAAAAATGTGTCCTGAACCAACTCTTCGGCTATATGCGTGGAGCGTACAAATCTCCACGCGAACTTGCATAAAGGACCGTAAAATTTTAAAAAAAGCTTTTCAAATGCGCTTTTATCTCCTTCACGGATCTTTATAACCCATAGCTTTACTTCTTCTTCGTAGCAATTCGTCATCTATACCCCTTTCCTTTAATTAGCCGCTTACTCACCTCTATAAATCCAGACTTCACACGACCCCAAAGTATCAGATAGTCAATCACGCTTTGTACAGATCCCAATTCCTAATGTTGGTATGATTATGAAAAAGGCCAACGACGGATGACCAATGATCGGAGTGACTGGCACAGTCTTCAGTCGCCCACCTTCATCCTTACAACCCCGACATGGTGAAACAGAATTCGTATTACATGTTACTCAGCCGGATTTTTTCCATTCACTAGTTGAATGATAAGAAGCAGGTTCATTTCCAACTCCTTGCCTTTTTCATCATCGAACTCTTTTTCAAGGTCAAACAAAAGAGACGATGCGGCTTCCGTGTCAAACTCGGTATTTGTGTAATAGTGTCTGGTTCTTATGCAGCTGTATGCCTCAGGCTTGCAGCTTAATACCAGCTCTTTAGATTGTCCGTCTCCTGTAATTAAAGGATCTTCAGAATCCAGGTCGTACACATTCAGATATGTGTATCTTCTGATGACTTCCTCTGCTCCGGAACTGTCGGTTTTATGATTTGTAATCTTAAACGTACCATTGCTTTCTACTTCCCAATAGATGGATGAATTTCCGGTGATCTCTTGCAAATACTCCTCCCCGCGGCCGCTCAACCATTCTGCAACCTCCTGTTTTGTTTGAGCAGCACCCCCCTCAGGTAATAACAGAAACAACATTATTAGAGGAAGTATGAATGCAAATATCTTCATATCTAAAACAGACAACCGAATGATAAATTTATTTGATATTTGTCCCGGCGGTTACTTCCGGCAAGGACAGTAATTAGTCAACACAACGCTTCACACTGCGCCAGCTATATCCTGTCGTTTCTATAGAACGCGGATACTGCGAATGGGGCTGATACGCACAGACGTATATAACTATCTGCGAAGACCGGCTCCATTCGTGGTATCTACGTTCCCCTTTAGGC
This sequence comes from uncultured Balneolaceae bacterium, assembly GCA_937982515.1. Lineage (GTDB taxonomy): Bacteria > Bacteroidota > Rhodothermia > Balneolales > Balneolaceae > CALJMB01. The sequence goes on from CALJMB010000099.1 coordinate 4,087, forward strand.
GACCGTTGAACATGGACACGACACCAGCGGTTAAAGAAAAGCCATACATAGAAACAAAGACGCTATATCACAATAATGGTACAAGACGCTGTTCTTAATTGCCCCAGCCTTCAGGCCGGGGCAATTATGCTGTATTGCGAACCAGAATCCGTATAACTTCTCTGTCAAAGGCAACCGCTAAAGGCGTTTGATGATACTGCCTACTTCGAGAGGGTAAACTCCGGCAGGTGTTTGATGGCACCGCCCTCGGTGGCCG
>CALJMB010000100.1 GCA_937982515.1 uncultured Balneolaceae bacterium
TGTGTTCTTTTCGATGAGCTGGCGGGCGCTTTGCAGGGCGGCATCCGTTACCTCTTCGCCGCTCATCAGGCTGGCCACTTCCTGTATATGTTCATTATCAGACAAGGGTATGATCCGCGTAACCGTCCGGTTCTCGTAGTCTATTTTCTGCACGCGGTAGTGTTTGTGTGCCTGGCTGGCAATCTGCGGCTGATGTGTGATGGCAATGATCTGGCACTGTTCAGCCAGCCTGCGCATGGTTCGCCCCACCTTTTCAGACACCTCACCGCTGATGCCGGTGTCTATTTCGTCAAAAATCATAACCGGCAGGCTTTGCTCTTTGGCCAGGGTGGATTTAAGAGCCAGCATCACACGGCTGATCTCTCCACCGGACGCTATTTTAGCCAGGGGCTTGGGCTCTTCGCCCATGTTGGTTGAAATAAAGAGCCGCACGTCATCGCACCCATGCCGGGTACACTCTACGGGTGTGCCGTCGATCTGTATCCATCCGTGGTCTGAATGCAGCCAGTCTACCCGTACTTCAAACTTTGCATGTGGAATATTCAGGCTGTGGAGCTCCTCCACAATAGATTCAGACAGCTTTTGGCCCACTTCCACCCGCTTGTTGTGCAGCGTACGGGCATGAGCGGTTAACACCTCCGCCTGACTCTCTATTTGCTTCTCCAGCTTTTCAATCTCCAGATCGAAATTCTCTGCCAGTCCCAATTCTCTTTTTATCTCCTGCAGATAGGTAATCAATTCAGGAACGGTTCTGCCGTACTTCTTCTCCAGGCGGTTCAGCTCAGACTGCCGCCGGCGAAGCTCTTCCAGCCGCCTGGGGTTAAATTCGATATCCGCCTGATACCGTTCCGTAAAACTTATCATCTCCTGAATACTGATACGTGCTGTTGACACCTCTTCCAGATAGCTTTCAAAATCCGGCTCTATACGCGCAAGATCTTCCAGATGCAGCCTGATGGTATTGAGCAGGTCCATAACGTTAATTTCGTCTCCGCTGCCCATCTCCACAATAGCAGAAGCTTTCTGATCCAGCTCTTCTGCATTATCCAGCAGCTTCATCTCCGCCTGTAGCTGCTCCTCGTCATCCGGATTCAGGTCTGCCCCTTCCAGCTCCCTCACCTGAAAACGATAAAGCTCCAGCTTCTCCTCCAGCTCTTCTTCGCGGAGTTTCAGCTTCTTCAGCGTTTTTTGAAGCTCTCCCATTTTCAGATACGCCTGCAGGTAGGCTTCCTTCACCGGCTCCACCTCTGCAAAACCATCGATCACCCCCCGGTGGTTTTCCTCTTTCAGGAGCAGCTGATGGTCGTGCTGCCCGTGCAGATCCACCAGAAAGTCACCAACCTGTTTCAATATAGTAATGGTCACGGGTGTGTCATTGATAAAAGCGCGGCTGCCTGCGCTGCGTATTTCCCTTCTCAATATCAGCTCGCCGGCAAATTCAACACCATTCTCCTCCAGCAGTGCTCTGATGGAGGCATCCTCCCCCACCTTAATAATTCCTTCGGCAACGGCTTTGTCAGCCCCCCGGCGGATGACTTCCGTATCCGCCCGTTCGCCAAGAATCATATTTAACGCGCCGATGATAATAGATTTACCGGCACCGGTCTGCCCCGTCAGTATATTGAGGCCATTCTCGAAACCAACTTCCAACTCATCTATTAGGGCAAAATCTTTTATATACAGCGATTTGATCATGATGATAAAACTGTCGAAATGGAATTATAAGTAGCTACAAGAGTAAAAAACTTAATCAGCACAAACAAGACTTTTGATGGATTAGCTATTGGTAAATGATAAGCGAAAAGCTGGAGCCTAAGGCTTATATTAAAGATGGCCAGGACATGTCGTTTTCATAGAACGCGGATACTGCGGATGGAGCCGATACGCACAGAGGATACATCGGAATATACGTATCTGCGAAGATAGGCCCCATCTATGGCATCTGCGTTCCCCTTGTATGCGACCGTGGATCATGTGCACGAAACTAATACCATAAGGCTACACACTTTTTATTTTTTTCTTAGTTTTAGGAACAGCTAACGTTAACCAGACTTTCGGGCTTTTGTCTGAACAGGAACAAAGTGAACAATTCACCAGGCACCGGCTAACCGTCCCTGAGGGGCATTCCGCCGCCGTGCGTCTGGATAAGTACATCACCGGTTTTATCCAGAATGCCACCCGATCTAAAGTTCAGAAAGCGATCGAAGAGGGATTTGTACTTGTGAACGGCAAAAAAATGCGTTCATCGTACGGCATGAAGCCGGGCGACATCATCGATATCACTATTCCCAAGCCTCCCCCTCCCGAGGTCAAGCCGGAGGAAATGGATCTAGATATCATTTATGAAGATGACGATATACTTGTTGTGAACAAGAAAGCGGGGAGGGTTGTGCATCCTGCATACGGAAACTGGACGGGCACCCTTGTGAATGGGTTGCTATGGCATACCGACAAGCTTGCCGGGATAGAAGAAGAGTCTGTCCGCCCGGGCATTGTACACCGCCTGGACAAAGATACCAGCGGTATACTTGTAGTAACCAAGAACAAGGAGGCGCATCGCATACTCAGTAACTATTTCAGAGCCAGAGACATAGAACGGACCTACTGGGCCATTATCTGGGGAACGCCCGAACAGGAAGAAGGGACGATCACAGGCGACATCGGGCGCAGCCCCGGCGACCGCAAGAAAATGACCGTAGTGCCCGATGGGCAAGGCAAACACGCCGTAACGCACTACAAAGTGCTGGAACATTTTGATCACCTGACACTTGTAAAGGCAAAACTGGAGACCGGACGCACCCACCAGATCCGTGTGCACTTTGCCAATGAGCATCACTGGGTGCTGGGCGACCGGCAATATGGCGGGAATTCCGTACGCTACGGCCCCAATACCGGCAGCCGTAAGCAGATGTTCAACAATCTCTTTGCTTCTCTGAAACGACAGTGCCTGCATGCCAAGACACTGGGTTTTGACCACCCGCGGACCGGTGAGTTTATGGAGTTTGAATCTGAGCTTCCGGAAGACTTTCAGCATGTGCTCGATGTACTGCGTACCAACTGCAAACCGGGAAAAGGTGATTGAAGCGTATCGACTGAGCCTGAAAATTGTTGATCTGTTGATTGGAAGATTGTGCAGGCCTGTCATTCTGCCGGGGCCTGCTATCCGAATGGATTACTCGGGCTGCCAGACAGCACACATTTCTCTCCTGAATTCGACAGAACACCCTGTTACTGCAAAAATAGCTTCAAATCAACCTTGCCTGCCTGATTAAAGGTGCTTATCTTTGCCAATTCTAACATTTTTAATAGTTAGTTTTGAATTAAGCTTACTACGCTGATTTGTCCATTCAAAATTAACTCATGCGCACGTAGCTCAGCTGGATAGAGCGTCTGACTACGGATCAGAAGGTCGGGGGTTCGAATCCTCCCGTGCGTACTTT
>CALJMB010000101.1 GCA_937982515.1 uncultured Balneolaceae bacterium
ATGTATTTTAGAAAAGTAGGGAGCAAATGGGATGAAGATGTCGTTCGGGATAAAGACGCTCTGGAACGCCTTGTCTATCGTTCCAACCTGCTGGGAAGCGATGCCTACATCAACAATACCGGCGGGGGAAACACCTCCAGTAAAGTTATGGAGAAGGATCCCATTACCGGAGAAGAGGTTGAAGTGCTCTGGGTGAAAGGATCCGGAGGTGATCTCAGAACGGCCCGTAAGCCCAATTTCGCCTCGCTCTATCAACAGAAACTGCTGGCATTACAGGAAGTTTATGCCGGCTTCGGTGAGAAAGGATTGAAGACCCCCGCCGAGGATTCCATGGTGCAGATGTATCCCCACTGCACATACAATCTGAATCCCCGGGCTCCATCCATAGATACACCGCTTCACAGCTTTATACCTTATAAATATGTAGATCACACCCATCCGGTCCCGGTCATAGCTATTGCCACGGCAGATAATGGCAAGGAGCTGATGAAAGAGATTTACGGGGATGAAGTGGCCTGGGTAGACTGGATGCGCCCGGGCTTTGAGCTGGGGCTGAAGCTTCAGGAGACGATTGAGGAGCGTCCCGGCATCCGGGGTATCATTCTCGGAGGCCACGGCCTGATCAACTGGGCCGATGACGACCGGGCTTGCTACGAGACCAGCCTGGAGCTGATCAACAAAGCAGCCGAATATCTGGCCGGTAAAGAACGGGGTAAAGAATCTTTTGGGGGCGCCCAATATCAGTCGCTGCCGGAAGGGGAGCGGCGGGAAATGCTGTTTCAAATCCTGCCCTATCTCCGGGGGCTGGTGAGTCAGAAAAACCGGTTTATCGGTACTATTCAGGATGATGACCTGACGCTGCAGTTTATCAATGCCAAAGACGCTTCGCGCCTGGCCGAACTCGGTACATCCTGTCCCGACCATTTTCTCCGAACCAAAATTAAGCCGCTGTATGTAGCCTGGAATCCCGGGGGCGGTTCTGTTGAGGAGTTGAAGGAAAAGATTAAATCCGGGTTGGAAGAGTATCGAAAGGATTATGAATCGTATTACAATAATCATAAGGGAGAAGATTCTCCGGCTATGCGGGATCCGAATCCCACAGTGATTCTGATTCCCGGCCTCGGAATGGTTACCTGGGGTAAGAACAAAAGCGAATCCCGGGTCACCGCAGAGTTTTACACAGCTGCCATCGGTGTGATGCGTGGCGCGGAATCTGTGGCAAATTATACCGCTCTTCCCAAACAGGAAGCCTACGACATCGAGTATTGGGCATTGGAAGAGGCCAAACTCCGGCGCATGCCTCCCGAAAGTGAGTTATCGAGGCAAGTTGTTGCTGTAGTTGGGGCCGGCAGCGGTATCGGGAAAGCCCTGGTTGCACGCCTTATAGAAGAAGGTGCCACCGTTGCCGCTCTGGATCTTGAGCCCGAAAGCGCTGAAGAAACAGCGGACGATGTGCTGAACCGCATCGGAATGGGTATCGGTGTGGCCGGTTCCGGCATCAGCGGCTCAGGCGATATCATCGGGTTGGGCTGCGACATCACCAATCGTAAATCGGTGCGGGAAGCTCTGAAACAGATCACCATCGCCTATGGGGGACTTGACCATCTCGTTGTTACCGCGGGGCTGTATCCCACACCGGATAAGGATGGCAAGGTAAGCGATGAAGCCTGGGACCGTAGTTTTGCTGTTAATGTAAAAGGAAACTACATTATGGCGAGTGAAGCGGCGGGAATATGGGCTGCACAGGGGCTGAAAGGAGGCGTGGTGATCACAACCAGCGCCAACGCTGTCGTTCCCAAGGCCGGAAGTATGGCTTATGATACCAGCAAATCGGCAGCTAATCACCTGGTACGTGAACTGGCGCTGGAACTGGCCCCAGATATACGTGTCAATGGTGTGGCCCCCGCTACCGTAGTGGAAGGAAGCAGCATGTTTCCGCGCGACCGGGTCATTGCTTCCCTGACCAGGTACGGGCTGGAATTTGATGATGGGGAAAAAACGGAAGCTCTGCGGCAGCGGCTGGCCGAATTCTACGCTGAGCGAACGCTTACAAAGAAGCCGATTACACTGGAACAACAGACCGAGGCAATCTATCTGCTGCTCAGCTCAAAATTCGAGAATACTTCCGGTCATATTATACCGGTCGACGGCGGGCTGAAGGAGGCATTTCTGCGCTAATATTCATACCACTAAAACACAAAAAAGGGGATTCTCGTGTATTCGTGATTTAGTAGTGATGCATACACGATGTTTTTTACAGGCAAGTAATACCAGAACAGGACTCAAACTTCACCGTTATGAAAATCATACTCATATTGGTTTCTCTGGCCGGACTGGCACTTACTATTGTTCCGTCAGTACTGGTCTTTTTACAGGAGATATCGCTTGCAGACCACAAACAGCTCATGTTTTTCGGCATGCTGATGTGGTTCTTCACGGCACCCTTCTGGATGAAAGAACAGAAGCTTTAAAAATTATATAAGCCGCGGATTTACACGAATCTTACGGATTATAAAAGATCAATTACGGGCCATGAGTTCTTTTCAGAGCCTGAGGCGGGTGAGCTGTTCATGTCATCTGTTTTCATCCGCGAAGATCTGCGGCCAAAAATACTATTAAAATAACTTCAGAATTGTGAGAGTAACTCAGGAACAGATACAGAATCATAACGAAAGCGTTGCAGGCTCCCATGAACGAGTGTTTTCGGCTTTGGCTGAACAGATAGGCGGTCAGGGAAAAGATGTTAAAAAAATGATCAGCCAGATCGCCGCTTTCCAGGTGGCCGTACCCAGCTGGGCGCTGGGCGCGGGAGGCACCCGTTTCGGACGTTTTTCCATCGGGGGCGAACCGGGCACTCTGGAAGAAAAGATAGAAGATGTCGGGTTGCTTCATGCCCTGAACCGTTCCAGCGGAGCCATTTCCCTGCATATTCCCTGGGATATTCCTGAAGATACCGCCGCCATCCGCCGGCTGGCCGACGAGCATGGGTTGGTATTTGATGCGATGAACTCCAACACCTTTCAGGATCAAACAGGCCAGAACTGTTCCTATAAGTTCGGGTCTTTATCTCATACAGATGCCGCCGTACGCAAACAGGCGATTGAACACAACATTGAGGTAATCCGCTACGGAGAGGCCCTGGGCTCTAAAGCTCTGACCGTATGGCTGGCCGATGGTTCTGACTTTCCGGGTCAGCAAAATCTGCGTAAGGCCCTCGGCCGCACACGAGAGTCTCTGGAGCAGATTTATGAGGAGTTGCCGGCAGACTGGCGGATACTCATCGAGTACAAACCTTATGAGCCTAACTTTTACTCTATGGTAATTCCTGACTGGGGTACTTCTTTTTTACTTGCTTCAAAGCTGGGTGAGAAAGCCTCCACGCTGGTCGACCTCGGCCATCATCTTCCCAATACCAATATTGAACAGATCGTCGCTACGTTGATGATGGAAAACAAGCTGGGCGGATTTCACTTCAACGATTCAAAGTATGGAGATGATGACCTGACCACGGGATCCGTTAAGCCCTTTCAGCTGTTTCTGATCTTCAATGAGCTGATCGAAGGTTTCAAAAATACTATAGAAACTCTGACAGCCGATGTGGCCTGGATGATTGATGCCAGCCACAATGTGAAAGATCCGCTGGAAGACTTGCTGCAGTCGGTAGAAGCCATTAAAACAGCATTTGCCAAAGCATTGCTGGTGGACCGGACAAAGCTGACAGAAGCACAGGAAACCAACGACCCCGCTCTTGCCCAGGAAGTATTACAGGACGCCTTTCAAACCGACGTCCGGCCGCTGCTCCGGGAGGCCAGAATTCAGAGCAAGGGAGCTGCAAATCCCATTCATTTGTATCGTGATCTGCAGGTCAGAGAACAGCTGATCAAAGAACGAGGCACCCAAACCGTCGCTACAGGACTGTAGTAGTTATTGGTTACTGGTTATTAGTTATTTGTACCGCTAACCACTAACCACCAACCACTAATCACTAACAAACAACTTGTCTTCCTCCACTCCCATACCGGTCACAGCGGTTTTCGATATCGGGAAAACCAACAAAAAATTTCTGTTGTTTAGCCAGAACTACGAGGTGGTGTACAAACAGCAGTCTGTTTTGACTCAGGCTGAAGATGAAGATGGGTACCCCTGCGAGGACCTGGGAATGCTGGTGCGATGGGTGACCGGTAAACTCGATTCCGTCCTGCAGGAGGGAGAGTTCAAAATTACCACACTGAATTTTTCGACCTATGGAGCCAGTCTGGTTCACCTGGACGGGCAGGGGAAAGCTGTTACTCCACTTTACAACTATCTGAAACCCTATCCGGAAGATCTGCTTCAGGAGTTTTATGATACATACGGCGGACGGGAAAAAGTTTCACTTGAGACGGCTTCACCGCCAATGGGGATGTTGAACTCAGGTTTGCAGCTTTATTGGCTGAAGCACAGGCATCCCTTTCGGTTTGAGAACATTCGGTATTCCCTTCATTTCCCACAATATCTGAGCTATCTGTTTACAGGTGAATGTGCCACAGAGTATACCAGCATAGGATGTCATACCGCCTTATGGGATTATAAACAGAACAGCTATCACCAGTGGCTAAAGCAGGAAGATCTGCTGAATCTGTTTCCAAAGGTCGGCTCCGTTTCCGATACCCGGATAGTCAGCTATCAAAACCACAGCTTTAAAACGGGGGTTGGAATCCATGACAGCTCAGCTGCTTTGGCTCCATATCTCTACGCGCTTGATGAGCCATTCCTTCTGGTTTCAACCGGCACCTGGAGTATAACCCTGAACCCGTTCAGTAAAGCCCCCCTTACTTTTGAAGAGCTGAAGAGAGATTGCCTCTGTTATCTGAATGTCCACGGCAAGCAGGTTAAAGCGTCCCGGTTCTTTCTGGGAAACGAATACACGCATCAGCGGCAAAAACTGGATCGTCATTTCAACAAGGAAAATGCGCGGATGAATATCGAACCGGATATATCTCTGCTCAAAAAACTGATGAGAGAGAACAATCCCGCTAAAAAGCTGAAGCTTGAGACGGCTCACACATCGGGGCCACATTCGCAGGATGAGCCGGGAAAGTGGAATCCGGAAGTATTCTCTTCCTATGAAGAAGCGTACCATCAGCTGATGCTGGATCTGGTATCGATACAGGCCGACTGTATTGAACTGGCCCGGGGCGCAGGCGGGATAAACAAACTGATTATTACGGGCGGATTCAGCCAGAATGATTTTTTTGTGAAACTGCTGGCTTCCCGCTTTCCGGATAAAGAAGTATATACAGCATCCCTGCCGCATGCATCGGCACTTGGGGCGGCTTTAACCGTTAACAGCGGCTGGGATTCCAACCACATAGCATTAAAAGAATTACTGGATCTGCGCCGGCATCTCGCTTTTGAAGGTCTGGATATCAAAAGCTACTTTTGGAATAGATCTGTGGCTATATAATACTGAACAGTATCGGCCTTATGGTGCCGGGATGGAATCGGTTCCAGGCCGGAAATAGGCTGTGCCACAGAGTTGCACAGAGGCTAAACTGATACCTGATCATGAGCACGAATATCTTCCCCTTTAATAAAGCAGAGCTGTTACGTTCTGTCTGGATTTAGCCTGTGTCTCCGGTACAACCCTGACAGGGTTCGAAACCCTGTCAGGGTTGTACCGGATCTGGCGCCTTTATGCGAAGGAGCCGTGCTATCGAAAAAGCAAATTGTGGTGCATTTAACAGCCCTGCCTTTAATAAAGCAGGTTAAGGGATTATCTAAGATAAGCACTGCTCACAGACAGCGATCTCATAAACTGAATTATTCTAACATCAGTATTTAAAAACACTATGCGTATTTCCCTCTTCATCACCTGCTTCAACGACACGCTGTTTCCGGAAACGGGAAAAGCGATGGTGCGGCTGCTGGAGCGGCTTGGACACCAGGTTGATTTCCCGATGGAGCAGACCTGTTGCGGGCAGATGCACTACAATACCGGTTACCAGGAGGAGGCCATACCATTAGTGCAGCGATTTACAGATATTTTCGGAGATGCGGAAGCGGTTGTGGCCCCTTCAGCTTCTTGCGTGGGGATGGTTAAAGAGTTTTATGGCAAGGTGGCCAGGCTGACCGGCAATGAAGAATTAATTGCGAAGACAGACGCAATGGTACGTAAGGTTTTTGAGTTGTCGCAGTTTTTGGTGGAAGAATTGGGGGTGGAAGATGTCGGAGCCTACTATCCCCACCGGGTTACTTACCATCCCACCTGCCATTCACTGCGGATGCTCAGGGTGGGAGATGCTCCGTTAAAGCTGCTGCGGAAGGTCCGCGGTATCGATCTGGTGGAATTGCCGGCAGCTACCGAGTGCTGCGGCTTTGGAGGCACATTTGCCATCAAAAACGCCGACACCTCTATGGCTATGTTGGGCGATAAGATTCGCCACATCAAAACTACCGGTGCTGAAGTATGCTCTGCTGCCGACAACTCGTGCCTGCTGCACATCGGAGGCGCCCTCCGCCGGCAGCGAAGCGGGGTGGAAGTTGTCCATTTAGCTGAAATTCTGGCCTCGGTGGAA
>CALJMB010000102.1 GCA_937982515.1 uncultured Balneolaceae bacterium
TCATAAATATCATGAAGTGATACACGGCCCAAGACGCGATCTTCCAGGCTTTCAATCACGTCTTCATTATCTTTAAGAGCTTTCATCTTAAGGCCGCGCAATGTACCACAGTCCATTTCATTAATAATAATATCCTGTGACACGTCAACGAGGCGTCGGGTAAGATAACCGGCATCGGCCGTTTTAAGAGCTGTATCTGCCAGTCCTTTACGGGCTCCGTGCGTAGAAATAAAGTATTCCAGAACTGTCAGCCCCTCTTTAAAGGAAGACAGAATCGGGTTTTCAATAACTTCATTGCCTTGCTGCATAGAGCTTTTTTGCGGCTTAGCCATCAAGCCACGCATACCGCCCAGCTGGCGAATCTGTTCTTTAGAACCACGAGCACCGGAATCTGCCATCATAAATACAGGGTTGAACCCGGAACGGTCGTTGGCTAACTCGTTAAAGAGCGTTTCTGATACTCTGTTTGTAGTGCTCGTCCATTTATCTATTACTTGATTATAGCGTTCATTATCCGTAATGAAGCCCATCTCGTAGCGATCAGTAATCTCGGCTACCTCATTCTGTGCATTTTCGATCAGCTTTTTCTTCTCTTCCGGGATAACAATATCTTCCAGATTGAATGATAGCCCGCCGGTAGTTGCATATTCGTAGCCCAGTGCTTTCATATCATCCAGGAAAGCGGCTGTACGGGCTGTGCCTACCTTACTGTGGATTTCACTGATAACAGTACGCAGTTCCCTCTTACCCAGTGTACGGTTTTTGAACTCAATAGCTTCCGGCAAAATCTCATTAAAGACCACACGTCCGGTAGTGGTTTTTATGATCTCATATTCCGTTTCCCCGTCTTCTTTCGTAACAGGAATACGTACGTTGATTTTGGCGTGTAAGTCCAGCCGTCCCTGGTCATAAGCTATCAACACCTCATCCGTGTTGGCAAAGGTTTTACCCTCACCCTTTTTATCGTTCGCCATCTTGGTGAGGTAATAAATACCCAGAACCATGTCCTGAGAAGGAACGGTAACAGGTCCACCACTGGCGGGACTCAAAATGTTGTGAGATCCCAGCATAAGTACCGATGCCTCTAGAATAGCATCATGGCTCAGTGGCACATGCACAGCCATCTGGTCACCGTCAAAGTCGGCGTTGAAAGCTGTACACGATAACGGGTGTAGTCTTATGGCTTTTTCTTCGATCAACACGGGCTGATATGCCTGTATACCCAGTCTGTGCAAGGTAGGTGCACGGTTGAGCAGCACGGGGTGCCCGTCAATAACGTTCTCCAGCACTTCCCAGACAACATGATCGCGACGATCTACAACTTTTTTAGCGCTTTTTACTGTCTTAACGTATCCACGTTCAATAAGCCGGCGGATAATAAACGGTTTATACAGCTCTACGGCCATCTCTTTAGGCAAGCCACACTCATGCATTTTGAGTTCGGGACCTACCACAATTACCGAACGTCCGGAATAATCGACACGCTTACCCAGCAGGTTCTGTCGGAATCGCCCGCTTTTACCCTTCAGCATATCGCTGAGCGACTTCAGAGGCCGGTTGTTATTGCGGACGGCATTTGACTTGCGTGAATTGTCATAAAGCGAATCCACAGCTTCCTGAAGCATACGCTTCTCATTTCGCAGAATCACATCCGGTGCCTTGATATCGATCAGCCGCTTCAGACGGTTGTTACGGATAATTACACGTCTGTACAGGTCATTCAGATCAGAAGTAGCGAACCGCCCGCCTTCCAGTGGCACAAGAGGACGCAGTTCCGGAGGGATGACAGGTATTACACGCTGTATCATCCATTCCGGATGATTCTCTGTATGCTGGTTGGCCGCGCGAAATGATTCTATAACCTGCAAGCGCTTCAGCTTTTTCTTCTTGCGCATTTGGGAGGTTTCATTACGCACTTCGTCACGCAAACGGTACGCCAATTCATCCAGATCCAGACCCGTCAACAGATCTTCCAGTGCATCGGCGCCCTCTTTGGCAACGAACTTATCATCGTCCTCCTCATCCAGCTCATAATGATCTTCCGGAAGCTGGTCCAGAATATCGTAATACTCTTCTTCAGAGATAAGATCGCCCCGTTTGTAACCCAAGTCGCGAGCTATGCCCGGATTGGTTACTACATAGGTTTCATAATAGACAATTTTACTTAAATTCTTAGATGAATATCCTAACAGATAAGCAACCTTGTTAGGCAGTGATTTGAAGTACCAAATATGAACCACAGGAACAGTCAGGGAAATATGCCCCATCCGTTCACGACGTACCGCTTTCCTGGTCACTTCCACGCCGCAACGGTCGCATATAATACCTTTGTATCGAATACGCTTATATTTCCCGCAGTGGCATTCGTAATCTTTTACAGGGCCAAAGATCTTTTCACAGAAAAGACCATCCATTTCCGGCTTAAAGGTACGATAGTTAATTGTTTCGGGCGTCAGAACTTCGCCATGTGATCTTGACAGAATAGTCTCTGGTGACGCAAGAGATATCCCAATACTGTCGAAGTCTTTCGAAACTGTTAATGTATTTGTAGTCGGCAAGGTATTACCTCCGGATTGACTTAATTTAACAGTGTTAAATTTCTTTTATTGATTTAATCGATGTGAATCTCAAGTCCAAGACCCATGAGCTCACGTAACAATACCTTAAACGATTCAGGTACGTCGCCTTCTGGCAGATTTTCACCTTTTACGATCGCTTCATACACTCTGGATCTACCCTTTACATCATCACTTTTCACGGTGAGCATCTCTTTAAGGATGCTGGAAGCGCCATAGGCATATAATGCCCATACTTCCATCTCCCCAAGTCGCTGGCCTCCAAACTGAGCTTTGCCACCCAGCGGTTGTTGTGTAATAAGGGAATACGGGCCGATAGAACGAGCATGCATCTTATCCTGGACCAGGTGATTAAGCTTGAGCATGTAAATGTATCCAACCGTTGTTTTCTGATCGAACGGTTCTCCGGTTCTGCCGTCGTAGAGCGTAACCCGCCCTTCTTCAGGCAAACCGGCAGCTCTGAGTTGTTCCTGAACTTGCTCATAAGTGGCACCGTCAAATACCGGCGATGCAAACTTAACACCGAGCTTTTTAGCAGCCCATCCCAGTATGGTTTCATAAATTTGTCCCAGGTTCATACGGGAAGGCACGCCAAGAGGGTTGAGCAAGATATCCAGTGGCGTACCGTCTTCCATATAAGGCATATCTTCTATAGCGACGACATTGGCAATAACACCCTTGTTACCGTGGCGTCCGGCCATCTTATCGCCCACGCCCAGCTTTCGCTTCTTGGCAACATATACCTTAGCCTTTTGGATAATACCTGGCGGCAGATCGTCCCCTACCTGAATCTGGTACTTTCTCCGTTTTGCCTCTGTGTCGATATTTCTGCGAAGCTCCCTGTAGTTCTTAAAGAGTTCGCGTACATGGCCGACCAGCTCTTCGTCTGTAGCCCAGTCAATGCTTTCGTTAATATTAACCGGATCCAGTTCTTCAAAATCAGACTTGCGGTATTTCTCACCCTTGGGGATAAGTTCAACTCCGTTAAAGTCGTATACACCGGGAGAGGTCTTGTCTCTCAGTAAAGAGTAGAGCTTATCCACCATTTTGCTATTTAATTCAGCAACTTTCTGAGCATGGCGTTCATTTTCTTGCTCTACCTGTTTCTTTTCCTCTTTGCGAGAAATCTGCTCATCTCGCTTACGGCTAAAGAGCTTGGTATCGATTACAGTACCTGAAACTCCGGGTGGAGTTTTCAATGATGCATCTTTGACATCACCAGCTTTGTCACCAAAGATAGCACGGAGCAGTTTTTCCTCAGGAGTCGGATCGGTTTCCCCTTTCGGAGTAATTTTTCCTACAAGAATATCACCGGGATTTACCTTCGCTCCAACCCGGATAATTCCCTGCTCATCGAGGTCGGCTGTTGCCTCCTCACTTACGTTAGGAATTTCTCGGGTCAGTTCTTCTTCCCCGCGCTTGGTATCACGTACCTGTTGCTCAAACTCCTGGATGTGAATGGATGTATAGACATCATCCTGAACAATTCGCTCACTTACAACGATGGCATCCTCAAAGTTATATCCTCTCCAAGGCATAAAACCTACCAATAGGTTTCGGCCAAGAGCCAGTTCGCCACCGTCCGTTGCACAACCGTCGGCTAATGTCTGACCTTTAACAACTTTATCTCCGACATTAACAATGGGCTTCTGGTTGATGGTTGTATCCTGGTTGGTACGTTCAAACTTTTGCAGCTTGTACGACTTTATACCATCGTCAAAGAATGTAAGCTGCTCCACTTCGCTTCGATTATATTTAACCCGTATTTCATCGGAACTGACATACACTACTTCTCCATCTCCTTCAGCTATAATGATAGCACGGGAATCTTTTGCAGCTCTGTGCTCCAGGCCTGTTCCTACTACCGGTGCTTCGGGACGCAGCAGAGGTACTGCCTGACGCTGCATGTTTGAACCCATAAGTGCACGGTTAGCATCATTGTGCTCAATAAACGGAATCAGAGCAGCGGCCAGAGAAGTAATCTGGTTCGGTGAAACGTCCATGTAACCGATTATATCAGGGGTAGCCAGATGGTAGTTCCCATCGCGGAAGCGGGAAAAAATACTTTCACTCTTAAACTGACCGTTTTCAGTGAGCGGTGCATTAGCCTGTGCGATAACTGTATCATCTTCCTGTTCGGCAGAGAGATACTCAATTTCTTTAGTTACTATTCCATCCTTAACCTTACGATATGGAGTTTCGATAAATCCAAAATCATTGATCTTTGCATGGATACACAAGGAGGAAATCAAACCGATATTTGGACCCTCAGGCGTCTCGATCGGACACAGACGACCGTAGTGCGTATAGTGAACGTCGCGAACCTCAAAACCTGCCCGCTCACGTGTTAAACCGCCAGGCCCAAGTGCAGACATACGGCGCTTATGTGTCAATTCAGCCAGAGGGTTAGTCTGGTCCATGAATTGAGACAGTTGATTAGTGCCAAAAAAAGTATTGATCACACTGGAAATCGTACGTGCATTCACCAAATCCTGCGGAGTAAGCTGCTCAGCATCGCGCGAGTTCATCCGTTCCTTTATAGTCCGCGACATACGGGCCAGACCGATGGAGAACTGCTGCCCGAGTTGCTCGCCGACGGTTCGGATACGGCGGTTGCTGAGATGATCGATGTCATCAACCTGAGACTTCATATTTTTAAGGCGGATGACCTCTTTGATTATGGCAACTATATCTTCCTTCACCAGATAGCGGATATCCATATCCACTTCCTGTTTGAGCCTCTTATTCAACCTGTACCTGCCCACTTCACCAAGGTCATATTTCTTGTCGCTAAAGAATAAGCGCTCTAAAACCTGGCGGGCTGTTTCGGGATCAGGCATCTCTCCGGTACGAATTTGCCGGTATATCTCTCCCAATGCCGATTCAGTATCATGGGTTGTATCCTTGCGCAGAGTATTCATCATCACAGAGCGCTCAGAATCTTCCGCTGAGATCGTCTGTACAAATACCTTGTCCAACCCTGCTTCTTTAATCAGGCCATAATCATCCTCAACAAGCTCATGATCACGTTCCAGAAGAATTTCTCTGTTTAATGCTTCGGTCACCTCGCCCGTTTCATCGTCTACTACTTCTTCCATCTTTTCAACAATGATATTAGTGGCTAAGCGCTTTCCCACCAGATTTTTGTTGAAGTCTTTTTTTGTCCCGAACTTAACTTCTTCTGATAGTTCAAACAGATTAAAAATATCCTCATCTGTAGAATAACCTAGTGCACGCAATAGAGTCGTAGCCGGAACCTTCTTCTTACGATCGATATAAGCCCATAGCACATCGCGGATATCGGTAGAAAACTCTATCCATGATCCTTTAAACGGAATGACCCTGGCATTATATAATTGCGTGCCATTGGGATGGACATTTTGTCCAAAAAAGACGCCGGGAGAACGGTGCAGCTGGCTTACGATTACGCGCTCGGCTCCATTAATAATGAAGGTACCGCGCTCGGTCATCCAGGGAAGATCACCCAGAAAAACTTCCTGCTCGATGGTCTCTGACGCCTCATCCCCGTCATCTACGGAAGAAAGACGCATCTTTGCTTTCAATGGAACTGCATACGAGAGGCCGCGCTCCTGGCATTCTTTCATACTGTATTTTGGAGTGTCGACGCTATAATACAGAAATTCCAGTATATGAGTTTCCCGGGAATCCTGGATCGGAAAATTCTCATTAAAAATCTTTTGCAGGCCCTGATTTTTGCGATTTTCAGGGGCTATATCCAGTTGGGTAAATTCATTAAATGACTCCAGCTGTATATCAAGAAAGTCGGGATAATCGAGAACGTGTTCAGTATTGGAGAATGTTAAACGGTCGGTAAAGGGGATTTTTTCCATGTTACTTTGTTTACTCAAAGGAACCTCTCCTTTAAAAATTTAATTGGTTGTGATGAGCCAAAAAGCTGTTATATCACACGTTTCTGATGTGGATTAATTGGTGGCCTATATAAGAGACGCCAATAGCCAATACCATTAGTAACGGTATTGGCTAATGACAAATTGTATACGAATAGTGCTTAATTACTTGAGTTCAATCTCAGCGCCTGCTTCTTCAAGCTTAGATTTGAGTTCTTCAGCTTCAGCCTTGGCAACACCCTCTTTGATAGTATTTGGTGCGCCATCTACCAATTCTTTAGCTTCTTTCAAACCAAGGCCGGTAATACCTCGAACTTCTTTAATTACAGCAATCTTTTTAGCTCCTGCAGATTTGAGAACGACATCAAATTCCGTCTGTTCCTCACCCCCTCCACCATTGCCGCTGGCAACTCCACCAGCAACAACAGCTGTAGCAGCTGCAGGTTTGATATCGTATTCCTCTTCCAGAACTTTTGCAAGTTCGTTAGCCTCTTTAACTGTCAGGTTAACTAGTTGTTCAGCTATTTCTTTAACGTCAGCCATGTTTATTTCTCCGATTGATCTTTATATAATGAAATTTCTTGTTAAGATTAGTTATGCTTCGCCCTTTTCGGCAATAGTTTCAACAGCGCCGGCAATACTACGTCCGGGAGCTTGCAGTGCACTTGCAACATTGGAAACGGGAGCAAGTAGAAGACCTACGATATCTCCAATAACCTCGCTCTTAGACTTCATTGCAGCCAGTGCTTCAAGCTGATCTTCACCATAGTAGTCTCCATCTATGATAGCAGCTTTAAACTTTGGCTTTTTTGTTTCCTCTATAAACTTCTTAAGTACTTTGGCTGGTGCAGCAAGCTCTTCTTCAACAAAGGCAAAACCGTTTTGCATGGTCAGATGGGGATACAGGTCTTCATATCCACCCACCTCATCCATTGCGCGTTTTACCAAGGTATTTTTATATACCTTGAAGGTTATGTTATCTTTGAAGAATTCGCCACGCAAATTGTTGATTTCAGCAACAGACATACCCGAATAATTGGTAATATAAACAGCACCGGAACTATTCAGATTTTCCGTTATTTCTTCAACTACTTCTTTCTTTTTTGCTAATGTTGGCATTGTTTAATTTCCTTGTTTTATTCCTAAACGGAAATTATGGATGAACGACTTAATTGAATGCTTGGGCCCATTGTCGAACTCATATACGCGCTTCTGATGTATAATCCTTTAGCAGAAGCAGGACGTAACTTAATAACAGTTCGCAGGAACTCTATCGCATTTTCACGAAGATCGCTCGCATTAAAGCTTACCTTACCAACCGATGCGTGCAAAATTCCGTATTTATCTACACGGAAATCAATTTTACCGGCTTTTGCCTGTCTTATCGCCTCGCCCACTTCGTTAGTAACCGTTCCGCTCTTAGGATTAGGCATTAGTCCACGCGGCCCCAGAACACGGCCGAGCTTACCTATCTGCCCCATCACATCAGGAGTAGCTACAATTACATCTATATCGGTCCATCCTTCTTCGATTTTTCCGATATATTCTTCAAGGCCTACATGATCTGCGCCGGCTTCTTTTGCCTCTTCCTGCTTGGATTCATTCACCAGAGCAAGAATACGCACCTCTTTACCCGTGCCATGGGGCAGGGTCACCGATCCGCGCACCATCTGATCCGCGTGCCGGGGGTCTACACCCAAGCGCAAATCCAAATCAACTGATGCATCGAACTTTACGGTAGAGGTTTTCCTGACGAGATCACAAGCTTCTTCCAGCGTATATTCCAACTCCGGATCCAAAAGCTTAGCGGCCTCTTGATACTTTTTACCTCGTTTTGCCATAATTCTAACGATTCCTCTATTTATCTCTTACGACTCTTAAACCCATGCTTCTGGCTGTTCCGGCAATCATTTCTGCTGCCCGGTCCACTTCAAAAGCATTGAGATCTTCCATCTTCTGTTCTGCTATCTCTTTGCATTGGGTCCAGGTAACCTGGCCTACCTTATTACGGTTTGGCTCTCCGGAACCGGACTTGATTTTTGCAATTTGCTTTAACAGTACAGCAGCTGGTGGCGTCTTGGTTTTAAATGTAAAAGACTTATCCTGAAACACAGTAATCTCAACCGGAATGATCGTACCGGCTTTGTCCTGTGTAGCAGCATTAAAAGCCTTACAAAACTCCATGATGTTAATCCCCGCCTGACCTAGCGCAGGTCCCACCGGTGGAGCAGGGTTTGCCTGTCCGCCCCGGATCTGGAGTTTAAGAACCGTATCTACTTTTTTTGCCATTTTAGTTACTGCTTCTTATATGTTTGATTCATCGCGTAATAGCTCACTTTGCATCAAGTGATTCGTGCGGTCAAGTTGCAGGCTCTACCTGGTTCACATCAACTTCAACCGGAGTCTTTCGACCAAAAATACTTACCAATACTCTTAGCTTAAGCTTGTCTGTATTCACCTCCTGAACCGTCCCGTCAAAATCTTTAAACGGCCCGTCAATAACCTTTACAAGATCTCCTTCATTATAGGGTATGTCTACCACCCCACCCTGTTCCATTATATCCTGGCTATCCTGTACCCGGCCTAATATTCTGTCCACCTCACTTTTACGAAGAGGATTTGGCGCAAGATCATTTTTGCCACTTTTCAGGAAGCCGATGGTAGAGGGAGCGCTCTGTACCAGATTGTTTACCTCTTCATCATAAATGGTTTTCAGCAGCAGGTAACCAGGGAAAAAATTCTTCTCCCGGGTTCTTTTTTTTCCGGAACGTATTTCTACCACCGTCTCGGTAGGTATTAATATTTCAACAATCTTGTCTTCCAGCCCTTGCTCTTTAATTTCTCGCTCAAGATATTCTTTTACTTTCTTTTCATGACTGGAAAAACAGCGGACTACATACCATTTATGTTGGTTGTCTTTACTCATTGATATATGGTCTCTAGAATGGTGCTGTAAACATGATCAACCGCAAAAATGAATGCCGATAAGATAATCGTAAAAATTACTACAACGATTGTGTAATCAACCAGCTCCTGCTGTGAAGGCCAGGAGACCTTTTTCATCTCTTTGCGAACATCTTCTAAAAACGCCTTAATCTTTTCCATGGGTGCTTTCTGATCTTAAGTATTTGCACGGGTGGAGAGACTCGAACTCCCAGCCTGCGGTTTTGGAGACCGCTGCTCTGCCAATTGAGCTACACCCGTAAACGCCAAGAGAACAGACCCCAAGACAGATCTATTCTCCGGAAACGAATAGCTTTAGGAAACTTTCAAAGCTTCCTAAAGCCCACTTCATTAGCGTGATTATTTAATAATCTTGCTTACCACGCCGGCGCCGACCGTGCGTCCGCCCTCGCGG
>CALJMB010000103.1 GCA_937982515.1 uncultured Balneolaceae bacterium
GGCCACCGGAGAGACGCTGCCCGGGGTGAATATAGCGGTCAAGGGCACTACATTGGGTGTATCCACCAATGCCGACGGACAATATTTGTTGAACGTGCCGGCCCTTACCGATACGCTGATATTTTCATTTATAGGATATGCTACAAAGGAAGTACCCATCGGGGGACGTACGCAGATAGATGTGTCTTTGCAGCCGACGACTATAACCAGCGAGGAAGTGGTGGTTGTAGGTTATGGCACCCAGCGTAAGGAGAGCGTTGTAGCCGGTATTACTTCCGTTTCAGAAGGCGACCTGGAGAAAGCGGGCGATGTGCCCAATTTGGGTATGGCATTAACGGGTAAAGTTCCCGGGGTGATCACGGTAAGCAGTACAGGGTTGCCCGGGGATGAGGATCCGCAGATTTTTATTCGTGGCCAGAGCACCTGGCATGACTCCTCGCCGCTAGTTCTGGTAGATGGGGTCGAGCGCCCATTGAGTACCGTTGATATAAGTTCAGTGGAGTCTGTGACTGTGTTGAAGGATGCATCAGCCACAGCTGTTTACGGGGTAAGAGGTGCAAACGGAGTGATTCTGATCCAAACTAAAAGTGGATATGAGGGACATATTGAAATTTCGGGCAGTTTTAAAAGTACCGTTAAGGCTCCTTCTAAATTGCCGGCTATAAAAGATAGTTATGAGGCTCTTAAACTGCATAACCAGGCTGTTGAGTATGAGTTGGATGCAAATCCTAACAGCTGGAGCTTTTATCATGACCCTGAATTTATCAATCATTATCGGAAACCGCAGACTCCGGAAGAACAGGTTCGTTATGCAAATGTGAATTGGGCTGAAGAATTGTTCAGAAGCAATGCCCAGGCGTATGATGCGAACCTGAATGTCAGGGGAGGTTCAGAATTTGTTCAGTTCTTTGCCAGCGCCAATTATCTTAATGAGGGCGATCTGTTCAGAGGATTTGAAAACAACCGGGGATATCGACCGGGATTTGAGTTCCAGCGTTTAAATGCCCGTACCAATTTGGATTTTCAAATCAGCTCTTCTACTACATTAAGGGCAAAAATAAGCGGGTCATATGGCGTTCGAAAAAGGCCATGGGGATTCCAGGGAGATGATTATGCTTTTTGGGTAGCGGCTTACAGTACAGCTCCGGACCGGTATTTGCCCAGATATCCCGACGGAAGTTATGGGTATGACACGCAAGGCGGCGGTATTAATTCGGTAGAAATTCTGGCTTTGAGTGGAATTGAATACAGAACCAGTACTCAGCTGGCCACAAGCTTCGAGCTGGATCAGGATCTGCATATGCTGGTAAAGGGATTAAGTTTTAACGGCAAGATTGCTGTTGATAACACCTTTATTGAGGGGGAAAGAGGCATAAATGATTTGTACAACAATGCACGGTCGAAGTATATTAATCCACAGGACGGAAGTGTGAACTTAGATCCGCTCTATGATCCAAACACCCCCTTTTCCTTCAGGGAAGGAAAGTTGTGGAGTACAAGTGAGGGATCAGTCCAGGATGGACAGACCTATCGCAATGTATACTACCAGTTACAGCTTAATTATGATTTCACCCTGGGAGAGAAGCACAATTTCAGTGAAATGGGGCTTGTTAATCGTACGCAAAATGCAACAGGAAGTATTATTCCCCACGCCCGGGAAAACTGGGTTTTCCGTTCTACCTATAATTATGACCAAAAATATATAGTCGAATACAACGGCTCGTATAACGGTTCTGAGAAGTTTGACGAAGGTTACCGTTTTGGCTTCTTCTCCTCCGGGGGTGTGGGATGGAATATTCACAGAGAAAATTTTATGAGCTCGCTTGGTTTCATAGACAGTTTCAAGCTCAGAGCCTCCTATGGGAAAATCGGAGATGACAATACAACCGGACGCTGGCTTTACATGACGGAATGGATCTATGGGGGAGGGGTACCGATGCAGATAACCGGCTGGCAGCCTCCTAATAGTACATACACCTTCTACAGAATAGGTTCTTTGGGCAACCCAAATGTGCGGTGGTCTACCGTCACAAAAGCCAATATAGGTCTGGATTTTGGTTTTCTCGATGGGTTGATATCCGGTTCGGTAGATGTTTTCAGGGACAGGCGTGAAGATATTCTTATCTCCGGGAGTAACCGGGCTATCCCCTCCTACTTTGGTCAGGAAGCTCCTGCAGCTAATTTGGGAGAGGTGGAGAATCAGGGCTACGAAATTACACTTAACCTGGATCACCGGTTTGGTAATGGGTTGCGATTGTGGACAGAGATGAATATGACTCATGCCAAAAACAAAGTTATAGAACGCGATGATCCTGAATTATTGCCGGATTATCAAAAGCAGGAGGGTTTTATGGTTGGCCAGGCCCGCACGCATATAGATAATGGGTTTTACGATTCATGGGATGAAGTTTATGGAACCACGCCGTTTAATACGAATGATGCCAGCAAGCTGCCCGGTGGCCAGTATATTGTCGACTACAATGCGGATGGCATCATAGATTCTGAGGATAGCGTGCCCTATGGCTTCTCCGGAACCCCGCAAAACACATACAATACAACGGTCGGCTTTGACTGGGGAGGTTTCAGCGGGTTTGTACAGTTCTATGGGGTCAACAATGTAACCCGATGGGTGAATCTTTCCAGTTTAGGGGGGCAGAACTTAGTCTATACCGTAGAAGGCGGATACTGGAGTATGGAGAATCCGGATGCAAAGACCCAGATGCCGCGCTGGGATTCTCAAGTCAATGGCGCGAGTAATGGAAATCGTTATATGTATGACGGCTCTTACCTGCGCCTGAAGAATGCTCAAATCGCCTACACCTTTGGTTCGCATTCGGCCTTGGCCAGAAGGCTGGGCATTGGCAGCCTCAGGATTTTCGCGAACGGCAATAATCTTCTGTTGTGGACCAAAATGCCTGACGACAGAGAATCTAACTTTGCAGGAGGCGGAGTACCCAGTCAGGGAGCCTATCCAACAGTAAGACGGGTCAACTTCGGTGTTAATATTAATTTCTAATCTGGTTAGAATGAATACTATGGATACGGGAAAAAAAGTCTTTTGGGGATTTGGTGTTCTTTTGACTGCTCTGGTACTGACATCGTGTGAGAGCTTCCTTATGAAATCGCCGGAATCCGACATTTCTGAAGAAGAAGCTTTTAAGAATTTCATCAATTTTCAGGGCTTTGTGGAAGAGCTGTACGGTACCATTCCTGATTTTACAAATGCCTACTGGACAAACAGCTGGAATTGGGGCGATGATGAAGTTACACCGGATATGAATTATCATATTGTCGATTATTTTGACGATGGGAATTTCTGGGGATGGCAATCGGAGCATAACGGATGGGATACTTCCTGGCTGGATAAAGCCACCCAGCATCCTGGTGGTGACCGGTTCAACAGAGACCTTTGGAATTTGGGATGGTACGGAGTACGCAAAGCGAATATAGGCCTTGAGAATCTGGACAAGTTCCAGGGTACGGAAGTAGAAAAAAATATCATCGAAGGCCAGCTACTATTCTTTAGAGGGTGGTATTATTTTCAGTTCATGCAGTATTTTGGAGGGATGCCCTATCTGAGTAAACCACTTCCCGCCGATGCCCAATTTAACCAGGAACGGCTCGATTACCATCCGCTTGCCGATAGTGTGGCACGAGACCTGAGAAGAGCCGCCGACTTATTGCCTATAGACTGGGATGACACAGATCCGGGAAGGCGTACGGCCGGAAACAATGAGCTGCGTATAAATAAAATTATGGCTCTGGGATACCTGGGTAAAAACCTGCTGTGGGCCGCGAGCCCCCTGATGAATGGGGGAGCCGACGAGCATGCCGGCAGTTATAATCAGGA
>CALJMB010000104.1 GCA_937982515.1 uncultured Balneolaceae bacterium
ATGAATCTCCTAATGATTAACGCTTCTAAAATCTACCAGCCGGGATTTTGAACAAGACTTGGAACTTTTTCAATTTCTTCCTGGGGTATGGGCCACAAATAGTGCTTAGGCTCAAAAATTCTTTGATCTGCAATCGTTCTTTCATAAAAAGAGTCATCCTGCAGAGAGTTACCCATTCGTATATTCATGCCATGAACCGGGCCATCAAGTATTTCTTCAGCAATTGTCCATCGGCGAACATCAAAATAACGATGTCCTTCAAAAGCCAATTCGATCCGCCTCTCGTGCCATATTTTCTCCCGCATTTCATCCTTTGACAATCCTGAAGGCAGATCCGGAAGTCCGGCGCGATCCCGAATTGCATTTACATATTTGTACACATCTGCGACGGGCCCCTCATATTCATTCAGAGCTTCCGCATAATTTAGATACTGTTCTCCCAGTCGGAAAAGAATCCAGGTCTTCAGATCCCATCCTGTATTTTGTTTAATGTTAATATCAGGATTAGCAAATTTCTTCATCACATAACCGGTTTTAGAAAAATCAGATGGATTTTGGATATGTCCATCGAGCCCGGTATACCACATTTCTACAGGACGCCCTTTCCACTCTGAACCAGCGAAATGTACACTCGCATAAAAACGCGGCTCACGATTAACATACATATTCCGAATACCGGTATTCCAGTATGTCCCCGCGGAATTAGTATAGCCGGTTTCCTGATATCCGGATATTGCATTTATTTTGGGTGAACCATTGTTTTCATATCCGACAATAGGATCAGTGCCATCTGCCATTTGATAAGCGTCTACCAGTTCCTGAGTAACAGACATAATAGAAAAGCCCCCATAGCCCAGCGGACTTTGAGTTCTCTCCTGATGGCCATAATGGCCATGGTTTGTAGCCCACAGCACTTCTTCATTCCAGTTCTCTATGAATAAATTCTGATAGGATTGCATGGGATCGTTACTGGCAGACTTATACAGATCATACCCAGCCGCTTCTGCCTGGTCGATGACATTTTTGGCTGCATCCGCTGCCAGTTTCCATTTTTCATTATCACCGCTTTGAGGAAACAGATGTATGCCCTCATGATCCGTAAAGTTGGCATAGCTGGCGTTGCCATTGAAGAGCGGGCTGGCTGCATAAAGCAAAATCCTGGATTTAAGGGCCAGTGCGGCAGCTTGTGAGGCTCTTCCTCTGTTACTGCTCGTTACGTTCATAGGCAGTAACTGGGCTGCTCTGTCACAGTCCTGAATCATAAAGGCTACCACTGAATCCAGCGGCGCTCTGTTTATTTTTGTAAAGTCGTCATTAGGAGAGACGGCATAATCCATTATAGGTATGCTCCCATACAGCCTGAATACCGAAAAATGATAATATGCTCTCAAAAACGTCGCTTCGCCAATCCAAGTGTTCTTATTGGCCTGTGTAAACTCTTGTGTTAGCGGTAGCTGATCAATATTATCCAGAAAAATATTGCTCTTCCTTATACTTTCGTAAGAATACTGCCAGAGATCGGGTATATCAGACGGCCCCCAGGCTCCGTGATTTATTTTATGTCCCGGAAATCCTCCAAAGGTAATCTCCATTTCATCACTGATACCTGTCCATGGAGCCCTGCTGGGAGGATCTGGTGGATTAATCTCCCAGGGAAGCGCGGCATAGATCGATGTTAGAAATGACTCAGTGTACTTTCTGTTTGTGAAAACATCTTCCAGTGTTAAATCTTGATCTGGTGTTTTATCCAGATATCCATTTGCCAGGAATTGCCCATCGCATGATGATAATACAACAGGCAATATAACACAGACAATAAATAATATATATTTTTTCATAACCTTCAAGACTTGAATTACGTTATCATTAAATTTTATACGCTATTTTATTTGAAATCTAACTGCAAGCCCAGGTTTACACCCCGCTGCAAAGGATAGCCGCCCGTACCACTGTTAGATTCAGGATTCATGAAACCGAGCTTGTCAAAGGTCAATAGATTTGTCCCGTTAATAAAAAACCTGCAGGATGCTATATTCATCTTCTGTGTAAACTGCCGGGGGACAGTATATGCAATCTCTGCGTTTTTCAACCGGATATAACTTCCATCTCTCAAATAGACAGAAGACGCTCTAAAGTTATTGGTGTTATCTCCGGGAGTAACAGCAGGATATTTTGCACTCTCTTTAGTCTCGGGTGTCCAGCGGTTGTTATAGTACTCTTCTAATATATTGTACGAACCCGGTCCTCGCTGGAACGGATAAATAGAAGGGCCTTGCAGGAACAAGCTGGTATTAGTAGCTCCCGTAAAGAAGAGGCTTAGTTCAATTCCTTTCCAGGCAACTGTTCCACCAAACCCGAATGTTATTTCCGGCATTCTGGGATAACCATCCAGAAAGACTCGGTCATAGGCATCAACCACCCCGTCATCATTTACGTCTTCATATTTTATGTCGCCAGGGTACAAAGTGGAACTAAATGCCTGACTCGGGCTCTGATCAATGTCTTCCTGGTCCTTAAAAAAACCAATAGCTTTTAACCCAAAAGGAGCTCCGAGCGATTGTCCTATCGCCGACTGATATTCATACTCTTTTGCGGGTTCATCATTCTCGACTATTTTGTTTCGGGCAAAAGTGAAATTTCCGCTGAGTGAATAATAAAAGTCTCCGGATGTGGTATTCTGGATTTCCAGCCTCCCGTCGACACCCCTGTTTTTTATCTCGCCTATATTCCCATATGGAATAATCCAGGGAAAGAACCCGGTCACACGCGGGATAGTCTGTCGCTGCATCAGTATATCCTTTCTCAGTTCATCGAAAGCATTTACCTGTAAGGATATTTTATCCTCAAGCAAATTCAGATCTAATCCAACATTCTTTTTTATAGACGTTTCCCACGAAACATTTGGGTTGCCAATATTCCCCTCGTCAAAGCCATGGTAAACCTGCTGGCTATCGCCAAACCTGTAAATATTGGCATCTTTAGTAATAGTAGTGAGAAATAAGAATCGGTTTCCACCAATTTGGTCATTACCTACCGCACCGTAGGAGCCGCGTAATTTTAACAGGCTGATAAACGGTACGTTCCAGAATGTTTCGTTTGAGATAACCCAGCCGCCTGAAACAGAGGGGAAAAAGCCGAACTTCTTTCCTTTAGGAAAGTTTTCTGAACCGTTGTATCCAAAATTAAATTCAAGCTGATATCGATGATCGTATCCGTACGTCACCCTGCCAGATAAGCCGCGACGCCGGTAAGGCAAGGCCAACGTAGAATTACCAGCGTTTATCTGGATATGCTCCCGTTGATTAAAGAGCAGCATACCTCCTACATCATGCCTGTCTAAAAAAACACGCTTGTAATTAATCAAACCTTCAAAATAGAAGGTACGATTATTATCAGCTGTAAAAGGAGCATAACCCATGGGATGACCTTCCCTTACCAGGTTATATATATCTTCTCCATTTGCATCCTTCCCCTGATATTCTTTCAATTCATAGGTTATATTACGGTCAATCCCTGCAAAATTATAGTAGTCATAGGCGAATTTACCACTCAGGGCAAGTCCTTCAGTAACCAGGGAAGACAAATCCCAGTTAGCTTTAAATGTGCTTTGCACCTCATGTCTTTCCTGAATCGAGTAACCGCTTTGTGTGACTAAGCCCCATGGGTTTTCACCTAAATAAGAAGGGCCACCGGCTACCGATCCATCCGGATTTGTAACCGGAAATTCAATAGGTGAAATAATTTTTAGTGATTCAAATATCCTATTTGCTCCTACCCCCGGATAGTGCCCGGTCCGTATAATACCTCCAACACCTAAGAATAAGCTGAGATTATCCGAGACATAGGCATCCAAATTGGCACGGAAATTATACTTTTTAGCAAGGGCATTTGTTCTATACTTCTTAAGGTTTTCATCTTGCTTATATATGCCTTCTTGTTTTGTATAGCCAACGTTGGTATAATATCTGATGTATTCATTCCCTCCTGTAACGCTAAGATTGTTAAGGGACTGGTAAGTATCCTCCTTTAGCACCTCATCCGTCCAGTTAATGTTTGGATAAAAGTACGGATCCGACCCATCTCTGTATTTTTGAATTTCCTCTTCTGTATACACAGGCTCCAATCCAACATGAGAATTGGCTTCATTTACCAGGCCGGCAAATGCCGCCCCGTCAATATAGTTTGGAAGTCTCAAGGCAGTCAGTTGCGTTGTCTCAGACCTAAAGGTCACATGAGGCTTTCCCGGTTTTCCCCGTTTGGTCTCGATCAGGATCACACCATTAGCTCCTCTGGCGCCATATACAGCTGTTGCAGAAGCATCTTTAAGAATTGTAAAGCTTTCTATCTGTTGTGGATTAATATCGTTCATACTTCTTTCCACGCCATCGACCAGAATAAGCGGGTTGGAATTTCCAAACGTACTTTGCCCTCTTATGAATACCTGGGCTTGATCATAACCGGGTTCTCCACTGTTTTGCCGTGTAATTATTCCCGGTATCATCCCACCAATCATATTAGTTAGTGACGGAGTGGCTATCTTTTGCAGCTTCGTGTCAGGAGTTGATATTTGAGAAACTGCTCCGGTCACGGAAACCTTTTCTTGCACTCCATAACCGACTACAATGACTTCATC
>CALJMB010000105.1 GCA_937982515.1 uncultured Balneolaceae bacterium
CCGCTCATCCAAACTCCCGCTTCAGGGCTGATTGTGCTGCATGATAGCCACACATGCCGTGAACACCGCCGCCCGGAGGTGTAGATGCCGAGCAGATATACATCGGGGTGTCCGGAATATGATAGGGGTCGAACAGTTTTACAGGGCGGGTGAAAAGCTGTGTGATATCCTGCATCCCTCCGTTAATATCGCCCCCGATATAGTTGGGATTGTAACTCTGCATATCGCGCGTATTCATACTGTGCTTGCCGATGATCAGATCTCTGAACCCCGGCGCGAAGCGCTCAATTTGGTTGAGTATTCTATCCGTCATATCTCTTTCAGAACCGTTAGGCACGTGGCAATACGCCCATAGCGTGTGTTTTCCTTCAGGTGCCCGGGTCTTGTCAAACAGACTTTGCTGGGCAACCAGCACATAGGGTTTGTCCGGATGCCGGCCTTCGCTCATCGCTTTCTCAGATTCAATGATTTCTTCCAGCGTACCTCCCAGATGAACGGTTCCCGCTTTTCTACAGGCCGGATCCTTCCAAGGAACGGGCTCCTGCAGGGCCAGGTCCAGTTTAAATATCCCGGCACCGTAGCGGTATTCCCTGAGCTTATCCGCATAGGGAGAAGGTATTTTATCTTTGGCAATATCCAGCACCTGGGCGGGCGATGTATCAAAGAATACGGCCCGGGACGCGGGAAGCTGAGTGAGGGAACGGATTTTTGTGCCCGTTTCTATCTCGCCGCCCAGCGACTCAAAATAAGAGGCCATAGCGAGGGCTAAAGACTGCGAGCCGCCTTTGGGCAGCGGCCAGCCCAGGCGGTGGCCAACCGCGCCTAAAACAAGTCCGATAGCAGAGGTGGCGGTTTTGTCGAGCGGCATGATACTGTGGGCGGCGAGCCCGGCAAAGAGCGCCCGGGCCCGGGGAGTTTCAAATGTTGCCTGGGCGAGGCTCCGGGCCGGCCGTAATGCCTTTAGCCCGAACCGTGCCATCAGCAGTGGATGAGAGGGAAGGCGCGAAAAAGGCGCCAGAAGCTGAGGCGCCAGCCGGTCCCAGTCTTGCACAATAGGGGTGAAAAGCCTTTTGTACGCCTGATGATCTCTGTCCAGTTCACTGGCTGTCTCGAACAGAGAGCGATAGAGAACAGCGGCCGGCTTGTTATCGAAAGGATGAGCCAGCGGATACTCCGGGTGGATCCATTCCAGGCCGTGCTCTCCGAGAGGGAGTGCCGCCAGGAAGGGCGAAGCGGCCGCCATTGGGTGAATAGCAGAACAGACATCGTGCTGAAAACCGGGCAGAGTGCGCTCCTGCGTCCGGGTGCCTCCGCCGATGGTCTCTCTGGCCTCAAAAACTTTGACGGAAAGGCCCTGCTGAGCCAGGGTAATAGCCGCGGCCAGTCCGTTGGGGCCGGAGCCGATTACTACGGCATCGTATGTGGGAATAGTGGGCATAAACAATGTTTCTAACATTAAAGAGCCAAAGATATAAAATCGGAGGTAATTTAACGAAGCAGATTACTCCGCTTCTGCCTCCATACGAATGTAAGTTTCCAGGCCGGGTAAGAGATACCGGCAGAGTGACAGGTCTGTTCAATCCCTGAATCAACCCATTCCAGGTTTTGCTAATTAGAGAAACAATGTAAAAGCAATTTTTTTATCTACTACTATAGGCAGGTAAATAAGCAGGACAAATACCCATCTTCTCCATGTCATATCCGTACCGCCTCTATACCAACTATTGTACAACTCCGCATGAACTCCGTATGAACTCCGTATGAACTCCGTATGAACTCCGTTTATAATCGGAGTTGATACGTAACGGCTACGGGGTTGATCCGGATTTATATAAGCGGGGATACGGGGAAGGTACAGTGAGGGGGTTAGAGAGGATGGGCAGGTAGAAAGACGGAGATTGGATATATATTACAGTTGAAGTAATCCTGAATAATAGCTGACGATCCTTCAGCTGCGGGCTGGCCCCTAAATCCCCGCCGGCAGGGATTTAGGGGTCATACCAGATAAGACAAAGAGGCGGTTGCTATTCCAGACATTGCGGGTTTTGGAAACCCGCAATGTCTCCGGCAGTTGCCAGGGTGCGAGGCGGCCGGGTTGTCAGGCTCTGGGTTTTGACTCAGCGATATTTAGAACGTAGCAGCCCCGATGCGAGGCCGGGAGTTGAGTCCGGGACTATTGACGGGAAAACCAATGAATCCAATATTTTTAAAGTGGCCGAACAACTCTTATCTTTACCATTCAAATTCGAGGATGGCAGCGGATGGATGGCAGCCTAAGAGAGTATTTTCCCGATCCACTTTGGGACCCGTAACTTACCAAGGAGAACAATCATGAAAGAGCATATACGAATTGCATCCGGACAAGGGTTTTGGGGAGATCTGCCTGATGCGCCCGTCAGACAGGTTAAGAGCGGCCCGGTAGATTATCTTGTGATGGACTATCTCGCCGAGGTTACCATGTCTATTATGCAGAAGCAGAGGATGCGTAACCCGGCGCATGGCTACGCCCGGGATTTTGTGGAAGTAATAGAAGCCATTCTGCCCGAAATAGTCCATAACGGGGTAAAAGTTATTTCAAATGCAGGAGGGGTAAACCCGGAAGCGTGTAAAGATGCGCTGCTGGCCACAATTAAAAGCAGCGGCTATGAAGGAAAGGGAGTAACCGTTGCCGTTGTTGACGGAGATGACATTCTGGGTGATATTGACGGCCTAATTGCCGGAGGGCACACCCTGAATAATATGGAGACAGGAGCTCCGGTTGAAAGGATCAAAGAACGGCTTCTCAGCGCCAATGTGTATTTCGGCTGCCGGCCGATAGCTGAGGCACTGCAGCAGGGCGCCGATATTGTGATTACCGGCCGTGTTACGGATACAGGCCTGACGCTGGCGCCGATGGTATATGAGTTTGGCTGGGATTTTGATGCGTACGACAAGCTGGCGGCCGGTACCATTGCCGGTCACATTATTGAGTGCGGGGCACAGGTGTCGGGCGGTAACTTTACCGACTGGGATACCATTGAAGATTTTGTCAATATCGGGTTTCCCATTATTGAAGCTTATCCCGACGGGGAGTTTTTTGTTACCAAGCATAGCGGTACGGGTGGTTTAATCAGTGAACAGACCGTGAAAGAGCAGCTGCTGTATGAAATCGGAGATCCCGCCGGATATATCACGCCCGATGTAGTCGCGGATTTTACCTCTGTATTTCTGGAACAGGCGGGCAAAGACAGGGTGAGAGTTTTTGGCATCCGCGGATTTCCGGAAACCGACACCTATAAAATATCCGCCAGTTATAACAACGGTTTTAAACTTTCATCAACACTCGTATATTCCTGGCCCGATGCGCTCCGCAAAGCTGTAAAGGCCGGAGAAATTTTGCAAAAACGGGCGGAAGCGCTGAATCTATCTTTCAATGAGTTCCGGGTTGAGTATATCGGCCTGAATGGATGTAGTGAAAAACCTGTAACTGACCGCGATCTTGAACAGGAACATGAAGAAATACAGATACGGGTTTCGGCATCAGGCAGCAGCAAGTCGGATTTGAATCGTTTTGGTAAGGAAGTGGCGCCGCTCATACTGACAGGGCCGTCTGGAGTAACCGGCTTTGCCGGAGGGCGGCCCAAAGCGAGCGAAGTTGTAGCCTACTGGCCTGCACTGCTGAGTAAAAAAGCTGTGCAGCCGAGGGTGAGGGTTTTTGAGTGAGGCCGTACATCCGGCCGGATGCAGAGCGTCAGAATCTGATGCGGTGCAGCCTGGAATCTCTACACACTGTGCCAGCTTCAACAAGGCTCAAAAATATCTCTCCCCCTTAGCAAAGAGCCTGTCCCGACAAGTCTGTCGGGAGGGATTAAGGGGTTGCCTGGTAACAGGCGTAGGCATGATAACAGCAGTAGGAACGGGTACCAATAATTAGTTTTATCTCGATTCGTTACGTGTATCAGCACCAAATATTAAAAGTTGAAATATACCCGGAATTTGGCAAATAGAATTTCTACCTTAACCCTTTATTTGCAACTACGTTCACGTAGTTAAGTATTAATTATAATCTAATTCTAAGCATGGTAATTGGAGTAATCGGAGCAGGAATATCGGGGCTTGTAGCAGGAAAAAAACTGGCACTGGCCGGCCATGATGTAACAGTCATTGAAAGAACCAGAGTCCGGGGAGGCAAACTGGCCACTTTTAAAATGGATGATATTGCGTTCGACTACGGCTATTCGTATTTGAAGGCCTCCGATCCTGAATTCAGAAGCTTTCTGGAAAAACTGGAAGAAGAGGGCAAATTAAAACGGCACACAGACAAATTTTCTCTGTACGATGGGGAGCAGCTGTTTGACCTTAATCCCAATAAACCGGTCTCGGAATTCTGGACGGGCAGCGAAGGAATCCACGCTGTGGCGCAAAGCCTGAGCCGGTGGGTGGATGTAAAGGCTGAGGTTAAAGCGGGAGGAATCACACATATTGGCGCTGAACGGACTAAAAAACGGGCCTGGATGATTAACCTGACGGATATTTCTGTTTTCGAGTGTGACGCGGTTATTATTGCCGCCCCTGCTCCGGAAGCGTATGGAGTGCTTCAGACCGCTCAGGATGAAACTCCCGCCCGCAGAATTATTCGTCACATCGATGAGGTTTTTTACGAACCCTGCTACGCACTTATGGCTTCGTTTGACACCGAAGTACCTTCCTGGCGGGGAATTAATGTTCAGGACAGCAGAATTAAGTGGATAAGCAATGAGTCTTTGAAATATGATGATCCATCAAAAGCCGGCCTTGTCATTCAGTCTACCCCTGACTTTGCCCGGAAGCATGCCGGGAGCAGCCCCGGTGAAATAGAACGCTTGTTATTGGAAAGAGCCGCCGCTGTTACAGGCAATTCCGGATTCGCCCAACCTGAATGGTCCCGGTTACATCACTGGAAATATTTTGAAGCTATAAATCCTTTGAATGAATTTTTTATAGAGTTGGAAATGGAAGAGGCGCCTCTTGCGTTAGTAGGAGACTACTTGGGAGGTAATACGGCCGAAGATGCTTTTCTATCGGGATCTTACCTGGCTGAGTACTGGATTAATAAATACAGCGCAGTAACCGTATAGGCATAGTAAGACCAAACATCTTTGCGGCTGTAAATAAAATAAAGTTAAGCAATACTCTACCTTTGGGTTCTCTGCAGAAATTAAATCGCTATTTTAAGAAGTACTGGGGTACTATTGCTCTGGGCTCCATCTTTCTTACGGCATCCAATTTTTTCCTTGTATGGATTCCGGTGCTGCTGCGTAAGACCGTAGATGATGTCGCTTCTATAGAAGATTTAAAGTCGGCAGAAAGCTTCTCATCCATTACAGAGGTATTATTTAACAGTTCAGCCAGCCCGATACTTGCCAAGAACGCTCTGCTCTTAGTAGGCGCGGTGCTGCTGTCGGGGTTACTGCTTTTTGCCACACGGCAGACACTGATTGTCGCTTCCCGAAAAATTGAATTTGATCTTCGGAATGACATCTTCGACAAACTGCTGAAACTTCCGCAGAGTTTTTACAGTAAATATACTTCCGGCGAAATTTATGTCCGGGCAACCGAAGACGTTTCGAAAGTGCGGGAATACTTCGGGCCGGCCTATATGTATACGATCAATACGCTAACGCGGGCGGGATTTATTATCACCATGATGGTAATTGTCAGCCCCGAGTTAACTGTTTGGGCTTTACTTCCCCTCCCGTTTCTTTCCGGTTTCGCCTACTGGGTCAGTGGTTACATAAATGACTACTCACGCATTATTCAGGAACAGTATTCAACCATTGCCGGAAGGGCGCAGGAGTCATTTTCAAGTATCCGGCTGATTAAGGCCTATAACAGAGAGGCGCATGAACAGAAGCGATTCGAACAGGAAAGCGAAGCGTACCGTAAAAAGAAACTACGGCTCGATCTGGTCGAATCCCTCTTTCACCCCACACTTAATTTGCTGATAGGCGCTTCGGTAATAATTGTGATATGGAAAGCGGGAACTTTGGTTATGGAAGGCACGTTAACAGTAGGTAATATACTGGAATATATAGTGTATGTTGCCTACCTGACCTGGCCGGTAGCTTCCCTGGGGTATACGGTTAACCGCTTTCAGCGCTCTATGGCCTCCTGGAAGAGAATTGACCAGGTACTTACCGAACCCGTCGAAATTGAAGATAAAGCTAAAACCGACAGTAGCATTGAAACAATTAAGGGGCGTATAGAGTTTAAAAATGTATCCTTTCGCTATCCGAAAGCCGAAGCTTATGCGCTTAAAGATATAAACCTGGTGATTGAACAAGGACAAAACGCGGCTATCGTGGGAAGAACAGGAAGCGGAAAGACGACGCTTGTTCAGCTGATACCACGGCTGTTTGATGTGAGCGAGGGAGAGATTCTGATCG
Source organism: uncultured Balneolaceae bacterium (assembly GCA_937982515.1). Classification (GTDB taxonomy): domain Bacteria; phylum Bacteroidota; class Rhodothermia; order Balneolales; family Balneolaceae; genus CALJMB01. The sequence goes on from CALJMB010000105.1 coordinate 6,405, forward strand.
ATGACGTAAACATCAAGAGTATTCCCGTGCATGTTTTGAGAAAGAGTATAGGATACGTCCCTCAGGAAACCTTTTTATTTTCTGATACTATAGCTGAGAATATAGCCTTTGGGGTTGAACACGCCTCGCAGAAACAAATTGAGGAGGCCGCGGAGAAAGCCCAGGTAAAAGAGAATATTTTGGAATTTGACAAAAAATTTGAGACTATGCTGGGTGAACGAGGAATCACTTTGTCGGGAGGACAAAAGCAGCGAACCGCCATTGCCCGGGCTTTGATAAGAGATCCAAAAATTATTATCCTTGATGATTCGTTGAGTGCGGTAGATACGAAAACCGAAGAAGCTATTCTGCAACATTTGAGAAGCGAATTGCAGGGCAGAACAACAATCATGATCAGTCATCGTATATCTACCATTAAAGATGCCGACATAATTTACTTTGTTGAGGATGGTTCTATAGTAGAACAAGGGTCGCATAAGGAACTACTGCAGAAGGAAGGATACTATTCAGCCATGTACAACAAGCAGTTAATAGAAGATGAGTTGGCTGAAATTTAACAGAAAAAGTAAACCAGAACTACATAAAACGGGGCGAGATGTTTGAAAGCATGCTTCCCCAAAAAAATCAAATAGGAGAACAAAAATGATTATTGTTCCATTAGGTGTTGCCTCAGCAACCCCAACGGCTACCCGCCACCTGTCATCGGTGGCACTTTGGAGAGAAGGGAGTGTCTATCTGTTCGACTGTGGAGAAAACGCACAAATGCGGATGCTTCAGGCAGGACTAAAAAGATCTCAGATAGAATGCATCTTTATCTCTCATTTTGATACAGATCACTATTCGGGACTTATAGGCTTGCTTTCTACACTTCAGCTTCAGCGCCGTGAAAAAAAGCTTACCATTGTAGGCCCGGTTGGCATTAAAAAATTTGTGGAATGGAATTTTGATTTCGCGAATGTAGATCTCAGCTACCCTCTGGAGTTTGTAGAGGTAGAAGAAGATTTTGAGGAGCAGCGTGTCCTTGATGAAGAAGAAATCTTTGTAGAGGCTCGTCCTTTAAATCATTCGAAGTTTTGTATGGGCTTCCGCTTTCAGGAGAAAGACAGGCCGGGTAAGGTAGACGCCGATAAAGCCCAGGCTAAAGGGATCACTGAAGACTGGCAATACAAGGATCTCAAAGCGGGTAAAGATGTGGAGCTTGAAGATGGCACGATCGTTAAATCTGTGGATATTGTTGGTCATCCAAGGCCCGGAGACAGTTTTGCTTATATCACCGATACCAGATACTGTCCGAACTCGGTTAAGCTGGCTATGAATACGAATGTTTTATTCCATGAGGCTACGTTTAGTGAAAGTCTTGCCGACAAGGCCGAGGAAACCGGCCATTCTACGGCAAAAGATGCAGCCCGTGTTGCAAATGAGGCAAAAACAAAGCTGTTGGTTATTTCTCATTTCTCCGCGCGCTATACCAACCAGTATGTGCTGCTCAGAGAAGCAAGAGACGACTTTTTCCCGACATGGGTTGCCACGGAGCTCCGGCCTATCTTTACCGATCCGGCTCACGAAAAGGGTATTATCCAGCCTAAAGTGTATCTGAAAGAGATTAACACCGGTACTTCTAAGAACGACTATAAAAAGAGAAGTAATAATATCACCGATAAGAAAAAGCGGTTTAGGAAAAGGAAGAAACATACGGATAGTAAGCCTACCAGAGGCTACAGGAAAACCAGCCGAAGCAGCGAATCGAAAAGTTACAGCGGAAGGAGTTATCGCAGTGACCGCCATAATGATGACAATAATAACAGTAATCAGCGGAAACCGAAACCGATCACACCCAGAACACCGTTTGATGACTTTGATCGGTTCTAAATACCCATTACAAGCGTGAACAGAACAAGTCAGGATAAAGCCGTCGACAGGGATCTGCTTCGGCGGCTTTATTTCTTTATAAAGCCGTATCGTTGGTATGTGGTACTGGGTGTAATTCTCACTCTCGGAGCATCCTTTTTAGGAACCATACGTCCCAAACTTACCCAGATTGCAGTTGACGAATATATTGCAACTAATGACCTGGAAGGGTTACTGTGGATCGTTGTTCTGTTGGTAGGGGCGCTGATTGGAGAGTTCATCATTCTGGTTGCTAACACTTATCTGACCCGCTGGTTCGGGCAGGGTACGTTGTATAGCCTGAGAAACGCCGTATTTAAAAAAATACAGTCGCTGCATGTACAATTCTTCGATAAAAACCCTATCGGCCGGCTCATCACACGTACAACAAGCGATATTGAAGCTCTGAGCGAATTATTAAGCGATGGGGTAGTAAACATCATCGGCGACATGTTTCGCATATTCTTCATACTGTACTTCATGTTTAGTATGAGCTGGGAGCTTACGCTGGTATCTATATCGGTATTGCCGATACTTTTTTATGCTACCTTTCTGTTCAAGGCCAAAGTGCGGGTGTCTTTTCTGAATGTCCGCGATCAGATTGCCCGGCTCAACTCTTTCGTGCAGGAGCATATCAATGGCATGGCTATTGTTCAGCTTTTCAGCCGGGAAAAGAAGCAAAAAAAAAAGTTTGTCTCTATCAACAGCGGCTACAGGAAAGCCTACATTGAAACGATCTTTTATTTTGCCATTTTCTGGCCCGCCGTTGAAGTTATAGCAAGCCTTGCTATGGCTTTGGTTATTTGGTACGGGGGCGGGCGCGCATTGATGGATCATGTTACCTTTGGTATTTTGCTGGCTTTTGTTCAGTATGTGCGCCAGTTCTTTCAGCCTATTCAGGGCCTTTCTGAAAAGTTCAATACCCTTCAGTCTGCACTGGCATCATCCGAACGGATTTTTAGCGTTTTGGATACGCCCAATCTAATACAAGATCCGCAACAGCCCAGGAAACTTCCTGAGGGGAAAGGACGCATTGAATTTGATGGTGTGTGGTTCGGATACAATAAAGATGAAACCGTACTGCGTGATGTTTCTTTTGTGGCAGAACCAGGGGAAACGGTTGCCATAGTAGGGGCAACAGGGGCCGGAAAGTCTACCATAATTAACTTGTTGATGCGATTTTATGATGTGAATAAAGGATCGGTCAGACTCAATGGCGTTGACATCAGAGCGCTTAAATTAAGTGATCTCCGATCGAATTTTGCGCTGGTGTTACAAGACAATACGCTTTTTTCAGGATCCATAATTAACAACATTACTTTGGGGAATCCCGATATTTCCGAAAAGCAGGTCATTGAGACAGCCCGGGAAATTGAAGCACATCGCTTTATAGAACGGCTGCCGGGCAAATATCACTACAAACTGAGTGAGCGGGGCGCTTCCTTATCGATGGGGCAGCGTCAGCTCATTTGCTTTGTCCGCGCCATGGTATATGATCCAAATATTCTTATTCTGGACGAAGCCACGTCGAGTGTCGATTCAGAAACAGAGGCTATTGTAAACAAAGCGTGTGAAAGACTGATGGAGGGCCGCACTTCTATAGTTATAGCTCACCGTCTTTCAACCATACATGAAGCCGATAAAATTCTTGTCATGCACAAAGGAGAAATCAGAGAGGCGGGCACCCATCAGGAGTTGGTAGGCAAAAAGGATGGAATTTACCGCAAGCTGTATGAATTGCAGTACAAAGACCAGCTGTTGCCTTCCATAGATGTGAAATCAGCGTAGTTTGAGAAATTAGGAATGGGAGAATTAGGAATGGGCTGTTTTCATTCCAAATCCCTAATTCCCCAAGTTGCGCAGGGCCTCGGCCAGGATTTCGATTTCTTTCTCGGTATTATAGTAGTGCACAGACGCCCGGACAACCGCCTCCAGATTGCGGCGGGTCATATCCAGTAAGGTGCTGTCTCTGGTACTGACACTTACATTGATGTTTTTTACTGATAAATACTGCTGTATTTCCTCTGCAGAGAAATCGGAATGGGTAAATGTTACGATCCCGCTTTTTATCTGGCCTATATCGTGAACAGAAATTCCGCTGATTTCTTTCAGCCGCCTTCTCAGCAAACCTGCCACATATTGAATGCGCTTCCATATCGTCTCAATTCCAATAGCATTTGCATATTTAACAGCCGAGTTTAAGCCCGCAACACTTGCATAATTGAATTCCCAGCTTTCGAATTTCCTTGCGTCTTCACGAAAAGCATATGTATTCTCATCCATCCATTCGGCCGAGTGGAGGTCTGGAAAAGGCGGTGTCAGTTCTGGCAGTTTTTGAGCGTTGACATAAAGAAAGCCTGTTCCACGGGGTCCCCTTAAATACTTTCTGCCTGCAGAAGAGAGCATATCACAGCCGATCTTCTGTACATCTACCGGGTAATGGCCAACGGATTGGCAGGCGTCCAGCAGGTACAGGCATCCGTATTTGTTGGCTACTTCGCCTATAGATTCTACCGGGTTGACCAAGCCGCTGTTGGTGGGGATGTGGGTTATGCTGATAAGCCTGACCCGGTTATCAATCATATCTTCCAACGCCTCAACCGATGTTTGGCCGTAGCTGTCGTTAGGGATTACTTCCAGTGAGACATTTACCCTTCTTTTCAAATGAAGATATCCCATGTAGTTGCTTGCGTATTCCGATACAGAGGTAAGTATTCGGTCTCCGTCTTTAAACGGGATGGACGAGAAGGCCATATTCCAGGCAGTGGTCGCATTTTCAAACAGCGCGATTTCCTCAGGCTTTGCATGGATAAGGGCTGCGATAGAGTGGTACGTCTCCTCCAGGTCTTTGTGCCGCCGTTGCGCGGCTTCATAACCGCCCCAGAGAGCTTCTTGTTCACTAAATTTGGTTACTTCGTTCCAAACGGTATCCGGCATGAGAGATGCTCCGGCATTATTGAAATGAATCACCCTGGTACAACCCACGGTTTCCGAACGTAATGCAGCAATGTCAAGTATCATAGTTAGTCACTCAGTTGTAACATATCCATTGGGAATGGAAGTACCCTTAGTTAAGCTTCTGTACTAAAAGCAGTAATATCTTGATGTGTTGAAAATTAATGCGCGGCATGCGCCTGGATTAATTAACTTATTTTGTGATACTTCGCTCTATCCAATAACCGGTGCAAAGCCGGCACTTATTCCTTGCCTGGTACAAAATGGTATTAAGAAAGGCTAAAAGGCCGTCTTCCATTTTTTCCGGCAACCATACCCGGTTCTGTTTATTGCCATTTTAGGGTGCGTGGATCATTAACGTGCGGCGTGCCTTTCTTTGATCTGTCTCAAAATCTGCCCGACCACCGGCGGATCATCCGCAAATCCACATTCTCAGGCTAATTGCACACATGCCTAAGCTTCTGATGAATCACACTTTATATGCCCATATTCAGGCAATTTTACAATATCAGGGACAATAAAATAAATTTTCTAATTATGTACAATTATAATCTCTTAATACCCAAGCCCCGGGCCTTGGGTCACTGAGTGGCCTCAGGCTCCGGGTAAGCCGTTAATTAAAGCTTTTCTGCACTCTTGCAGGTCTCGCTGAGCCGGTTCGTATTGCGGTTCTATCTCCAGGCACCGGGTAAAGTAGATAATGGCCTCCTCATACTGTTTCAGGTGCTTTAAAATCAGCCCGATATTACAGTACGCTTCATAGAAATTGTCATCCAACTCAATAGCTTTTTGATAGCACCTGCCAGCCTCTACCGTCTTATTCAATCGCAGGTAAAAATTCCCCAGGTTGAAGTGCCCTAGCGGGTCGTCAGGATTAATGTGTGTAATATGCCGAAACAGCTCTTCGGCTTGTTCTGTCCGTTCAGCCAGCTCATAAATATCAGCCAGATTGTTAATAGCAGGTACGTAATCGGGTTTCAATTCGATTGCATCCATATAATGGCTGACAGCCTGTTCGATTTGCTGTAATTCAAAATAACTGTTGGCCAGGTTAAAATGTATTTTGTGGGAATCCGGATCCCGAGAAAGGGCGTTTTTAAATGCATCGATAGCCTGCGCATATTCACCGATAAGGTGATATCCTACTCCCAGATCGTTTAGCAGATCGCTGTTTTCAGGAGAGTTTTTCAGCTCGCCTTTAATAGAATCAATTTGTTGCAGAATGTTTTCCATAAAGCCTAACATACAAAAATATGGGCTGTAAATCAGTCTTAGTATAGGACCCGTTTCCATTTTATGATCTGTATTCCCCGGGGATTAAACCATACATGCCTGGAGGCTGAACCCTTGGAATCCGACAGGCTTTAATACATGCGACACATAAATTGTAAGGAACAATTTAGGCGGTGTTCGTGTACCACATATAAAAGAAACATCAACCTATTGTTAAGATTCGACGGGAGATCTTAAATTTATAAGTGAGATTCCGTCCTAAATTTGTATTTTAACACGTAACCAGAACAAAGGAGTCATTATGGCTGAGCAGAAGGAATCAACGACGTCTGAAAACATGGAAACAAGTGCCGAAGCAACTGAATCTTCAGCAAAGGAGTCCGCATCATCCGAAAAGAAACGCTCTCTTAATCTCAAAGGATATGAACGGCTGATCAACCGAATGCAGGAAGAGCGGAAAGAGCTTCAGAAGGAGTTGAGTAAAGATTACCGGGAAGCTCGCCATTACGTTCGGGAGCATCCTGAAGAAGGCGTCTTATACGCATTTATAGGGGGCCTCGCTATTGGATTGCTTCTGGGTACGAGGTTCACCGGCAGCAGTTACGAGTCAGACGATTAAAAAAGAATTCTTAACAAAATATAATGGGCACAACTAATACAGTAAATGGCGATCACCTGAACGAATTATTTGAGCGCTTGGACGCGCTAAGGGGGTATCTTTGACTACGATCAACGTAAAGTAAGAATTGCAGAACTACAGGAACAAACGCAGGATCCGGGGTTTTGGAACGATCCCGATTCAGCCCGGCAGGTAATGCAAAAGCTGGACCATGAGAAGGGAATGGTCGACAGCTGGGATGCTTTGAATGAACTGCGTGAAAGCATTTATGTATTTCAACAGTTTCAGGAAGAGGGCGAAGACGTTGCCGAAGAATTGGATCGGGAGATCAGACAGCTGAAGAAAGGGATTGAAGAGCTCGAATTCAAAAATATGCTCCGTGGAGAAGACGATCACCGCGATGCCATTCTTACATTCAATCCCGGAGCGGGCGGAACCGAGAGCCAGGATTGGGCGGAGATGCTGTACCGTATGTACACCCGCTGGGCCAAGAAACAGGGAATGGATGTTTCAGTTATTGAGTATCAGCAGGGGGATGTGGCCGGATTGAAGAGTGCAACGATTCAGGTGAGTGGCGATTTTGCTTATGGCTATCTTAAATCGGAGAGCGGTGTTCACCGCCTTGTACGTATTTCTCCCTTCGATAGCAATTCCCGCCGGCATACTTCTTTCTGTTCCGTGTTTGTTTCACCACTGATTGATGACACCATCGACATCGATATCAATGATGGAGATGTGGAGCTGCAGCGGTTTCATTCCAGCGGAGCCGGAGGACAGAATGTCAATAAGGTAGAAACCGGTGTACGGCTTGTTTGGGAGGGAGAGCTTTCCGACGGTACCAAAGAACGGGTAGTGGCCGAGTGCCAGCAGGAGCGCTCACAGATGCAGAATCGCGAAAAGGCCATGATTTTGCTTAAATCCAAGATATATGAGTTGGAGAAGCAAATAAAAGAGCGTGCAAAACAGAAGCTGGAGGATTCCAAGAACAAAATTGAGTGGGGATCCCAGATCCGCTCGTACGTTTTCCATCCTTATAACATGGTAAAAGATCACCGCACAGAGCATGAAACCTCTAATGTCGATGCCGTGATGGATGGCGACCTCGATGATTTTATCAAATCATACCTGATGCAATATGCCACAGCCTGATTTTGATTTTCTTGTAATAGGCAGTGGGGTTGCGGGGTTGACATTTGCGCTGAAAGCAGCGGAATATGGCAAGGTGGGTTTGATAACCAAAAGAGAAATCATGGAGGCCAACACAGCCTATGCCCAGGGTGGTATTGCAAGTGTATTCGATACAAGGCAAGATTCCTTTGAAAAACACATCAGGGACACACTGGTAGCCGGAGCCGGGTTGTGCAACAGGGATGCGGTAGAGCTAATTGTGAAAAACGGCCCGCGGCTTATCCGGGAGTTAATCAACTACGGGGCTGAATTTACCCGAGAGAATGGAGACCTTCATCTCAGCCGGGAGGGCGGGCACTCCGAAAACCGCATCGTTCATGCCGCTGATGCCACGGGGCGGGAGATTATACGCGCGTTGACAGCTAATGTGAGACAACACCCGAATATCAGGATATTCGAACACCACTTTGCGCTCGATCTTTTGACAGAACATCATCTCTCGCCTGGCCGGGGCCCGGAGGAGTCTATCAACTGTTTCGGAGCTTATGTGCTGGATGAACAGAACTCGAACGTAATCAGAATGTTGTCCAAAGTTACAGTTTTAGCAACGGGAGGCGCAGGACAGGTGTATCTCCATTCCACCAATCCGTCGGTTGCCACGGGAGACGGCATAGCTATGGCTTACCGCGCCAAAGCCCGCATTGAAAATATGGAGTTTGTACAATTTCATCCCACTTCACTGGCTATACCCGAGGCCGATTCTTTCCTTATTTCCGAGGCTGTGCGAGGATTTGGCGGAATTCTCAGAAATGCCTCGGGAGAAGCTTTTATGGAACAGTACGATCCCCGGAAAGAGTTGGCGCCTCGTGATATCGTGGCCAGGGCAATTGACGATCAGTTAAAAAAGAGCGGAGAGAAAAGCGTATTCCTGGACGTGACACACCTGGATCCGGATAAAGTAAGAGAATCATTTCCGACCATATATGATGCGTGCCTGAAATACGGGCTGGACATTACGCGCAAGCCCATTCCTGTAGTTCCCGCCGCGCATTACACCTGTGGTGGTATAGCTACCGACTTAATGGGGCGCACCAGTATCAACAGGCTTTTTGCCTGTGGGGAGACGGCCTGCACAGGAGTCCACGGGGCTAATCGCCTGGCTTCCAACAGCCTGCTGGAATCCCTGGTCTTTGCTGATAAAGCCATTGAGGCGGCCATAAAGCTTATTCCGGAGACGGCTATTGAATACGCCGTTCCCGAGTGGGATGAGAGCGGAACAGTAAACAATGATGAATGGATACTGGTGTCTCACAATAAACTGGAATTACAACAGATTATGTGGAATTACGTAGGCATAGTACGTAGCAACTTGCGCCTGGAACGGGCCATGAGAAGGATTCAGCTGCTTCATGACGAAGTAGAAGATTTTTACAACAGAACCCGGGTAAGCGTGCCGCTTTGTGAGCTAAGGAATATGATTAACGTAGCCTTTCTCATCGTCCGCTCGGCCATGCAGCGGAAGGAGAGCCGGGGTTTGCACTATACTACAGATTACCCGGAGGCACTAAAAATAAACGGGCAACGGCTACCTGACAACGTATGATAACTATTGGGATTACCGGAGGCATTGGAAGCGGAAAATCTACCGTTGCTGAACTTTGGAGATCGCTCGGCGCTTATGTGCTCCATGCCGACGATGTGGCTAAACGCCTTATGGTAGAAGACCCGGAAATAAGGAAAGAAATTGTAGCCGCTTTTGGAAGACAGGCCTATCACAAAGATGGATCGCTAAATAGGGTATACCTCGCCGAAGAAGCGTTTGCAAAGGGAAAGGTACAGCAACTGAATACTATTGTGCACCCGCGTATTCCTGCCGAGACAAAAAGAATAATGGATTGGGCAGAGAGAGAAGGTTATCCCGTTTTTATCTACGAAGCAGCCTTATTACTGCAAAAAGGCAGGCCTGATTATCTGGATTATATTGTGCTTGTTCTGGCCGATGAGCAGAAAAGACTGAGGAGGGTGATAAGCCGTGATGAGACGGACCGGCAGTCTGTTGCAGACAGAATGGATAAACAACAGGATTTTAGTAGGCTGAAGCACCTGGCAGATGTAATCATAGAGAACAATGGAACTTTACATGAGTTGAAAAGTAAAGCAGGGCAGTACTACAAGGTTTTGACAGAGTCGAAACCTGATAAAAAAGAGTAATCAAGAATAAGTCACATTAAGATAATAATAATGCCTTGTGCGGCTGGACGACTGACCCTGACTTTTTTTGCAGAGTGTTTGGATATAAGAACCATAACTGATTTTATAGAACAGAAATAGGTTAACCGCGCAAGCTATTGACCATAGTGGAAGACAGTACACAGAGAGAGGTTTTTATGAGCGATAAGAAAAATAATCGATTGATAACACTGGAAGAGTTTATCATCCAGTCACAAAACAGGTTTCCGGGCGCAACCGGAGAGCTATCTCAATTACTGAGGGATATAGGCCTGGCAGCTAAAATTATATCCAGAGAAGTAAACAAAGCAGGAATTACCAATATCCTGGGAGAAGACGGATCCACTAATTTTCACGGTGAATCCGTTAAAAAACTGGACCTTTTTGCAGACAAACAGCTCATCTCGGCATTAAACCGTTCCGAAATCACCTGTATGGTAATTTCGGAAGAAAACGACGGCATCGTCAAGCTGAACAAGGAAGGAGGTAAGTATATCGTCTATCTCGATCCTTTGGATGGTTCTTCAAACATCGACGTCAATGTCTCTATAGGCAGTATATTTTCCATCTATTTGCGTGACTCTGACCCTGAAGCGGAGCTGAGCGAAAAAGATGCACTTCAGCCTGGTGACAGACAAGTTGCTGCCGGTTATGTTTTATACGGATCCAGTACGCTTATGGCCTATACCACCGGCTTGGGAGTTTCCTTATTCACTCTGGATCCCAGCATAGGAGAATTCATTCTTTGTAACGACAGTGTAATGATACCTGAGTACGGAGCTATATACAGTGTAAATGAAGGCAGTTACAACTCCTGGGATATGGGGCTCAAGAAGTATGTTAAGTATTGCCAGGTAGAAGACGAAGCAACGAGGCGCCCCTATAAAGCACGGTATATCGGCTCAATGGTTGCCGATGTTCACCGCACACTGATTACCGGTGGTATTTTTATCTATCCGCACAGCAACATATATCCAAACGGGAAGTTGCGGCTGATGTATGAGTGCAACCCTCTGAGTTTCCTGATTGAGCAGGCCGGAGGCATGGCGATTGATGGCAAGAGGCGTATTATGGAGATACAACCTGAATCCATTCACCAGCGCACCCCTATCTACATAGGGTCGGAACAAAATGTGCTTAAGGTGAAAGAGTTTCTGGAGGAGTATTCTGCGGAGCCTGTGAAGATTTGATGCATTATGCATGTTGACGTAGGTATGGACGCACAGGTCAAAGCCCATGGCACAGAGTGGATAAAAGAATCGCTATACGCCCTGCTCCCGGGGCATTGCGGTTTCTCTGATGAAAGAGAAAAACATATTTATTTTTATATTATAACTCTTCAACATGAACCAACTAATATGGAATGAGTAAAAAAAACTATACGCGTAAGGATTTTTTGGGGAAAATAACAGCTGCAACACTTAGTGCTGCGGGTGCCGGGTTGCTGTATCCGTCTTTAGGGGGAGCGGAGGGCACACGGACTAAAATGCCCCTATCTGCTAAAATTAAAAAAGGGGCCACGATTCTGTTTCAGGGTGATTCCATTACAGACGCGGAACGCAACCGCAAAGATACCGCTCCCAACAGTTCCAGAGGCCTGGGGACAGGTTACGCTTTTCTGGCGGCCAGTCATCTGAGGCATGTAATGGCACCTCATAACCTACAGTTTTACAACAGAGGCATCAGCGGTGATAAAGTTTTTCAGCTTGCGAATCGCTGGAATGAAGACTGCCTGGAGTTGAAACCCGATATCTTAAGTATTTTGATAGGCGTTAACGATTTCTGGCACACAGTGGATTTTGGCTATGACGGAAATGTGGACAAATATGAGAACGATTTTCGCAATTTACTGAAGCGAACAAAAGATGCACTGCCGAATACTATACTTATAATTGGGGAGCCCTTTGTTATTGCAGAAGGTTCAGCTATCGTTAAAGAAAAGTGGTTACCCGAATTTAAAGCATATCAGAAGGCAGCCCGGGAGATAGCTAAAGACACAGGGGCCGCTTTCATACCTTATCAGTCTGTCATGGACGAGGCAAGCAGGGAAGTACCGTCTACATACTGGGCTGAAGACGGTGTGCACCCCACTATTGCGGGTTGCCATCTCATGGCGCACGCCTGGCTGGAAACCGTAAAGCGGTTATAATGAGTGATGAGTAAGGAGTGAAATACTCCTTACTCATTATCTGTCAGGTTCCTGCCATGTTACTTGCATGCCTTCCTGTATGTCGTGTGAAATGCAGAAGCCGCCGATCGTCTCTACAACAAATCTGGCCGGCGAACCTGAGGAGAAGTTTCTTTCCGCAAACGGTTGCGTGCTGTGATGAATCCGGACAATCTCCTGGTCTTCATTGACAAATATGATATCCAGGGACAAAGGAGTGTTAGCCATCCAAAAATTCAGAGGTTGCTGCTCTTCAAAGATAAAAAGCATCCCTTTGTCTTCCGGCAGGTTATTTACATCCATCAGGCCCAGGTTCCGTTCATATTCTTCATCGGCTACGGCCACATCAATCGTAACCAGGGATTCTCCCCGGTTATCCAAAAATGTGACCTGATGAGTGAAGTTCAATTCACGGCCGGCTTTTTGTTGTTGTTCAGGTTCTTTTTCCTGCGAGCAGGTTGAAAATAGGAGTGAAGATAGTAACAGTATACCTGCCGCCATCCATTTTCCTGTCGCTGATACCTGCAATAATTTTTTTCTGGTCTTAAATCTATACACTGGTTTTTATTTACAAGTTTGGAGAACAGTTTGTAATTATCATTATCAATAATCAGCTTGTTTCAGACTTGCGGTAGCCATACATATATACCGTTGCCAGCTTATTTTCGTTTAATGTGATGTCTGTTCTCCCTGATTTTGTGTGAAAGAGTTGAAGAGTTTAAGTGATACGGCGCATATATTCAATAGCACATTGAAGGCGGTTGCCCGACTGCTATCACAATGAAGCTAATATTTGTTTTATTGGCCTTTCTGAGAAAGGCAAGTCAAATGAATGAAATATTGTTTTATTATGTTCTTTTACTCAACCTGATACGAGATGTTCAACCTCTCCGGCGTGCCGGATAATTCATTTGCAATATTTGACTTGCAACATTTACCGAGACTTATTTAAAACCAGAGACCGGTTGTTTTTTAGCCGGATTAACAGTATCTTTGATTGATTTAAGTGAGCGCCGAAAGGTCCTCACTTTTTTTTGTACCTGAAATCAGGAAGTCGTGCAAAATAAGGTAGAACAAAAGATTTTTGAACTTGCAGAATCGGTTTTATCAGGCACCGGTTTTTTTCTGGTCGGTGTAGAGGTAAAAGGCGGCCACCAGCCGGTAGTCTGGGTCTATGTTGATGGAGAGGAACGTGGTGTCAACATGGATGAGTGCGCTAAATTCAGCAATGAGCTGGGTTTTTTGATGGATGCTCATGATATATTTCAGGGACGATATCGTTTGAATGTATCGTCTCCGGGATTATCCCGGCCCCTGACCGACCGCCGCCAGTTTCCTAAAAACGTAGGAAGAACCACCCGTATCAAGTTCAAAGAGAACGACAGCTACCACAAAACCGAAGGGACTCTTCGGGAAGTGGAAGATGATGAGCTGGTTGTTGAGAATAAAGACGGTACTACAACAACCATAACCTTTGATCAGATTGTGGAGGCGAAAATTATCCCGTCAATCTAATGTAACAAAAATACATGGTATACGAATAGGCGTCACAAAAGCACTATAATACAAAATAATCCATGCTTTAGTGTTCCCGTGGATTATACCACAATGTATGCAATTTTAAGCAGACAGGAGTTAAACTGATGCAACCCGATATTTCCAAACAGATTATTCAGTCTTTTGCCGAGATTGCCAAAGATAAAGATATCGATAAGGATCTTTTGTTATCGATTCTTGAAGATGTATTTCGTGCAATGATTCGAAAAAAATACGAAAGTGACGATGCCTTTGAAGTGATTCTGAATGCTGACCGTGGAGAGATACAAATTCTTCATATCAGGGAAGTTGTACCCGCTGAGGAGCTTACTGACCCTGTGAAAGAGATCTCGATTGAAGAAGCTCAAAAGTATGATCCTGACCTTGAGCTTTACGATGAATACGCACAGGAGCTTTCCATACAGGATTTTGGCCGCCGTGCCGTAATGATGGCCAGACAGCAGCTGGCACAGCGCATCAGGGAGATTGAAAAAGATAATATCTTTGAAGACTATTCCGATCGCATTGGTGAGATTGTACTTGGAGATGTTTATCAGGTACGCACCCGGGATATACTGGTCAACCACAACGGGGTTGAACTGGTTTTGCCCAAAAGCGAACAGATTTACAAAGACCGATACCGGAAAGGAGATACCATACGAGCGGTAGTTGTTGAGGTAAAGCGGTACAATGGAAATCCTTCGGTTATAATCTCCCGGACCTCGCCGCTGTTTCTGGAGCGACTTTTCGAGAACGAAATACCTGAGGTCTTTGACGGTATTATTGAACTGGTAAGAATTGCCCGTGAACCCGGCGACCGCTCCAAAGTAGCTGTCATGTCGCACGATGAGCGCGTGGACCCGGTAGGCGCCTGCGTGGGTATGAAAGGAATTCGCATACATGCGGTGGTTCGTGAGCTTCAAAATGAAAATATTGACGTGATCAATTACGTTGAAGATAAACACGAATTCATCAAGCGCGCCCTTCAGCCTGCACAAGTACTGAATGTTGAACTGAGTGAGGACGGAAAACACGCCAAAGTACTGGTACCTGCCGACGAGGTCTCAAAAGCTATCGGAAAGGGAGGGGTCAACATTCGCCTCGCATCCAAACTTACAGAATGTGAAATTGATGTTTACCGTGAGGTTGAAGAAGAGGATGACATCGACCTTAAAGAATTTGAAATTGATTTCGGAGCAGAAGTTATCGAGTTGCTCCATGATATAGGCTGTGATACGGCCCGTGCCGTTCTGGAACTGGACGAAGAGGAAATCGTTCGCAGAACAGAGGGTAAAATTAATCTGGAAGAAGCCGAGCGGATTATTGATATCATAGCTTATGAGTTTGAAGATGAGGAATAGAAGGGCGGAAGAGTACGTATTATATATATAATTCAAGAAAAACTTGACGCATTACCTTCCGGTCTTATACCTTACACTACTTGTTAATGAATTGTATTTGCTGTTAGAAGTAAATACTTAGTTTCTACTAAAATTACTTTATGCCAACAAACAACAAGCCGAAAAAGTTATTTAAAGTTGCATCGGAGTTTAATGTATCTACAGTGTCTATCGTAGATGCGTTGGCTGAAGAAGGCTTTGATGTAGCTAATAAACCCAACACCAATATTACCCCGGAGATGTATGAGGTACTGGAAGAGGTGTATGGTATTGACAAAGCAAAGAGCCGGGAGCACGTCAAAGCAAGAGAAGAATACGAAACCAGAAGAAGCCAGATTCGGGCCAGCCGCAACGAAAGTATCTCTATCGATGATTATCTCGAACCCCTGGATGAGGCGCTGCCTCTGGAGCCTCTTCCGCCTGAAGACGACGGAACTATTGCGGGGCTGAAACCCCTGGATGAGGAAGAGTCAGAAACAGAGAACAAAGTTGAAGAGCCTGTTGAGATACTTGAAGCAGCAGAAGAAGAAGCCGAAATAGAAACAGTTGAAGAGATAACCGAAGATACAGCAGATGCAGATATAGATACCGAAAGTGTTATTGACGAAGAAGAGGCGATTGAAGAAGCACAGGCGTCAGAAGAACCCGCAAAGCCAGAATCAGAAGTAACGGCGGAAGAAGAGGCTGAGGAGGTTGCCGAAGCTTCCGGGGAGCCAGAGGACGAAGAAGATTTTGAGGATGAAGTAACCGCAGGTGAGGAGGAAACGGAAGACAGACCGGAACCTGACTATGATGGAGAGGAGCCTGTCGAAGATGAACCTGTTGTGGATGAAGAAGAGGTTGAAGACGTAATCCGGGGGCGTGCCGGACGCCTTAAGGGAACAAAAGTACTGGGGAAGGTGGATATAGGAGAAGAATCTACCCGAAAGCGCCGCAAGAAGCGAAAGCGGAAAAAAGACCAGGAGGATTCTGACGAGAAAACGCAGAAGCATAAGGGTAAGAAACACGCAGATACAGATGATAAGAAGAGTAATAAAAAGAAGAGGAAAAAATCACGTGCCAGTCGGGTAGACGAAGAGGATGTAGAGCAGAAACTGAAAGAGACGATGCTGAAAATGCAGTCTGCTGATACTGTGGGCAGCCGCCGACAGAAACGCCGCCGCCAGCGCCGTGAAGAACGGGTGGAGGAAGAGCAGCTCCAGGCAGAAATGCAAGAGCTGGAAGAAAACCTTATCGAAGTAACCGAATTTATCACGGCGAGCGATTTAGCTGAGCTGATGAATGTCAGAGTTAACGAGGTTATTACCACATGTATGAATCTGGGCATGATGGTATCGATTAACCAGCGGCTGGATGCCAGTACTATAGAACTGGTTGCCGAGGCGTTTGGCTTTGAGGTAGAATTTGTAGATGCCGAGGAGGTTATTGAAGAAATTGAAATAGAAGAAGATGATCCGGAAGATCTGGAACCACGGGCTCCGATTATTACGGTAATGGGCCATGTAGACCATGGTAAAACTTCTCTTCTTGACTATATTCGTAAAGCAAAGGTTGCAGCAGGCGAGGCCGGTGGTATAACCCAGCACGTAGGTGCTTATGAAGTTGAAGTAGACGACGGACGTACCATCACTTTCCTGGATACTCCAGGGCACGAAGCTTTTACTGCCATGCGTTCGAGGGGAGCTCAGGTCACCGATATCGTTATTCTGGTGATTGCTGCAGATGATGCCGTTATGCCGCAAACAATTGAGGCTATCAATCATGCCAAAGCGGCCGGAGTCTCTATAGTTGTTGCTATTAACAAAATTGATAAGGAGGAAGCAAATCCTGACAAAATCAAACAACAACTGGCCGAGCACGATGTAATCGTAGAAGAGTACGGCGGAGACAGACAGTGTGCAGAAGTTTCTGCGCACACCGGAGAAGGAATATCCGATCTGCTGGAGAAAGTTTTGATTGAAGCTGAGCTAATGGAACTTAAATCCAATCCTAACCGGCGTGCTGACGGGGTAGTACTGGAGGCGCGTGTAGACAAAGGTAAAGGGATAGTGGCCAATGTCCTGGTTCAGAACGGAACCCTGAAAGTTGGAGATCCGTTTGTGGCCGGACCCTGTTTCGGACGGGTGCGGGCTATGGAAAATGAACTTGGCGAACGAATTCAGAAAGCAGGTCCATCTGTACCGGTTCAGCTTACAGGGTTCGATGATATACCCCAGGCAGGCGATAAACTTATTGTTGCCAGGGATGAAAAAAGCGCCAAAGAGGTAGCCAGCCAGCGGCAGCAGATCAGGCGCGAGCAGCAGCTGCGGCGCACCAAGCATCTTACGCTGGATGACCTTTCCCGCAGAATGGCTCTTGGAGAAGTATCCGAACTCAATATTATCATTAAGGCCGACGTTGATGGATCTATTGAAGCCCTCTCCGGATCACTCCAGAAACTGAGTACGGATGAGGTAGGAGTCAATATCATCCATACCGGTGCAGGAGCTATTACCGAGTCCGACGTGCTCCTGGCCTCCGCCTCCGACGCAATTATCATAGGTTTCCAGGTGAGGCCTACAGCAAATGCCCGGAAGTTAGCTGAGGATGAGGAAATCGATATCAGGTTGTTCAGCGTAATTTATGATGCTGTAGACGAGGTTAAGGATGCTATGGAGGGTCTGCTTTCTCCTGAAATAAGTGAAAAGCTAACAGGTAACGCCGAAGTGCGTGAGATATTCAGGGTATCCAAAGTTGGCACTATTGCCGGTTGCTATGTAACGGACGGAAAGATACAAAGAAACAATCCGGTTCGTGTTGTGCGGGACGGCGTTGTTATATATGAGGGAGAAATTGACTCTCTTAAACGCTTTAAAGACGATGTAAGGGAAGTGCAGGCCGGCTACGAGTGTGGAATTAGCATCGTGAACTACAATGATCTTAAAGAGGGCGATGTTATAGAAAATTATGAAATTGTAGAAGAAAAGCGCAGCCTGGAAGATGCCCGTAATCTGGATTAGTAAAGCAGAAGAGAAGTAAGTTCTGAGCAGAAGGTCTATAAAGATGTTCTGCTTTTTAAACCCATCATCACAATCCTTATGAGTATTAGAACTGAGCGTTTAGGAGCTGTTATCCAGCGGGACCTGGGCCAGATAATTCAACAAAGGTATCAGAATATCGGTTCGTTTATCACTATCACGCATGTTGAGGTAGCACCGGATCTGATGGTTGCCAGAGTTTATATCAGCGTTTATGCCCCTGGTAAAGATGAGGATGCTATTTATTCGAACCTGGAAGAGCACAAAGGTAATATCAGGAAAGAGCTGGCTTCAAAAATGCGGCACCAGGTTCGACGGATACCGGAACTGGTCTTCAAAAAGGATGAATCGGCCGAGCATGTAAGCAGGATGGAAGACCTGTTTTCTCAGATCCGGAAAGAGCGTGAGCAGCGAAAAAAAACAGAAGAATAGCACGTTGCATGGCCAAAACCATTCCACTAGATCAGCTACAGGTTTTTTCCGCAGCTAATCTTCCTGACCCTTCTTTTAATTACTCTGCAGGCGCAGTGTTTCTTATTGATAAACCAAAGGGGTGGAGTAGCTTCAGAGTAGTTAAATTGCTGCGAAAATGTATTAATATAAAAAAAATAGGACACGCCGGAACATTAGACCCGATGGCTACGGGCTTACTGGTAATGTGTTGCGGCAAGGGCACCAAAAGCATTTCTCAGATACAAGACCTGCCCAAGGAATATGTTGGAGAAATAAGATTTGGCGCCTCCACCTCCAGCTACGACGCCGAGACTGCAATAGAGGAAACGGCACCTTACAGTCACATCAGTCGAGAAGCAGTTGAAAGGGTACTGAATGATCGGTTCTCGGGACAGATAACCCAGGTGCCACCTATGTATTCGGCTCTAAAACATAATGGTACTCCACTGTACAAACTGGCCCGCAAGGGAGTAGAAGTGAAGCGCAAATCCCGGCAGGTTATTATCTATGATCACGAAGTCCTCCAGTTTGATAACCCACTTCTGAAGCTGAGAATAAGATGTAGTAAAGGCACTTACATACGCTCCATCGCTCACGATTTAGGTAAGGCTCTGGATTCACTGGCCCATTTAACTGAACTTGAACGTACCGCCGTCGGGGAGTTCAAAAACGAAGATGCCCTCAGTGTAGAACAACTAAAAGACCGGCTTCTTAAGGTGTAGACGGTAGTATTCCGGAGATAAGAGGTAAGGAAAAATTAATCATACTGGCAGTATTACAGAGGAACATGGAGGAGACACAAAGGCACACGGAGCTTTTCTTTGCGCCGGCTTTGTGTTATTCTGTATTCCGTGTAACTCCAGTTTTGGATGCTGAATGAATGGTAGTAATAAACGCTATGTTTCAGTTAGCGGCAAGCCTTTTGAAACTAATTGTACGGTAATGGCTGAACTTGTTTACTTAAAAGATGTGAAACGGGATCCCAATTCCGTTGTAACTGTGGGGACCTTTGACGGAGTACATGCCGGCCATCGGGCAATTATGAATACGGTACTCAGAAAAGCTGGAGAACGAAATGCACGGAGTGTTATCGTTACTTTTGATCCGCATCCCAGAGAAATCATCAATCCCGGCGGAGAAGGTATAAAACTGCTCACCACTCTCCGCGAAAGGTGTGAAATACTGGAGGAAATAGGCATAAACACTTTGGTCGTTATTCCTTTCGATCGTGATTTTTCACTGCTAAGTTCCGAAGAGTTCATCCGCGATATAATTTATAAAAGGATAGGAGTAAGTGAATTTGTGATTGGCTATGATCATCAGTTCGGACGCAACCGCGAAGGCACTATAGAAACGATCGAGCAGCTTGGGGATGAGCTTGGATTCGCCACCTATGTTGTATCTAAAAGAGAAGTGGAGGCTCAGACTGTAAGCAGCACGGCCATTCGCAAGGCTATAAGTGAAGCAGGGGATGTACGATTGGCAGCCGAGTTGTTGCAGCGGCGTTATCGTTTGAATGGCATGGTCATACACGGAGACAAACGGGGCAAAGAAATTGGATTCCCCACAGCTAATATAAAACCCGGACACGCAAAAAAGATCATTCCAAAAGACGGAGTCTATGCTGTTAAAGTCCGATTTGATGGAAAGTGGTATGGCGGCATGATGAATATCGGTATACGTCCGACTTTCGCCGGAAAGGAACGGGCTTTGGAAGTGCACCTTTTCGATTTTAATCGTAATATCTACGGAAAAGAAGTTCAGGTGCGTTTTTTTGATCGGATAAGAGATGAAATAAAATTTTCCGGGGTTGACGAGCTGGTTACTCAACTGAAGGAAGATAAAAGACAGGCTCAGAACATACTCAGGAACGAGGAAAAGTTTTAATTCCGGATTTTTATTAGTTATTTGTACACGTTATCCATCGGGGGCCGGCACCCCTTAAATAAAATTACTCTGATAAAAAATGGTCAAAATCTTTAAAGCACTAAACTACCTGATGGCTGTTCTTTTCATATTTGCTGCAATTGTGCAATATAATGACCCAGACAGTCTGATTTGGATAGTGACATACGGGTTGGCTGCAACCGTTTGTGTTTTATGGGCTAGAACAGAAGTTAGCAAAGCAGTACCGATAACCCTGGCTGTTGTCTCACTGATCTGGTCTGCCTTAATATTTCCCGGTAATACAGGCCAGGCTGCATTCAGTTCTTTCAGTATGCAGAGTATTGAAGTAGAAGAGATGCGGGAGTCACTGGGGTTATTGATTATAGCGGTATGGATGCTGATTCTGGCTTTTATTCCTCAAAAAGAGGCAAAAACGGATGTAAAAGTAGCCGCCTGACAGGAAATCGGGAGCCCGGATATTAGTCAAATTTTTGAAACCCTAGAGCCAAAGTTATTGCAAACCATCACATTTAATCCTATCTTTAGCAGCTATTATTAAATCAAATTAAAGTTGACGAAAGCAAAATCCAGAATTTAGATACCACATGACTGTAACCAAGGAAAAGAAACAAGAAATTATTGAACAGTTCGGCGGGTCTGCCGGTAACACCGGATCTACAGAGGCTCAAATTGCCATTTTTACAGCGAGAATTAATCATTTGACCGAGCATCTGAAAGGGAACCGGAAGGATCATGCATCACGACGCGGATTGTTGAAACTGGTTGGTAAGCGCCGCCGCTTACTAAACTATTTGATGAAGAAAGATATTCAGAAATACCGTGATCTGATCGGTGAATTGGGTATTCGTAAGTAATGGAAAAGGCACGTTGCCACAACGTGCCTTTCTTCTATTGGTTGCCTTTAGCCTGTCAGCTAAAAGAGGATGTGCCTTCCTTTCCCTTTCCTCAAATAAGTTGTGGCAGGAGATTTTATCTCTTATAATCAGACTATTAAAATAAGTAAAAATCAAAATTGAATTATCAGTACTAAGATGAAAGAAGATTTTAAAAGTGTGGAGTTTGCACCAGGCAAAACATTGTCTGTAGAAACAGGGCGTATTGCGCGGCAGGCCGATGGTGCGGTGGTTGTTCGTATGGGTGATACAATGGTGTTATGTACAGCTGTGAGTGCCAAAGAACCAAAACCCGGGCAGGATTTCTTTCCCTTGACAGTAGACCTTAGAGAGAGCTTCTCCGCCGGAGGCAAGTTTCCGGGTGGTTTTATTAAGCGGGAAGGACGCCCATCCGAAAAGGAAATTCTTTCAAGCCGCTTGATTGACCGAACACTCCGGCCTCTGTTTCCAGATGGTTACTACAACGACACACAAATTATTTGCTCTGTACTGTCATCGGATGGAGAGAATGATGGGGATGTGCTTGGTGGCTTCGGAGCTTCGGCAGCATTGCATATTTCAGATACTCCTTTTGACGGGCCCTCTGCCGAGGTAAGAGTAGGCCGTGTGGACGGAGAGTTTATTGTGAATCCTACCATCAGTGAGCTAAAAAACAGCGATATAGATTTGATTGTGGGTGGAACTGCTGACAGCGTACTGATGATTGAAGGGGAGATGGAAGAAATATCTGAGCAGGAAATGCTCAGCGCCATCAAGGCCGGTCATGAATCTATTAAAAAGTTGTGTGCTTTTCAGGAAGAGCTCCGTAAAGAGTACGGCAAACCTAAACGGGAATTTGAACCGGAACCGATTGATGAAGAGTTAAAGAAAAAAGTTTATGAACTGGCTGAACAGCAAATAAAAGATGTTGTAAACACAGGGCTCGGCAAAGAGGCTTATAATGACAGGCTCAAAGAAATTAAGGATAAGGTTGTTGAACAACTGACCGAAAATGAAGAGTATGAGGAGGAGGAATCCACCATACGGAGTATTTGCAGCGATATAGAGAAAGACGAGCTGCGAACCATGATTCTGGAGAAGAAACGCCGAATCGATGGGCGTTCCCCCGAAGATATCCGCGAAATATGGACCCAGACAGGTTATCTGGCTCGTACCCACGGTTCTGCCATATTTACCCGCGGCGAAACACAAGCCCTGGTTTCTGTTACGCTGGGTACCAAGAAAGATGCCCAGGCCGTTGACACACTGCTTGTGGAGGAAGATAAGGAGTTTTTCCTGCACTATAACTTCCCGCCCTACAGTGTCGGCGAAGCCGGCTTTTTGCGCGGACCCGGACGGAGGGAAATAGGTCACGGCCACCTCGCCGAACGAGCTCTGAAAATGCTGATGCCTTCGTTTGAAGAGTTCGGATACGTGATTCGCGTAATTTCAGACATCACCGAATCGAACGGTTCCTCTTCTATGGCTTCGGTCTGCGGTGGTTCAATGGCCCTGATGGATGCCGGAGTGCCGCTTAAAAAACCGGTGGCCGGTATTGCTATGGGAATGATTGTAGGAGAAAACGATACGGTAGTTCTCTCCGATATCCGCGGAGAAGAAGATTTTATGGGAGACATGGACTTCAAGACAGCCGGCAGCAAAGACGGCATTACAGCCTGCCAGATGGATATGAAAGTGCAGGGTATTTCGTTTGAAGTATTGGAGAAAGCTCTTGAACAGGCACGCCAGGGACGAATGCATATTCTGGAAAAGATGGCGGAAACCATTTCCACCCCCAGAGAACAGCTCTCTAAGTTTGCTCCCCAATTCCTGAATATGGAAATTGATGCCGAAGATATTGGCGCAGTAATAGGCCCGGGCGGTAAAGTCATTCAAACCCTGCAGAAAGAAACCGACACGGAAATATGGGTTGAAGAGGATGACAGCCGCGGAAAGGGACTTATCACCATTACCGCAGATGATCTGGCCAAAGCTGAAGAAGCCAAAAAACGTATTCAGGGAATTGTAGGACACCTTGAAGAAGGGGCTACCTATCATGGAGTGGTCAAAGCCGTCAAAGAATACGGGGCATTTGTAGAAATCGTGCCCGGCAAAGACGGTCTGCTTCATGTTTCCGAGATAAGCCATGAGCACGTTAGGAATGTCAGCGATGTTCTGTCGGTAGGAGATGAGCTGGACGTGGTGTTGCTTAAAGTGGAACATGGCGGAAAGCTTCGCCTTTCTCGCAAAGCCCTGTTACCAGGGAATGGCGAAGAGGGGTAAAAAGTTGCGGTATAAAACTCAGTAAACAATTACGCGCCATTCTGAATGATTCAGGATGGCGTTTTTGTTTGTTCCCGGGTTTGATTTTACCTGTTAATGAAAGGTTATTTCACAGAGTTACACGGAGGTAACACAAAGAGATACGACAGAGGAATTTTTTGTGATTCTCTGCGCCCTTTGTGAAATAGTGAAAACGTTATGCCTGCTTTCCCATATCTATTAATTCAAGTAATTAATTATTGATAAACCTATGTCCTCAATGAAAAATCTTAAGGAAACCGACTTTATTCAGAAAACGACCCTCGACAATGGACTAAAAATTGTAACCGAGCATGTAGAAAGCGTTAAGAGCGTATCCATTGGTATTTGGGTAAAAACCGGAAGCCGCAATGAAACAGACAAGCAAGCGGGAATCACACACTTCCTGGAACACATGCTGTTTAAAGGAACCGAAACCCGCTCTGCCTATGATATTGCCCTGAGCATGGAGTCTGTCGGCGGATACCTCAATGCGTTTACTTCTTCCGAATACACCTGTTACTACTCCCGCTGCCTCAATACGAAACTGGAACTGGCACTCGATGTGCTTTCCGATATGGTGCTTCATCCTTCCTTTCCTGAAAATGAGGTTGAAAAGGAGAAGAGAGTGGTGATTGAAGAGATGAAAATGTACCGTGACAGTCCGGATGATTTTCTCTTCGAAGAGTTTAGCAGCCACATGTTTAAAGGCCATCCGCTGGGGCGTCCTGTTATCGGTTTTGAGGATACCGTATCGGGTTTTGAGCGAGACGATTTATTTGGATATATGAAAGACCGCTACCAACCCTGGAATTTGCTCGTAGCTGTGGCCGGCAACGCTTCTCATGAGAAGGTGGTTGAACTGGTAAAGCGTTATTTTGCAGAAGTGACCGCTAAAGACGCAGAAGACCTGGAGGTACCTCTGACTCCCTATGAGGCCGGAGAACAAACCCTGACCAAAGCCATAGAGCAGACGCATCTTATCATAGGGCGCCGCGGGCTCGATTACGATCACCAGGATAAATACAGATTACTGCTTGCCAATACCGTGCTTGGGGGAGGAATGAGCTCCCGGCTCCATCAGAATGTGCGGGAGAAATTCGGTTACTGCTACTCTATCAGTACTTTTAATCAATCGTACAGAGATACCGGCCTTTTTGGGGTTTATGTAGGCACAGACAAGGATTATGTGAAGCATGTGCGCAGCCTTATTATGCAAGAACTGCAAAAACTGCAACAGGACCCTATACCCGAGAAAGAATTGAGTGAGGCTAAAGCTCAGCTCAAAGGAAAGCTGATGCTGTCATTAGAAAGCATGAGCAACCGGATGTCCCGGCTGGCCAAAAACGAACTCTATTTTGACCGGTTTGTTACGCTGGATGAACTGGTTGAAAAGATCGATGAAGTTGAGGCAAGTCACGTACAGGATTTTGCCCAGCATTTCTTTAATGAAGATCTCTTCTCTGAAGCCATCCTGGTTCCTGAAAATGAGACTTGATTTATAAATTATTCTGTTCTACCTTCTCCCAACAAATGAGGTCAATAGAATTACATACACACATGAACCTGCCGGCATTCATAGCCTTTAATCTACGCCGTCGCCCTTAACGGGCGATATACTTGATCTTTGCACGAATTTACAAGTATCAGCCCGCTCGACATCCGATTGAGCGGGCTTTTTTATTTTAAAACTAACCTAAACAAGGCTATGAACCACTTTTTAACGATCGGGGGAAATGACAGAGAATTTCTCCTCCAGATATTAGAACAGAGTGCATACCTGCACAAAAATCCGTCTATAAAGACGTTGGATGGGAAAAACATTCTTTTTTGTTTTGAGAAACCTTCACTCCGCACCAAAGTGGGTACGGAGGTGGCTATCAATCAATTGGGCGGACGCGTTATACATATTTCACCGGAAGCTTTTCTGGGAGGCAAAGTAATGCATCCGCAGGAGTATTCGAACGGAATACCCGATGAACGGGAAGATCTGAAGGATACGGTTAAAAATGTCTCTGAATGGTGTGATGCTATTTTTGCCAGAGTTTACAGTCACCAGACGTTACTGAAACTGGCTGCACACTCTGATATACCCATCGTAAACGCTTTATGTAATCTGCACCATCCGATGCAGGCGCTGGCCGATTTGTACACACTCCGGGAAAAACTGGGAAATGACAGGGTACTAAAGGTAAGTTTTGTAGGCGATGCAAATAATGTAGCGTACTCATTGATTGAACTGTGCCTGATATTCGGTCATGAAGTGCGTTTTTCCGGTCCTTCGGGATACTACTGGAATAAAGAACATCTGAACCATTTTTCGGAGCTCGCTTCAGCATATGGCGGCGTGTTTTTGCACACTTTTGATCCTATAGAAGCGGTGAGCAATGCCGATGCCGTCTATACCGATGCTTTCGTTTCCATGGGGGAGGAGCACATCTATAAAGAGAAGATTGAACATTTCAGCGGCTACCAGGTAAACGGGCAGCTGTTTTCAAAAGCTCCTTCACACGCCGGCTTTATGCACTGTCTGCCGGCACACCGTGGAATTGAGGTGACGGACGAAGTGATCGACCATCCTAATTCCTGGGTTTACGATCAGGCCAGAAACCGCATGGTGGTAAGTAAAGGGGTATTCACCACTTTACTTACTGAAAACAGTATTTAATGACTGAAGTTAAATTTGAACACATAACACGATTTAGCCTGAGGTAAGAATCAGCATCACGGCGGTTCTCATCGGGGAGGGTGCCTGTCCTGTGGGTACCGGGACAGACGGTAAGCGCTCACCATAACGGCGCCCGGAGAGCACTCCCCGGATTAGCCAAGAACCATTGTGCTGATCAACTCCCCTCAAGGGGAGGCTGATTCTGACTTCATCTCACTCATTTAAGTCAAATTATACTAATTACATAAAACAATGGAACACAACTACACATATCATAAAACGGCTTCCCATGAGGCTCATAAGGGAACTTTTAATACCTGTCTGCTTCTGTACTCCGGCGGACTCGATACCAGCGTGATGCTGAAATGGATTCGCGAGCATTACGAATGTGAAGTCATCGCTTTATCCGTGGATCTGGGCCAGCGGGCTGATAACATGGACTGGATTAAAGAAAAGGCAATTAAACTTGGGGCCAAAGAGTGCATTGTCTATGATGCCAAAGAAGAGTTTGCCGAACTTTGTGCAGAAGCAATTAAGGCCAATGCCGACTATCAGGGAGGATATGCGCTCGGATGTCCACTGGGCAGAGTGATGATTTCCAAGCTGGCGGTTCGCTTTGCCCGGGAATATGGCTGTGAGGTTATAGCACATGGCTGTACCGGCAAAGGGAATGATCAGGTGCGGTTTGAAGGCTATATTACCACGCTGGACCCCTCACTCAAAATTATCGCCCCGGTACGTGAATGGGCTATGGGGCGGGATGAAGAGTTAGAATACGCTCAGGCACACAACATCCCTATAGAACAAACCAAAGAATCTCCCTATTCCTATGATGAAAATATGTGGGCTAACACGGGAGAAGGCGGCGAGATTGAGAACCCGGAACTGATACCTCCGCTTGAAAATATCCTCAAATGGTGTAACACACCTGTCAACGCCCCAGATGAGGAAGAGATTCTGGAAATCACTTTTGAACAAGGTATTCCGATAGCTCTGAATGGCAAAGAGCAGCCTCTGGTAGATATCATACAGGAATTAAATAAAACAGGAGGGAAACATGCCGTAGGATACTTCCACCTTATCGAAGACCGGATTGTAGGGCTGAAAGTACGCGGCATTTATGAAAACCCTGCCGCTCATATCCTCATTTCAGCGCATCAGGATTTGGAGCAGCTGGTTTCCACCCGGGAAGAAAACGAGCTGAAATATATTATTGATAACAAATGGGCTTACTTGTGCTATGGCGCGAAATACTTCGAACCGGTAATGGATAATATCCGTGCTTTTATCGACAATCAGAACAAAAAAGTAAGCGGCACGGTAAAAGTCCGGCTTTATAAAGGCAATTGTGAAATCGTTGCTTTATCTTCGCCCTACTCATTGTTTGATGAAAACCTGGCTACATTCAATAAATCGGCCGACTTCAACCAGAATGCTTCAGCCGGCTTTATCGAACTCTGGAATTTACCACAAAAAACAGCATACCAATTAAAAGAAGAGATTAAAGGTCATGGCAAAGCTTTGGCAGCAGGCAACGGGAAAAAGCGATCTTGAGCAAAAGGTTGAACGGTTCACAGTTGGGGATGACTACCTGCTGGACCAACGGCTGATTCCCTTCGATATAGAGGCGTCCAAAGCTCATGCCAAAGGCCTCCATAAAATAGGACTTCTGACGGCTGCCGAACTGGATGAGTTGTTGCATGCCATGGATGAAATCCTTACAGCCTGGAAGGAGGGAAGCTTCGAGATCAGGCCGGAACAGGAAGATGGACATACGGCCATTGAGGCCTACCTGATAGACAGGCTGGGAGAGACCGGAAAAAAAATACATACCGGAAGATCCCGCAATGATCAGGTTCTGGCAGCCATGCGGCTTTACGAAAAAGACGAATTACAGCGTTTGGCAGAAGAGATTTGTACAACCATAGGGGCATTTCTGGACCAGGCAGAAACGTATCAATACATCCCCATGCCGGGCTATACCCATACCCAGCGGGCTATGTTAAGCTCGGTGGGGATGTGGCTGGCCGCTATTGCCGAAATGTTGCTGCTTGATCTGGAAGCTATCAGGGCAGCCTATTGCAATGTAAACTTATCTCCACTGGGAACGGCAGCCGGTTTTGGAGTGAATCTGGACCTGCCACGTGAATGGGTGGCAGAGGAACTGGGGTTTGACGGAATGATAACCGTTTCGCTCACCGCACAGAATACACGAGGCAAAATCGATCTGCAACTGGTTCAGGCGCTGGAAGGGGCCGGAGCTACTCTGGCTCACTTTGCCAACGACCTGATCTGGTACACCAGCCGCGAGTTCGGTTTTTTTGAGGTTGATCCGGCACTGTGTACCGGATCATCCATCATGCCCCAAAAACAAAATCTGGATACAGCCGAGCTGATACGTGCCCGCTATGCCACATTATGCGGTTGTGAGCAGGCCATTAAGATGAATGCCGTAAAACTAACCTCCGGTTATCACCGAGACCTTCAGTTAATCAAAAAGAATGTGATGACGGCTTTTGATGAGATCCGCTCCATGCTCGATATGAGCCTGTTGCTGGTAAATCATCTCAGGCCGAAAGAAGCACGATTGAAAGAAGCCTGCACCAAAGAACTGTTTGCCGCCGATCAGGCAAATGAATGGGTAAAAGAAGGCCTGCCCTTCCGGGAAGCCTACCACAAGGTAAAATCCAGCCTGGACAGCCTGGAAGCCGGAGATCTGTCAGAACGGTTAAAAGAGAAAACGCATACCGGAACCACCGGTAACCTGGGAATTGAACTCCTCCGAAACCGGCTCGGAGCATTCAGCCTGAAGTAAACTCTTCCCCGCTCATCCGATGCCTGATTTTGACTTTGAATGAGTGAGAAAGTCAGATTTGGCTACAAATGTAAGGCTACATACAACCCGGTTTTTCTGATGAAATACAAAGTAGTAGCTACTTTCCGACCAAGAAGTAGTTACTAAACGGTCAAGAAGTAGCTACTA